>JBGPKK010000204.1:0-8150 GCA_041485905.1 Vicinamibacteria bacterium
AGGTCCGACCCCGTCGTCAGAATGCCGCTGTCGGTCACGTCGGTCATCTTGAACTTCCACTTCTCCCGCCCCGTCGCCGGATCGATCGCGATCACCGCGCCGTGACCGGCCGCTTCGGTCCACGTATTGAGAGGGGACCGGCCCAAACCGGGCGCGCCGGGCACCGCCGACAAATTCCGCGGGCCGCCGCCGCCGAAGTTCGTGCCTTCCTTGTACTGCGCCGGCGCCGGAGCATAGATGCTCGCGTAGTCTTCCCACGCGGAGACGTAGAAGAGCCCGGTTCGCTGGCTGAATGACGGCGAGTACCAATTCGTCCCGCCCTGATTGCCCGGATAGGTCGGCTGGCCGTCCGGCTGCGGCGTCTGCAAGGGGCGGCCGCGCTCGTCGAACTGACTCATCCAGTTCACCTTCACGAACGGCTTTCCGAGCAGGAAGCGTCCCGTTTCCCGGTCGAGCGCGTAGAAATTGCCGTTGCGGTTTGCCCAGGTGACGACGTTGACACGGCTGCCTGCCCAGTTGTCGACGAGCACCGGGACTTGCACCGAGTCGTAGTCGTAGAGATCGTGCGGCGTGAACTGGTAGTGCCACTTCAGCTTGCCGGTGTCGACATCGAGGGCGACGACTGAGTCGGTGTAGAGATTGTCGCCGGGCCGCTGCGCGCCGTTGTAATCCGGGCCGACGTTGCCCACGCCCCAATACGTCAGGTTGAGTTGTGGATCGTAGGAGCCGGTCAGCCAGATCGAGCCGCCGCCATGCTTCCACGCCTCCGGATCACAAAAGGTAGTCGTCGTCTGAGGAGGACAGCGCTCCCAGGTTTCGGAACCCGGCTCACCCGGCGCTGGAATGGTGTAGAAGCGCCATGCCTCGCGGCCGGTTGCTACGTTGTAGGCCGCGATGAAGCCGCGGATGCCGTACTCGCCGCCGCCGACGCCCACGATCACCTTGTCCTTGACGACCAGCGGCGCGTGCGTGATCGAGTACCCGGATTGGGTGCTCGCAACCTCGGTCTTCCAGAGGGCGCGTCCGGTCTTGGCGTCGATGGCAATCAGCTGCGCATCGAGCGTTCCCATGAACAGCGTATCGCCGAGAATCGCAAGCCCGCGGTTGTTGGCGCCGCAGCAGACGATGCGATCCTGGGCCGGTGTGTAGCGGTAGATCCAGAACGCACGGCCCGTCGTCGCGTCGAGCGCGACGACGTCGTTCTGACGCTGGGTGATGTACATCATGCCGTCGACGACAAGCGGCGTGGTCTGCCAGTTGCCGGCGACCGGCGACTGGTAGACCCATTGGAGCTTCAGATTCTTGACGTTCGCCGGCGTGATCTGATTGAGCGGGCTGTAGCGCGTGCTGGAGTAGTTGCCGGAGTAGGTCAACCAGTTCTGCGGCTCATTCGCCGCGGCGGCCAGGCGCTCGGACGTCACCTGCCCGTGCACGCGGAAGGACAGCAGGCAGATCAGAGATCCCACGCACCCTGCGAACAGCCGTTGTCTTCCGTTCATCTCTATCGTCCCTTCAGTCGTCGATCTTGCGTTGCTCCGGATTATCCTCTCGAGTAAGGTGCTCCCGATCAAGAATCTCGCGGAGGCATACATGGCAAGAGGGATGCGGCTCGTCGTGGCGGTCCTGCTGGCAATCTGGACGGTCGGCGCGATCCAGGCGCAGATTCGGACCAACCCCATTCCTGCGCCGATCACCAAGAGGGGTCTTGCAGTCGAGATCAAGGACCTCCTCCGGCTTCCCGATACGCGCGGTATTCGCCCTGCCGATCAGGACGTGTCGCCTGCCGGCTGGGCACGTGTCAGCTACGTGCGCGACCTTCCCGACGGGCGGCGCTTCGCCAACGATTCGCGCGGCTTCCTCTACCTGATCGACGCGAACAACCAGCCGCGCGTCTGGGCCGACCTCGCCGCGGCGTTTCCGAACGCCGTCTACAACCGGCTGGAAAGCGGCTTCATCGGATTCGTTTTTCATCCCGAGTTCGCGCGAAACGGCCTGTTCTATACCGTGCATGCCGAACGCGGCCCCGGCAATCCGAAGGCGCCGGACTTCATCCCGCCCGGGTTCGGTCCCAAGGACGTGACCTACCACGACATCATCACCGAGTGGCACGCCACGAACCCGGCGGCCAACGTGTTCGATGGAACACGACGGGAATTGCTTCGTGGGAGCCACGTCGTGGCCAATCTCACCCACCCGATGGGCGCGGTCGAGTTCAATCCGGACGCGAGGCCCGGCGATCCCGACTACGGCCTGCTCTACACCAGCGGCAGCGATCACGGATTCAGCAACGGCGGCGGGCCGAACGCCAGCAACCCGGCACAGACTCAGCGCCTCGATTCCATCATGACGGCCATCCTGCGGTTCGACCCGCGCAGTCCGACCGTCACGCACGGGGTGAAAGGGCTCGGCGACTACACGATCCCGATGACCAACAAGTTCGCCGCCGACGGCGATCCGAAGACGCTCGGCGAGATCTACGCGTACGGCTTCCGGAACGCGCACCGCCTCTCATGGGACTCCGATGGAACCATGTTCGCGTCCGACATCGGCATGAGTCAGATCGAAGAGATCAATATCGTCCGCAACGGCGAGAACTACGGCTGGATGCGGCGCGAGGGGTACTGGGAGAACGGCCGGTGGCGCGGCGGGGCGCTCGACGAGCTGTTCGCGCTTCCCGCCGATGTGCTCAATGGCCGTCAAAAGGACGGCT
Organism: Vicinamibacteria bacterium; assembly: GCA_041485905.1. GTDB lineage: Bacteria > Acidobacteriota > Vicinamibacteria > Vicinamibacterales > CAVVIG01 > JAHFUI01. The sequence goes on from JBGPKK010000204.1 coordinate 2,711, forward strand.
TTACGTATCCCGTCGCCATCTACGACCATGACGAGGGTCGCGCCATCAGCGACGGCTTCGCGTATCACGGCCGGATCGCCGCGCTTCGCGGCAAGTTCATCTTCGGCGACATCCCCACGGGACGCGTGTTCGCAGCCGATCTCGCCGAGATGAAAAAGGCGGACGACGGCATCCCGCAGACCGTCGCATCAATCGAAGAAATCCAGCTGTACGTGCGCGACGCCAACGGCACCCGTGTGAATGTGTCGATGCAGGAGCTCATCGATCGCACCATGGGTGCGAGCATCCCCAGGGCCGATCTCCATATCAGCCGAACCCGCGATGGAGAACTGCTCCTGACGTCGAGACAGGACGGAACGATCCGGATGCTCGTTCCGGACACGAACGCGTCCAGCGCCTCGTCCGGCCGGCGCTAATTGGCGGCTGCTGCTTTGAGCAGCCGCTGAAACGCCGCCTGATAGAAACTCAGCTTGGCTGCCGGCGGCGCCGGTTCCCCCTGCGGCGTGTCGCCCAGCACCATGACTTTGCTCGTGGCGAGATCCTTGTACTGCGGCCACTGCGGAAGGCGGCTGCCGTTAGGATCTCCCTTGGTGATGAAGTTCACCCAGTACGACGACATCGTGTCGCCGAGCTTCGTATCGACCTCGTTCCATGTCTGTGTCGCCTGCCCTTTGGGGTTGTTCCAGGCGTACGAGATTTCCGCCGTGTGCGTGGCGCCCTGTGGCGAGGGCTGACCGTTCATCGTGGGAACGCGGGTGAAGAAGTACGTGTACGCCTTCTTCCCGTGTTTCGCCTGCGCCGCGGCCCACTGGCGCATGTTCCAGTTGACCTCGTCCCCACAGGCTTCGTGCGCCGCACGCGCCGCGTCGGCGTCCGACGAGACGGGATAGAGCTTCAGGTACTGATCGGCCATCTCGCCGAACTTGCGCTGCGCGGCGGTCTTGAACGCCTCGACGGTCATGCCGGCGCCGCCGCCGCGACCCGCCAGGCCGACGCCCGGGCCGCAGATCCCGAAGTTCGCTTCGTCCTTGTTCGAACCCGTGAGGACGTCGACGGCGTTCTGCTTGCCGTTCATGAACGTCAACGATTCCTCTTCGGGAATCAGATACCCGTCGACCACCAGACCGCCCGCCGAAAGACCGGTCAGTTCGTTGAGCGGCTTCACGCGCAGATCGCGGATCGTTGTCACGCCGAGCGCCTCCATCGACTTGACGCCGTCTGCCTGAGCGGAGGCACCCGTCCGCATGCGGGCCATCGTCAGCCCCATCCAGCCGCCGCTCTCCGCGATCGCGCGATTGAACAGCCCCTTGGCTTGTGGTGACCCGACGAGCGCGCCCACCATGATTGCGCCCGCCGACTCGCCAGCCACGGTCACGTTATTCGGATCGCCGCCGAACGCGCCGATGTTGCGCTTCACCCACTGCAGCGCGGCGATGGCGTCCATCATCCCGTAGTTGCCCGACGCGTTGTGTCCCGATTCCTTCGCAAGCTCAGGATTCGCGAAGAACCCAAGCGAGCCGAGGCGGTAATTGAACGTGACGATGACGGGGCCCTTCGAGGCCAGGTTCTCGCCGTCGTACCACTGCAGTCCGCCGGACCCACCGGTGAAGCCACCGCCGTAAATCCAGAGCATCACGGGCCGACGATCGCCCGCGCTCTTCGCGCTGGTCCAGACGTTGAGATAGAGACAATCCTCGCTCCGCGCCGGCTCCCGCGGAGCGGCCTGCGGAGGCGGGGGAGGCGGTGCGGCGGCCGCACCGGGCGCACCCGGCGCCCCTCGCGCTCCGCGACCGCCGCCACGGCCGGCGGCCGGCCCCGACGTGCAGGGTGCGCCAAACGCGTCGGCCTTGCGCACACCGTCCCATTTCGCCGGCGGCTGCGGCTCGCGCCAGCGATTTTCGCCGAGAGGCGGCGAGGCATACGGAATGCCCTTGAACACGCGAACGGACGCCTGGGCGGTGCCTGTCGAGCCAGTGATGAGTCCAGCGTCGATCTTGACCTGCTCCGGCGGGCGCTGCGCCGTCACGGGCAGGCAGAAGAGACAGATTAGCAGCAGGAAACACCACGCGAACAACTGTCGTCTGCCGGTCATGGCTATTGTCCTTTCAGGGAAAGCAGATAGGCGAGGACGTCGGCGATCTCCTCCTCGGAGAGCGTGCCTTTGTAGGACGGCATTGGCGACGTCGTGGAGATCGCGTACTCCCGAAGGTCGGCCTTCAGCAACGAATGAAGCCGCTCGCGATCGTCGATGATCTGCAGGCTATAGGTATCCTCGTTGAGCCGCCGGCCGTTGATGATCGTGCCGTCCTTCTTGACCACGTGGACCGGACGATTGATCGGCATCATCTGGCTGGTCGGATCGAGCAACGAGCGCTGAAGGGACCCGGCGCTGCGAGCCGAGCCGATCTCGCTCAAGTTGGGGGCCACGCGCGATCCGGCGACACCGATGCGGTGACACCCGGCGCAGCGGCCCTTGCCGTCGAAGAGGGCGTAGCCGCGGGCAGCATCGCCGGTCTTCACTGCCGCGGTGTCAAAATAATTCATGTTGCGAAGGTAGGCGACGATGCCCGCCATGTCGGCGTTGTCCAGCCTGAACGCGGGCATGCCGGCCGGCGAACCGGCCCGTATGAAGCGTTCGAGATCTCGATCAACGAGGGCGTTCCGGAACGTGCCGCTCCGAAGATTGACCGCACCGATCGCGTCGCCCTGCGTGCCGTGACAGGTGACGCACTTGGCTGTGTACAGCGTTGCCCCGTAGGCAATATCCGCGTCGGAATACTGGCTGTCGTGCAGTGGGGCCTGGGTCTGCGCCCTCGCACCAGCCAGGCCGATCGCCCATAGCACCATCGCAACCACCACGGTCGTGCAGGTTCTACGCATGGATTCCTCGAGAGTCGCCCGCCCGTGACGACGGGCGCCGACACACTATCCGCCCGCGCCGGCTGACGTGTCAATCATGAGTGTAATGACGAAGATGAAGGAGGAGTCGACTCGCAAATGTCACTGGGCTCAATTCCCCGCTGGCCTCTGACGTCGCGAATTCGGGTCTCTTCGTGTATGTCGATGATGTCGATGCGCACTACGAGCGGGCGCGCGCGGATGACTTCCGCCGGATTGGTGCTGGGCGACGAATCCCTATACATTTCTTGAAAGCGGAATCTTCTGAATCCGCGCTCCCATGCTCCCGGCCCGGACGGCGGTGGCGTGTAACCGTTAAGAAATAAAAGAGATACGGAGTAGTGCGTATCTCGGTCGCTTGCGCTGGCTGCCAGGAGGTCTGGGCACATATCTTGCGCCGACGGTCGAAGCTGAGGCGAGCGGCACGCCGTCGATTTCACCAGCGCCACCTCGTGCGCGTCCTTCAGCGGGAGGGTGCCAGTTGACTCCGCCAGAGCGCGCAAGACTCCTTCGCATTTACCCGGTGCTCCGGGCGCTGCCCGCTGCTCTTCTGAAGAAGGTCGAAGAGACGGCCAAGCCGGTCCAGGCACCCGTGGGGCGGCGGCTGTTCAGTGACGGCAGTCCCTGCACGTACTATCCGCTGCTCATCGAAGGGATCATCCGGGCCTCGAAGATCAGCCCTGAGGGCCACGAGATCCTCCTGTACCGTCTCAACCCTGGGGAAAGCTGCGTCATCACGGTCGTGACGCTACTCGGCGAGGCGTCCTATCCCGCGATCGGAACGGCAGAAACGGAGCTGTCTCTCCTCGCCGTCCCACGGAACGTGTTCCTGGAGATGGTCCTGGAGTCCGCAGCCTTCCGAGTCTTCGTGTTCAACTCCCTCTCCCAGAGGGTGGCGCACCTGATGGCCCTCGTTGACGACGTGGCTTTCCGCCGGGTCGACCAGCGGCTGGCTTCGCGCCTGCTCCTTCAGCGGCAGCCCGACGCCACAACCCATCAGATGCTCGCCGACGAGCTGGGGACGAGCCGCGAAGTCGTGAGCCGGATTCTGGAGACCTTTCAGCAATCCGGGATGATCAGGCTCGGCCGAAAGCGGATCGAGATCCTGGACCGGAACGCACTGGACCGGCTCCACCGAGCCGAGGGGGGCTGAAGCAAGGCGGGCCCGAGTGGAGTCGGTAGCTCTGCTCCCCCTAAACCGGCGCCTCTGCAGACCGTCGACGCCTCGCGTCAGACGAGGCGTCGTTGTTGGGCCTTGTCTTCGAGCATCCTCGGCGGGTCCGGCCCCTGGAAGTTAGCCGCCGCAGTAATGGGCCTGGAGCGCTTCTGCGACGTCGATGAGGAAAGCCCGCAGCCGCGTCTCAGGCAGCGACTTGAGCCTTTCGATGTACGCAGCGAGCCCGTCGCAGAATCTGGCCAGGCTCGCGGCCGTGGCCGAATTGGACCCTGCGGCGTATGCCGTCGTGGTTGCGGCGCCGAAGGTGAAACCGACGGCAAGGAGGCTGGAAACAGCCACGGCCGCCACGAAACGTCGTCCATTCTTCATACGGACCTCCCTCTCATGAAAGACACAGCGGGATCATACGGCGCCTGCTGGACGCCGTCTGTGACTGAACTCACACAGCGCCGAGGGAGACATGTCGGAGACGGAACGAGGCGAAACCGCTAAGTCAGTTCCGTAGAACAGATTAATTGGCGGAGAGAGAGGGAGTCTTGAAATCGATTTCACGAAACCCCAATAGAGACGGGCTTTTTTCGCGTAAGCCTCACGACGCCAGCATTTTAGCGTTTTCGGATTCTGTCATCGGCTTTCATCCATTCGCGTCCGTTTGCCGGTTTTGCCAGCGCAATGACACTCGACATGACACTCGACGCGAACATTCTCGCGAGTCTTCTCGTTTGAACGCCGCCAAAAGTGTCTCCTCCAAACACTACGGCGCTTATCGCGGAGAACGCCGAGCAGAGGCTCAACCCCGTCCCTCGCATCACCGCTGATCGCGAGCAACAACAGGAATATCGGAGAATCTCTGTCGTGCGACATGAACGCGAAGGCCGAAAATGGCGCCGGACGCGGGCGATGAGCGGCAGCTTCGACCGACCGGAGAAGCTGGCTGTCGTGAACTTTGCATTGCATCGACGCCGCTGACAATGTCTGGATGGATACGAACGGCAGGGACTTCGACGGTGACGTCGCATACAACGTCAACGCGCGGGTCAGGCGATACGTGGCGGCGACGCGCGCGATAGGCGGATGCTTCAGTTCTCGTTGATGCTGCCATAGATTCCGCGCTTGAAGTTGTGGCGATCGAGCACCGCATCGTGCTCGCGGCCGTGACCGACAGTCCGAATGAAAGCGGACTGAAGGACGCCTTCCTGCGTCCTGATCGCACTTGAGTGTGCAGGTTCATCAAGGCTGATTGCACCGGTACGATGACGCCGACGTCACCGGCCCGGTCACGTATCTCGGATACGAAGGATACGAACAGAGCGGCAGGCTCTTCTCGCCCGCAGTCACGGTGACAGACATGCCCGGCGCGACGCC
>JBGPKK010000205.1:0-8115 GCA_041485905.1 Vicinamibacteria bacterium
CCACGGCGACTGGCGTTTCCTCCATCGCGCAGGCGACGGCCGGCAGTTCCTCGACGACCGGATCGGCAGCTGGCCGTGCTTCATCCGTCGAGATGTCGCCAGGCAGAGGCAGCGCGGTTTCGTCGCCAGCGCGCTGGGCGGCAGCTTCTGCGAGGTACGCGGCAATCTGATCGCCGAACATCGCGGGATCGCAGCCGTCGGACGCGGCAGGTTCGGCGCGGCGCCACCGGGCCAGGAGGCTCCGTGGCTGATTCCGCTGGCTCGCGGCGGCCAGCACCGGAATCGTCAGCATCTGGACGTGGGCGGCGGTGGCGATCACGCGCAACGCCGCTGCCAGCGCCGCATCGTCCTGCGGCGCCAGGAGCGCGGGAATCAGAATGAGATCGGGCACCCGATCGCCGATCGCGCCGAGCGCCTGCTCGGTGGTTTCGGCGAGCACCAGATGCGCTCCGACACGGGCGCGAATCAGGCTCGTGAGCCGCGCGGCCTGTCGTCGGTCGGGTTCAATCGCAAGGATCAGGGCCATAGGTTTAGAGCCGCAAGACCGCGATGACAAGCACGAGCGCGGCCGCCGCGAAGATCGTCAGGGGTCTGTGGCCGCGACTCCAGTCCCAGACGACCCGCACGACGATCTCGGAGAGGTCGCTCACCCGCGTACCGAGGTCGGCCAGATGCGCCGCCGGCGCTCCGGCGCCCACCACCATCATCGCCCGCTCCCGTACGCGGCCATCTGTGACGACGAGCGCGAACACGAGAATCATCACACCGCATGCGAACAGCAGGGCGTCGCCGAGCGCCCGTCGGATGGAAGCAGACACACCCACGGCCGCGTCAGAGGCAAATAGCGTTCCCACGCGCGGGTCATCAAGCCGCTGCGCGATCCCGTGCGAAATTGTTCGACGATCTGCACGATCACAAAATTCGCCATCCACAACCAACTCTGTGTGTGCCCTGGCGATCCCACGGAAAGCGCGTCTGCGGTTACGAATGTGCACAGCGACGGGTCGATCCGCTGGGTCCGCGGGTCCCCGCGACGATCACCGCGAAGTCGCGTTAAGTGCAGCTACGTGTGGCGGTTTGCGCGGTCCGAGGTTTGTCCGTCGCGCATCGTGGCACACCAGTTGCGATGTGACCTGTCGTCACGCGATCGCGCCGACCAGGTCGATCGCAATCCGCACACATTCTCGGCAGTGCGCGTCGACACGGCGCGCGGGAGGAACATTATGTATCTGATCAACCATCTACGATCGTTCGCGCGCAACGAAGAGGGCCAGGACCTCATCGAGTACGCGATGCTCGTCGCCCTGATCGCGCTCTTCTGCGTCGTGGCCGTCACCGCGGCCGGCGGCAAGGTTGTTGCGGTGTTCAACGCGATCGTCGCCGCGATCCCGGCGTAGCGCACGGCGCACGCTGCCACATCGATTGACCTATTCGTCAGTGCGCGTCGAAAACGTGCCAGGAGGAACGTCATGGATCTGATTGCTAGGATGCGATCGTTCGCGCGCAATGAAGAGGGCCAGGATCTCATCGAGTACGCGATGCTCGTCGCCCTGATCGCGCTCTTCTGCGTCGTGGCCGTCACCGCGGCCGGCGCCAAGGTCGTTGAGGTATTCAACGCGATCGTCGCGGCGATCCCTGCGTAACGCACCACATCGCCGGTTGTCGGTTGCCAGTCGTCCAGTCGTGTGCCACATCGCGACTGGGGACTGGCGACTGGCACTGGGGACTGGAGATCACATGGTTCGCGTGCGTGTTGCCGTCGGTCGGCTGGTTCGTGAAGACCGCGGCCAGGATCTTCTCGAGTACGGACTTCTCGTCGTGTTGATCGCCCTTGCGGCGATCGTGGCGGTCGGAACGCTCGGCAACGTCGTCAGTACCAGATTGTGGGCACCCATTGTTCAAAGCATCTGAGGCGCTAGTCGTGACGGCGGTCGGAACGGGCGGCGGTGCGAGCGCGGTCGTCGACCTGTGGTCGCGCCGCGTGCCGAATCAGCTGACGCTCAGTGTCGCCGCGCTCGGCATGACGCTCGCCGGCCTGCGCCTGAGCGGGCTCACGCTGACCGCGGCGCTCGCCGGCTTGGTCGTCGGGCTGCTGGTCATGCTGCCGGGTCATTTCATCGGTGCGACGGGCGCGGGCGACGTGAAGCTGCTCGCCGCGCTCGGCACGCTGCTGGGGCCCAAAGGCATCGTCATGGCGTTCCTGTACGCCGCAATCGCCGGTGGAGTGCTCGCGGTGATTGTCGCCCGGCACCGGCGGGTGTTGCGCGAGACCGTCGAGCGGACCGCAGCGCTCGTGCGGACAGCTGGCGCCAACGTCAACGCGATCGAAGGTGGAGCAACAAACAACCGTTTCGCATATGCGCCGGCGATTGCCATTGGGGCCCTCGCAGCGGCGCTTGGGTGGTAAGGGGACCTTTATGGCACGCATGCGCGTTTTTCTCGTGGCCCTTCTCGCGCTCACCGCTGGTGGGGCGCTGGCCTTCGCCACGTACAACTTCATGCAGAAGCCGGGCCGCACGGAGACCATTCCCACGCGGCCGGTCGTCGTGGCCGCGTCGGATCTTGACGTGGGCGCCGAGCTGAAGGCCGGTGACCTGAACGTCATCTCCTGGCCCGCCAACGCGGTCCCGAAAGACGCGATCCGCGATAAAGCAGAGGTGATCGGACGCGGCTTGATCTTTCCGGTGATCGAGAACGAGCCGATCCTCCCGAACAAGCTGGCGTTGAAGGGCGCCGGCGCCGGTCTGCCGCCCGTGATTCCCAAAGGACTGCGGGCGATATCGGTCCGCGTCAACGAAGTGATCGGCGTCGCGGGCTACGTCCTGCCCGGAACTCGCGTCGACGTTCTCGTGGTGGTGAGCCCCACAGAACAGAGGGCTGACATGACCTCGAAAGTGATTCTCACGAACGTGCAGGTGCTGGCTGCGGGGACCAAGATCGAGCGCGACACCGAGAAGAACAAGCCGATGCCGGTGACCGTCGTCACGCTGCTCGTCAATCCAGAGGAAGCCGAGCGGCTGACGCTCGCAAGCAGCGAAGGCAAGATTCAACTCGCCCTCAGAAATCCGCTGGATACGGAAGTCGTGTTAACCCGCGGCGTGCGACCTTCGGCGCTGCTTGGCATGGTCTCTCCGGTGAGGCTGGCGGTGGTTCGATCTCGCGCGACCCCTGGGGCGGCCGTGGTTGCCCCAGCGCAGGCTCCGGTCTACGCGCCGGACTTTTCATCGGTCGAAGTCATCCGCGGCGATAAACGCGCACGTGAAGTCGTGCGCCAGGAGCAACAGTAATGGTGATCAAGGGGTGGGTAAGTCGGGTGGGTCAGGTGGGCCGCGCGATGAGCCGCTCAATCGCCGCGTTGATCATCCTTATCGCCGTTGCGGGCGGCTCCGTTTATGCCGCCGAGCCCGAGAACATCAACCTGATGGTCGGCCGGTCGGCCGTCATCGACACCGGGTCAGCCATCCAGCGCGTGTCGCTGACCAGCGCCGATGTGGCTGATGCCCTGGTCACCTCATCCGCTCAACTTCTCGTGCACGGGAAGATGCCCGGCACCATTTCGATGTTCGTGTGGGATCGCGGGGGCGCGATTCGGCGGTACGACGTGACGGTGCAGCGCGATCTGTCGCGGCTCACCACCCAGGTACACGAGCTTTTTCCCAACGAACACATCTCCGTCGAAGGCAACGGTCGCTCGATCGTCGTGGCCGGCATCGTGTCCACCAAGTTTGTGGCCGAGAAGGCGGTCGAAGTCGCGGCCGGCTACGTGGACAAGAAGGAAGACGTCGTCAATCTGCTGCAGGTGCAGGAAGGCGGCGTGCCCGCCAAACAGGTCCTGCTGCGCGTCCGGTTTGCCGAGGTGAGCCGCAGCGCGATGACCGAGCTCGGCGTGTCGTGGTTTACCGGCCCGACCGGCATCAAGAACACTCTTGCGCGGGTGACGACGCAGCAGTTTGCCGCTCCGGGCTTCGATGCCCTTGATTACACGAAACCCAACAGCAACTTCGGAACAGACCCGACGAGCGCTTCAGGCAAGTTCACGTTCAGCGACTTTCTCAACCTGTTTCTGTTCAGCGAGAAGTTCGACCTCGGCATGGCGATCAAGGCGCTCCAGACCAAGGGCCTCTTCCAGAGCCTGGCCGAGCCGAACCTCGTCGCCGAGAGCGGCAAGGAAGCGAGCTTCCTGGCCGGCGGAGAGTTTCCCATTCCCATTGCGCAGGGCTCGGGCGCGAACATCGGCGTCAGCGTCGTCTTCAAGGAGTTCGGCATCCGGCTGAATTTCACCCCGACGGTGGCCGGCGATCGGGTCCATCTCAAAGTGAGGCCGGAAGTCAGTACGCTGGACTTCACCAACGCCGTCACGCTGGGCGGATTCCGGATTCCGGCGCTCAGCACGCGCCGCACGGAAACCGAGGTCGAGCTGCAGGACGGGCAGACGTTCGCGATTGCCGGGCTCCTGAACAACACGTTGAATTCGACGCTGCAGAAGATCCCCGGCATCGGCGACATCCCGATTCTCGGCCTTCTGTTCAAGAGCAAGGCGGCGCAGAAGAATCAGACGGAGCTCGTCGTCATGATCACGCCGCAGATCCTCGATCGCGGCTCGAGCGGTGTGGCCCCGACGCTTCCGAGAACGCTCGAGCCGTTCCTCCCGCAGCTGCCGGACAAGAAGACGATTGAGCCGGCGCCGCCGGCATTCCGACCGCAGCCTTCCAGCGGCGAGGCGCACGCGACGACACCCGTGCCGGCCAGCCTGCCGGCGCCCCAGCAGATCGCACCGGCGTCGCCGGCCGCGGCCGCGACTGCGCTCTCGGCGCTCACGCCGTCGGGACCCCGGATCGCCGATCCCGTCACAGCGGCTCCGGCGCCTTTGAGTGCGAAGCCCGCGCCCGCCGCCCAGCGCCCGCTGGCTGCACCGGACCAGAAAGTACTGGATCGTGCCCGGCGTCAAGAAGCCGAGAAGGCGCGCGAGAAGGCAGTTGTCGACCAGCGCGCGAGCGCGGCAGAAGCGAAACGGCAGACGGAGCAGGCCGCCGAGGAAGAGCGGAAAGCCGCGAAGGATCGCGTGCAGCAGGAAAAGGTCGCGCGCGAGCAGGCCAAGCGGGACGCTGAAAACGCCAAGCGCGCGGAAGAGGCCGCCCGCCGTCAAGCGGAGATCGATCGCCGTCAGCAGAAGGTCATCGAGGCGGCCTCCGAGAAGCTCAAGGCCGCCGAAACCGCCTACCAGGCCGAGCTCGCGAAGAAGTCCACGCAGCAGTAGGGAGCGAGGTTATGCGTACTCGACTCTTGAGGCGGCTCCGCGATTCGAAAGGCGCCACGCTGGTCGAAGCAGCGATTATCACGCCGCTGCTCCTGCTGCTGACGTTCTCGGCGATCGACTTCGCGACGCTGTTCTTTGTAAATCTGTCGCTGCAGAACGGCGTCAATCAGGCGACGCGCTTCGCCATCACGGGCAATCTGATGCCGGGCCTTAACCGGGAAAACTCCATTCGGACGGCCATGCGGCAAAACACGCCGACTCTGACGCTCGCCGACAACGCGTTTACCTTCAGCCATCTTTCACCCGGCGCGGGCGGTTGGGCGGGGGGGAGCGGAGCGCCGAGCGACATCGAGAAGGTCACGGTCGATTACACGTGGCAAATCATGACCCCGCTGCTCCGGCCGTTTTTTCCAAACGGCCTGGTCAATTTCAGGGTCGAGTCGTCGATGAAGAACGAAAGCCTGTTCCAATGACCAGACGATTCTTTGTGCCGACGCGTCAGGACAGCGGACAGAGCATGGTCGAATTTGCTCTGATTCTGCCCCTTGTCCTGGTGATCGTGCTCGGAGTCGTCGAGGTGGGGTACGTGCTGCTCGATCAGCAGATTGTGACCAGGCTGACCCGGGAAGGCTCGAACCTGATTTCCCGCGACACCACTCTTCAGGATGCGGCCACGGCCATGAGCAGCATGAGCAGTCGGCCGGTGAATTTCGCGGCCAGCTCGAAAATGATTTTCTCCGTGATCAAAAAGGGCGCGACCACCGGGTCGACCAACTACGACAAGCTGGTCCTGTACCAACGCTACGAGTACGGAAGCTTCTCGGGCCAGAGTCAGCTGCAAACGAGGGGCAGCGGCTCGTTTGGGGCAGGCCCCGACTTTCGGGCCGCCAACTCCGACAACGATGCGAGTCTGCAGGTGACGAATCTGCCGGCCAATCTGGTCGCTGCCCGTGGAGGGATGATCTACGTCACCGAAGTGTTCTCCAGGCACCCTCTGATCACGCCCTTCGATCGGCTCGGGGTGACGGTACCGCAAACCCTGTATTCGATTGCGTACTTCTAGCGCCGGAGACGTGTGGTGGAGCTTTCTGAAAGGGCCACGGCAATGACCAGGCACAGACGCGATTCTGTTTTCTCCAGCGAAACGGGCGTTGCTCTCATTTATATGGCGGTGATCCTGACGGGATTGCTGCTCTTCACCGGTCTTGCCGTCGATTCCGGCAGGGCCTACGTGGTGAAGACCCAGTTGACCAAGGCGGCGGACGGGGCGGCGCTGGGCGCGGCACGTCATCTCAACAGCGGAGACCCGCAGGGCGAGGCGACGCGGATCTTCAAGGCCAACTTTGCTCCCGGGTTCATGGGGACGTCTTTGACGCCGGACCCGACAGCGAATCCGGGTTTTTTTGCGTTGCGAACCGATGACGCCAGGGGCGTCAACATTGTCACCATCACCGCCTCGGCGGTTCTGCCCACGACCTTCATGAGGCTCGGCAATATCAATCAGGTCACGGTCGGCAGCCTCGGGGAGGCCACGCGAAGGATGGTGGACCTGTCCCTCGTGCTGGACGTGTCGAGCTCGATTGGCTCGAAGTGGCCTGCGGTCCACGATGCGGCCGTCAGTTTCATCGATGCGTTCGACGGAGCCCACGATCGCGTCTCGCTGCTGACGTTCGGGAACGGAGCGCACGTGATCGATCCCATGCCCTCGAGTCGCGGGTTTGCGAAGACCACGGTCATGGGTGACGTGCCCGGTCCGCTTCCGGGCGGCAGCACCGCCATGGTGGAAGGCCTGTATCGGGGGTGGGACGAGCTCAGGGCGGTTCCAAGCGGTCAGCAGTCGAATTTTCGAGTGATCGTGCTGTTCACGGACGGAGCGTCCAACAGCGTTCCCGGCATTTATGACGCGTCGCCGGGGGTAGCGAAGGGACTGAGAACGTACGACTTCCCGAAAAACAATCCAGATCCCGACGGCCAGACCTGGAACAATCCGACGATCGCGGGTCTGTATGACACGGACAGCGGCGCCGCAAGCCCCTCGTACAGCCTGACAGTCGCGAACTGGAACGATCCGACCACCCTTCCGCTCGTGCAGTACTTGCCGTTAGCGAGCTTCCACTCGCACCACCGAAGCTCCGGCATCCCCACATCCTTTCCGTTGCAGACGTCGGCGTTGACCGTGAACGGTGCGGCGCAATCCAGCATTCGAGGATTGAGGCAGAAAAACGTCGGCACCGGGCGATATCCCGCCCAGGTGTTCAACATCAACAACGCCGCCAGGAATCTCCTGGAGATCATCGCCGACCAGGCGCGGAACGATAACGGCGACTACCGCATCCGCATTTTCACGATCGGGATGGGCGACCTGGTCAAATACAACCTCGGGACGATGCCGGAAAAGCCCGAGGACATTCTCATGCGCATCTCCAACGACAAGCGCTCGCCGGACTTCAACAACGCTCAGCTCGAAGGCAAGTACTACTTCGCGGCCACTGAAGCAGACGTGGGTCCCGCGTTTCAGGCCTTGCAGAACCAGATCATTCGTTTGACCAAGTAGCAGATTCGACACCATGGCACAGCTCGCGGCACAGATCATTTCGAAGGACGAAGAGTTCCAACGACAGGCCGGACGTCTGTTGAGGGCGGGGCCGACGCCCATCAGCCTGATCGACGACCGGGCGGCGCGTGACGGCGCGCCGCCGGATCTCGTCATCGTGGATCTGCGAAGCGACGCGTTGTCGATGATGCCGAGCATCGAGCGAGTGCGCGCGGCGTCGCCCGGGGCCGGCATTTTCGCCATCGCCCTGGCCGCCGATTCGGATCTGATTCTTCAGGCCATGCGCGCCGGCGCGAACGAATTC
>JBGPKK010000206.1:0-8035 GCA_041485905.1 Vicinamibacteria bacterium
CACTTCGGCCACCACTGATGCTGCGTATGCTCGAAACTGGGCGCACCGATGTTGGACATGAGGGTCGCGCGTAAAACAACGAATGACGGACGTACTCGAACAACACGCTGACTTGACAAGGTCGTTCCATATCAGTGTCCGGGTGCGGCGCTGCGCGTGTGGCGGAGCTGATAATATTTCGCCCGATGCACCTGATTTCACGACGCGCTCTGTTGCAGGCGTTGGCGGCGCAGGCACTGGGGGTGGGCGCGGCGTTTGGACAAACCCGCGTGCACCGGAAGCCCAAACCCTTGCCACAGGGTGCCGTGACCGACGATTGGGCGACGTTTCTGGGGCCGTCGCACAATGCGGTGTCCACGGAGACGAAGCTGAGCCGGACGCTGCCGCCTCCCTTGGTGTGGGAGCACGACAGGGGAACCGGATACGCATCGCCGGCCATCAAGGGCGACGCCCTTGTGTTCGTGCATCGATTGGCGAACGAGGAGATCGTGGAGTGTCTGCACCCGGAGACGGGATCGAGCCAGTGGGAATTTCGGTACGCCACCGCCTTCGAGGACCGGTACGGGTACAACAACGGCCCACGGTCGAGCCCGGTGATCGACGGCCAGCGGGTGTACACCATGGGGGCGGAAGGAAAGCTGCATTGCCTGGAGCTTGGATCGGGGAAGGTGGTGTGGAAGCGGGACCTGCGGGCGGAGTACAGAGTGCCGCAGGATTTCTTTGGGACGGCGTCGACGCCGTTGGTGGAAGGCCGGTTGTTGATTGTCAACGTGGGCGCGCCGGGCGGGCCGGCCGTGGCGGGGCTGGACAAAGCGACGGGACGCGAGGTCTGGCGCGCGGGCAGGAAGTGGGGTCCAAGTTACGCCTCACCTGTTCCGGCGGTGATGCACGGGAAGCGGCGCGTGTTTGTGTTTGCGGGAGGCGAGTCCGATCCGCCCACCGGCGGGCTGATGTCGATCAACCCGGCGACGGGGCACGTGGATTTCGTCTTTCCGTGGCGGAGCCGCAGCCATGAGTCGGTCAATGCGTCCTGCCCGGTGGTGTTCGGCAACAAGGTATTCATTTCGGCGAGCTATCGCACCGGAAGCGCCCTTGTCGAGGTGCGGCCGAATTTCACACACAGGGTGAGGTGGACCACGCAGGAATTTGGACTGCACTTTAGTACCGCGATTTACCGGGATGGGTACCTGTACGGGTTCGATGGGCGGAACGAGCCGGACGCCTCGCTGGCGTGTGTGGACGCGACGAGCGGTAAAGTGGTGTGGCGAGAGACGCCGGAATGGACAGAAGACTTCGAGGTGCGCGGCCAGAAGCAGCAGCAAGTGATGGGAACCTACCGGGGATCGCTGCTGGCCGTGGATGGCCAGTTCCTGTGCCTTGGGGAGTTGGGACACCTGCTGTGGATGGACCTGACGCCGAAGGGGTACAAGGAAGTGTCGCGGGCGTGGTTGTTCCCGGCGCGCGAGTCGTGGGTGGCTCCGGTCCTCAGCCGGGGCCTGCTGTACGTCGTGCAGAACACGCGGGACATGTTCCGGGAGACAGGTCCGCGACTGCTGTGCTACGACCTCAGGGCCTAGCCGGTTTGCCGAAAAACGCCAGCAACCGGAACTTAGAACTGAAAACTGAGAACTTGGATTCTCACCTATAATCGGGCCTCTCTGCTCCTACCGGGAACCTGATCTGCAGGAGGTCACAATGCTCGCAAGCTTGAGTTTCGCGCTTCTTGCCACCGCGGTCGCCGCCACACCCTGCGAAAGTCTGCGATCGGTGACGATCGCGCAGGCGACGATCGCGACCGCACAATCGGTCGCGGCCGGCCCGTTTGTTCAACCTGGCGCCGGCCGAGGCGCTGTGCCCGATGGCCGCGGTGTGGCACCGGATGGCCGGGGCGTTGCACCAGCAGGTCGGGGCGCGGCACCGGCTGGCCGAGGCGCCGCTCCAGCAGGCCGTGGAGCCGCTGCTCCGACGCTGCCCGCGCATTGCCGGGTGACGATGGTGCTTAAACCGTCTTCCGACTCAAACATCAACTCCGAGCTCTGGATGCCGACCGAGAACTGGAACGGAAAGCTCATCGTCGTCGGCAACGGCGGATTCGCGGGAGCGATCCAGGGGTACGGCGACATGCAGGTGGCGCTGCGTCTCGGCTACGCGACCGCCGCGACCGACACCGGCCACAACGCGGCTGACGGTCCCAACGGCATGTTCGCGCTCGGCCATCCTGAGAAGATCGTGGACTTCGCAGACCGCGCTGCACACGAGACGACGGTCAAAGCGAAGGAGTTGATCAAGGCGTTCTACGATCGATCGCCGCAATACTCGTACTTCAAGGGGTGCTCGACTGGCGGGCGCATGGCCGTGATGGCCGCCCAGAGACACCCGGACGATTACGACGGAATCATCGGCGGCGCGCTCGCGAACCGTCACATCCAGATGCATACCGCGGGCTTCGCGCGAAGCGTCAATCTTGCGAGGAATCCGGATCAGGCGGTCCCGCAAGAGAAGGCGCAGATGGTGACCGCCGCGGTGTTGGCGAAGTGCGACACGTACAAGGAAGGCTTCCTGAACAACCCGCGGCAGTGCAGCTTCGATTTCTCGACGCTGCTGTGCAAGGGCGCGGACGGGGCCAACTGCCTGACCAAACCGCAACTGCAGTCGGTGGAAGCCTTCTACGGCGGCTTGAAGAACAGCAAGGGCGAGCTCATCTTCTCGGGACAGGCGCTTGGCAACCCGATGACGGCCCAGCGGAGCAACCCGACGATCACCAACATCACCGATACGGTCCGAATCTGGGGCTTCCAGAACGCAGACTACGACTGGAAAACTTTTGATCTCGATCGCGACATGCCGATCATCAACAGCAAGGTCGGCTTCGTGGATGCGGTCGATCCGGATCTCAAAGCGTTCAAAGCGCACGGCGGCAAACTGTTCCTGTATGCCGGCTGGGGCGACACGACGATCACTCCTGAGAATACGGTGCTCTACTACGAAAGCGTCCTGAACAAGATGGGGAAGAACCAGGGCGACTGGATGCGCCTCTTCATGGTTCCGGGCATGGCGCATTGCGGCAACGGGCCAGGGCCGAATGTTTTCGACTCAATCGGCACCCTCTCAGAATGGCGCGAGAAGGGCGTGGCGCCGGTTCAGGTGACCGCGGCGAACGCGCAGTCGACGACGACGCGTCCGCTGTGCCCGTACCCGCAGTACGCGAAGTACAAGGGAACCGGGAATTACAAGGACGCCGCGAACTGGACGTGCGCGGCGCCGTAGCCTGGAACGATCGGCCACGAAATCACGAAAACACGAAGAGGATACCTTTCTCTCGAACTGGAGTTGGCCATGAAGCACTCATGTGCAGGCGCTATCGCCTGCCTCTTCGTCGGGTTGATGGTTCTTTCACCGGCGCCAGGCGTGCTCGCCCAGACGGCTTCGACGTGGTCGGTGCTCTTCGACGGCAGGAACCTGGACAGCTTCAACCCGATCGGGACCGCCAACTGGAAGCTCGCTGATGGCGTCGTTCAAGCCGACATGGGAAACGGCTTTCTCGTGTCGAAGGCGTCGTACGGTGACTTCGAGCTCAAGGCGGACTTCTGGGTCACCGACGACGCCAACAGCGGCGTGTTCATCCGGTGTGAAGACCCGAAGCAAGTGACCGCGATGAATGCGTACGAGGTGAACATCTTTGACAAGCGCCCGGATCAGACCTATCGCACGGGCGCGATCGTCGACGTGGCCAAGCCGAAGGACATGACGATCTCCACCGGCAACAAGTGGAACACGATCGAAATCACGGCCAGGGGTCCACGGATGACGGTGGCGATCAACGGTCTGTCCATGGTCGACGTGCAGGACGCGAAGCACGCCCGAGGCCCGATCGCGCTTCAATACGGCGCGGGCACGGTCAAGTTCAGGAACGTGCAGATCAGATGAGCTAGTACACGAAGTACAAGGGCGCCGGCAACTTCAAGGACACCGCGAACTGGGCGTGCGGAAATTAGGAATTACTCTTTCCACGACGCCGTTCTGGCTCTTTTCCAGCGGGGGCGAGGCGGCTTGAGCGTGTCCGGGATGCTGCGTCGGACCTATCCCGAGCACTGGGCAGAGACTGCGACGGCTCACCTTCCAGTGGCTGGCAGGTTCTGCAACATGCTGCCGCCTCGTTCGCGAAAAAGACGGTCTCTGCGGGCGCTCCGCGAGGGCACGGCCTTCGCAGATGACGATGTACAATGCGGTCTCGAAGAGGGAGCATATGCGAGCACCCACTGATCATCTCGTCACGGCCGACGAGCTCATCCGGATGCCGGACGACGGCTTCACGTACGACCTGGTCGAAGGCCGGCTGGTCAAAATGACGCACCCCGGAGCCGAGCACGGGGGACTGACCATGCGGCTCGGCACTGCGTTGCAGAACTTCGTCGAGGAACACGATCTCGGGATCGTCTTTGCCGCGGAGACCGGTTTTCAGCTTGCCCGCAACCCCGACACGGTCCGCGGTCCAGACGTGTCGTTCGTGCGCAAGGATCGGTTGCCCGAGGAGGGGTTGCCGACCGGGTACTGGCCTGGTCCCCCTGATCTTGCGGTCGAAGTGATGTCTCCCAATGATTCGAAGCCCGAAGTCGAGCGGAAGGTGCAGGAGTACCTGCGAAAGGGCGTTCGACTCGTGTGGGTCGTCTTTCCGCCGAAACGCGCCGTCGCCGTCTATCGACCGGGCGCGCCGTCCGAGATCCTGGGTGAGAGCGACGCGCTCGATGGTGAGGACGTCGTACCTGGATTCCGCTATCCTCTCGCCCGCCTGTTTGCCGTCAAGCCGCGAGGTTAGATCTCGAGGTTGAAGTCTGAAGTCTGCACACTTGCGACTTCAGGCTTGAGACTTTCTGATTCCGGCTGTGCGCTCTTTCGCATGGCCGGCCGCAGGACCCTGTTCCACCACATGATCCCGCCTGTCACGAAGAGGACGGCGGGCATGAGTCCCAGAACCACATACAGCCACTTGACCGACGTGCCGTAGGCGCGGCCGAAGTGGATCCGCGCGAGCCACGCCAGGATGTTGTCGCCCGTCCGCGGCTCGAGGCTATTGGCGGCCGCGGGCTGGAGGTAATCGACGAGATTCGCGAACGGCTCGGGATACGAGAGATAGATCCCGCTGATACCCCACATCAGCACGAACAGGAACATCCAGAAGCCCATCGCGCTGTGCAGGTCCCAGTTGAACCGCTTCCAGCCGACCTTCCGCCGGACAAACAGGCTGCGCCACCACCGGGCCGTGCCAGGCCACCAGATCACCGCGCCCGTGAGGCACAGCAGAGTCAGGAGCACCGCGCCGGCCCCGTTGACGAGACGTCCGGTGCGGTCAGCCAGCAAGTCGTCGTGCAGCTTGACGAGCCAGTACAGGAGCTTTGGCTCGTCCGTCCCCACATCACCGATATCTTTTCCCGTGTAGGGATCGAAGGCTCTTTCGCGCTGCCGCTGCCCGCGCGTCATCGTCACGACGGCCGCGCGCGCCGGATCGCGCGAGAAGGTGACCCGGGCGATGTCGAATCGCGGATACTTTTTCTTCGCGGCGGCGCTCAGCTCCTCGACGGTCATCAGCCGGCCCGTCGCCGTCACGGCCGGCGCGGTCCACGCGAGCCTCGCGATCTCGCGACGGAACACGATCGCGCTGCCCGAGAGGCTGATGACGAAGACGTAAAGGCCGACGCCGATGCCGGTCCATAGATGGATCTGGAAGAGCGCTTTTCGCGCCCAAACCGTCTGCGGCCTGCGGGCGAATCGGGTCACGAAGGTCATGATGCCAGTCCGCTAGCGCGCGCCTGCTCGAGGGCGAGCGCCGCGACATCCTTGTTGGCGTCGCCGTGCGCGATGGCGCCGAGGAGCCTGTCGCGAAACGTGTTGCCGCTCGGCAGCGGAACGCGCGCGATGTCGCCGGCTGCGAGGATCAGGTTCGCGTCCTTGAGATTCAATGCGATCGTCGACCCCGCGCGGTCGTAGCTTTCGTCGACGATGATCTTGCCATAGACCTTGTACGCCGGGGCGGAAAAGAGACCGTCCGTCATGACGTCGTAGAACACCTGCGGCATCACACCGTACTTTCGCACAAGCGAGAACGCTTCCCCCATCGCCTGAATCGCGCAGCCGAGCACGAGGTTGTTGGCGAGCTTGATGGCGCTGGCGGCTTCCGGTTCGGTGCCTGCATGAAACCTCAGCCGGCCGATGATCGTAAACAGCGGCTCGCATCGCCGCACGGCTTCGTCCGCGCCACCGGAAACGATGCCGAGTTGTCCCGAGGCGGCGAGGTCCGGCCGGCCGAGCACGGGCGCGGCGACGAGCGTCTGCCCCGCCGCGGCGTGTGCGGCGGCGAGCGCCCGGATCGTGCCGATGCCGTAGGTCCCCATCGCGAGGTGAATGGCGCCTGGCGGAAGCGAATCGCACAGGCCCCCCTTCCCGAACGCCACGTCGTGAACCGCCGCGTCTTCCGCCAGCATGGTGATCACGACGTCGCGCCCGGCCGACAGATCAAGGAGCGACGAGGCGACCCGCGCGCCGGCGGCGGCTGCCTTCGCTGTGGCCTGGGGCACGACATCGTAGACGACGAGATCGTGCCCGCCCTCGAGGATCCGGCCGGCCATCCCCGAGCCCATCCGGCCCAGGCCAATGAACCCGACGTTCATTTTTCCAATCCGCTCGCGCGATTCTGCTCGCGCGCCATCACGGCCCAATCCTTCTCGCCGTCGCCGTGCGCGATCGCGCCGAGCAACCGGTCGCGGACGTTGTTCGCGCTCGGCATCGGCACGCGGGCCTGGTCGGCGGCGGCCAGCACGAGGTTCAGATCCTTCAGTCCCTGCAGCGTCATGAAGCCGGCCTTGTCGTAGCTTTCGTCGACCATGATCTTGCCGTAGATCTTGTAGGCGGGTGCGGCGAAGAGCGCGTCGGTCATCACGTCGAACAACACCTGCGGCATCACGCCGTACTTCCGCACGAGCGAGAACGCTTCCGCCATCGCTTCGATCGCGGCTCCCAGCACGAAGTTATTGGACAGCTTGATGGCGGCGGCGCCTTCCTGCGTCGCTCCGGCCTCGAAGGTCCGTCGCCCGAGGACCTGGAACAACGGCTCGCACTGTTTCACCGCGTCGGAGGGTCCCGCGGCGACGATGCCAAGCTGGCCGGCGGCGGCGGCATCGGGTCGGCCGAGCACCGGCGCGCAGACCATCTTCTGCTTCGCTTCGTCATGCGCCTTCGCGAGCGTCTGGATCGCTGACACGCTGTGCGTGCCCATGCAGAGATGGATGGCGCCCGGGGCCAGCGAGTCGCGAACCCCGCCTGTGCCGAGCGTGACCTCTTTCACGGCCGTATCGTCGGCGACCATCGTGATGACGACGTCGCGGCCGCTGCACGCGTCGGCGATCGACGTTGCGACGCGGGCGCCGGCTGCCGCCAGGTCGGCGGCCTTTTCCTTCGTCCGGTTGTACACAATCAGGTCGTGGCTGCCGCCGAGGATCCGCCGCGTCATCCCCTGGCCCATCTTGCCAAGACCGATGAAACCCACCTTCATGATTCCTCCGTGAGCGCTAATCAGGTCCGCTAATCATATAAGGGCTGCGCACGCTGTGGCATGGCGCCGCCTGTGGAGTGGGGCATTCTCCTTCGAAGCCACGATCGGAGGGAAGGAGACGTTCTATCCGGAGTACCAGCAACATCCTGTCCTGAGGGTGTGCCTCGACACCAACGTGCTCGTCGCGGCCTTTGCCACTCGCGGGCTTTGCGCCGATGTCATGCGCGTCGTCCTTGCTGAGCACCAGATGATTGTCGGCGAAGTCGTAATCACCGAACTACGCGAAGTGCTCGTCCGTTGCATCAAGCTACCCGTGGCGACCGTTGACGACATCGTCGCGCTACTTCGAGCGCAAGAACTTGTACCGAAGCCGCGCAAGCCTTCAGACGTGCCAATCCGAGACCCTCACGACCGTTGGATTCTGGCTTCAGCGGTGGTTGGACGAGCCGATGTACTGGTGACGGGCGACCAGGATCTCATCGCCGTTGC
>JBGPKK010000207.1:0-8028 GCA_041485905.1 Vicinamibacteria bacterium
CAGCATGGACATCGAGACCAATAAATCGTACGTTGCTCATGACCGGCTCCTTCGCATGTGGCTCTGCGTTGTGCAGTGCTCCAACTCGCAGCGTAACCCACGATGCTGCGAATCGGAGCCGGTCGTTCCATTGTGACTACGTACGATTACGAATCACCGCTCGCCAATCGCGGGCACCTCAAGCGGTGCGAGCGCCAGCCTCGGCACTTCGATCGACTCCATCGCGTCGATGCCGAGCGGCGTCAGGTCCATGGCCTCGACACCGAGCGGCTCGATGTCGATAGGCGCGAAATCGCTGACCGCCGCCGGGCCTGATAAGGCCCGGCCTACGTACGCGAGGCGTTGGTACATAGGGCGGACCCTATTAGGTCCGCCACCAGATCCGCCGTTCGGTCTGCTGACGACGACTCCTGAGGGCAGCGTGACGTCCGCCTGTAGCCGCACCTGAGGCGCGTACGTGGGGTCCGGCTTTAGCCGGACCTGAGGGGCGCGGCCAATGAGGACCGCCAGGGTGACGGCGACCGCGACGGCGACCGGCGAGAGAGCCCAGACCCACCGCCAGCTCCAGGATCGGTCGTCCCTGGTCTCGATTCGAGCGAGCACGCGCGCTTTGAATCCGGCGTCGGGCGCGCCCTCGGTGATCTGTCGCGCGATCTCGTGGATCGCCCGATCGACCCGCCCCATCTGACCCGGTTGTTCATCCAACATCGTCATGTCCACGTTCGCGAAGAGCCTTCTTCAGCACTCGGCGCGCTTCCGAGACGCGCCACTTGATCGTGCCGAGCGGGGCCTTCAGCATCGTCCCGATCTCCTCGTATGTGTAGTCGCCGCTCTGTGCGAGCAAGAGCGTATCGCGCAACTTCGGCGACAGCGCCCGAATTCCCCGCTGAATGTCGCGTCGCAACTGCTGGTCCGCCGCGAGCTGTTCGGGCGTACCGGCGACGGTCCGGCCAAAGCCGGACACTACCGGCGCGACGACGGTTCCCAGGGCGTACGTGGTGTCCGGCTTCAGCCGGACCGGAGCGCTGCGTTCATCCTCTTCCAGCGGCACTGTCCGTCGCCACCACCGCGCCAGCGTGCGCCGCCGGTTGATGGCCTGATGCCAGGCGATCGTCAACAGCCACGTCTTGAAGCTGGCGTCCCCGCGAAAGCTTCCGAGACGCCGCCAAGCGAGGACGAAGGCGTCCTGCGCGGCATCCTCGGCCTCGGCGTGAGAGCTGAGGGCGGCCAGCGCCGCCCGATACACGGCGCTGCGATGGCGATCCACCAGCTCCCCGAACGCGGCGTGGTCCCCGTCGCGGGCCCGCGCCACCAGCTCGGCATCGTTCACACAGGTAGTAGACACAAACGGGAGGCGGTCGGTTGGGGGGCTGGAGGCTGGGCGCTGGGGGCTGGAGGCTTGTTGCTCGGTGCTCGAATCTTCAATCTTCAATCTGAAATCTTCAATCTCGAACCGCTTTGATCAAGGCTTCCATATGCGCGAGGTATTTTTCCAGTGCGCGGCGGCCGGCGGCGGTCAGGCGGTACTCGGTCCGAGGGACCCGGCCCTTGAACGATTTGTCGCAGGCAATGTACTGCGCCTCTTCGAGCTTGCGGGCGTGGACGCTGAGGTTGCCGTCGGTCGTGTCCAGCATCCTCTTGAGATCGTTGAACGACAGACGCTCGTTCACCGCCAGCGCGCTGACGATCCCCAGACGCAGGCGTTCGTGAATGAGCCGATCGAGACTGAGCGCCCTCGGCTGCGCATGGCGGCCGGGGGCCGCTGATTGACGAGTTGTGACTGACGACGGCCGACTGACTGCCGACTGCCGACTGACGCCTGACGACTGTTTACCCACCGTATTTCCTCGCGATCACAAGTCCGAATCCGATGTGCAGGCCGCCGAAGCCGACGGCCATGAAGAGATCTCCCCACTGGGCGGGGGACGCGAACGCGGCGACGCCGAGCGCCATGAACAGCATGCCCATGATCGGCACGACGCGCACCGAGAGGGCGCCGCCCGTCGTGAGCGCCGCGCCGTACAGCATCAGCCAGCAGCCGGGCAGCCGCGCGATAAGGCCATGCTGTACGAAGACCGCGGTCAAGACCGCACCGGCGGCGATCGGCGGCAGATAGGCGAGCGCGAACCGCCGGGCGGGAGGCGCCACGAGCGGCGATCCCGACGCCCGTGCCTTTCGCGCCATGGTCACGAGCGCGATGGCCGTCGACAGCGCGGCCTCGCCCAGCCAGACGACGAGCCAGCGCGGTTGGTTGCGCGGCGCGCCTGCGACACCGGCCGCCGCGAGCGCGGTGATTCCCATCAACACGCCGCCCCAGCCCGGCACCGCGGTGAACGGGCCCGCCCGTTCCATCGTCTGGCGGATGAAGCGCAGCTCGTCGATCGCGTGCGCGTGGAGGGCCGGCGGACCGGGCCGGTCTGGCATCAAGGGCTTTATAGCACAGAGTCGGCACGCCCTGAAGGGCGTGCCCTACAGCGAAATCGGGCGGGACCCGCTGACACCTTCGTGTGGGGGTACGGGTCTTCAGACCGTGCCGCAGCTATTGCGCGCGGAGAAGCAGGACGGGCACTTTGACGAGATGGCGGACGCGGTCGGCGGTTGTGCCGTGGAGCAGGTCGGCCAGGAACCGGTGGCCGTGCGTGGACATCGCGATGAGGTCCACACCCTGTTGCTCGGCGACCCGAATAAGCTCGGTTGCCGGGTCGCCCATGGCCAGCATGGTGTCGACGGTCAGACCACGGCTGCGGAGATCGTCGCGTAGCCGTTCGAGGTACGCGCGGTCGGATTTCATCTCCTCCGATTCGCGCAGCTGCAGCTGATCGAAGTTGCGGGCGGCCCAGCCGTCGGCCACGTGGACGAGCAGCAGCGCCGCGCCCGTCAGCTGCGCCAGATCGCTGGCGTGGCGGACGATGGTGGGATCCGCTGCCGAGTTCTCGATCGCCACGAGGATGCGCTTGTACATAAAGTCAAAACTGGGAACTCAGAACTTAAAAAAGACAGCTCTTGAATCGTAGTCCTTTTGAGTTCTGAGTTTTCAGTTCTAAGTTCCCGTGAAGAGCTGCCAGAGCAGCCATGCGTTCAGCAGCGCGATGATCACCCCAACCGACCATGCCAGCACTTTCACCCACAGCGGGTTGACAAAGGCCCCCATTTTCGCCCGATCGCTGGTAAACGCCACCAGCGGGAAGACGGCGAACGGCAACTGCAGGCTCAGCACCACCTGGCTCAGGATGATCAGCGGCGTGGTGCCACGCTCACCATACAGGATGACCACGATGATCGCGGGGACGATGGCCACCAGGCGTGTGATGAGGCGCCGCAGCCACGGCCGGATGCGCAGGTTGATGAACCCTTCCATCACAATCTGGCCGGCAAGCGTCCCCGTCAGCGTCGCGTTCTGGCCCGAACAGAGCAGGGCGACCGCGAAGAGCACGCTGGCCATCGTCGTACCCAGCAGTGGAGAGAGCAACTTGTACGCGTCGGCGATCTGTGCGACGTCCTGGTGGCCGGTGACGTGGAAGGTGGCGGCCGCCATCATGAGGATCGCTGCGTTGATGAACAGCGCGAACATCAGCGCGACGGCCGAATCAATCGACGCGAAGCGGATCGCCTCCTTGCGATCTTCGTAGGTATCGCCGTACTTGCGCGTCTGGACGATCGACGAATGCAGATACAGGTTGTGCGGCATCACCGTCGCGCCGAGGATGCCGATGGCGATGTAGAGCATCGAGTTGTTGCGGAGAATCTCTACCCTGGGGATGAATCCGACGGCCACCGACATCGCGTCGGGTTTCGAGAGCCACAGTTCGACGGCGAACGATCCGGCAATCAGCACGATCAGCGCGATGACCAGCGCTTCGACGTACCGGAAACCGCGGTGCTGCAGGAACAGCACGATGAGGACGTCGAGCGCCGTCAGGCAGACGCCCCAAATGAGCGGAAGCCCGAAGAGCAGGTTCAGGGCGATGGCCGAACCGATGACTTCGGCCAGATCGCAGGCCGCGATGGCGATCTCGCACAGGATCCACAGCACAAACGTCGTCGGACGCGAGTACGAGTCGCGGCAGGCCTGCGCGAGGTCGCGGCCGCTGGCGATGCCGAGCCGGGCGGCGAGCGCCTGCAGCAGGATCGCCATGAAATTGGACAGCATGATCACGCTGAGCAGCGTGAAGCCGTATTTCGCGCCGCCCTCAAGGTCAGTTGCCCAATTCCCAGGATCCATGTACCCGACGGCCACGAGATACCCGGGGCCGGCAAAGGCGAACATCTTGCGCCAGAAGCCGGCGTTGGTCGGAACGGCAATGGATCCGTGTATTTCCGGGAGACTCAGGTGGCTCGCCGGAAGTCGCCATCCGTCAAACGATCCGGAGGGCGAGGGCGGAATCTTTGTCGACATGACTATTTATTTTGATGACTCAAAAACCATTATACTCCAGCAAGAAAGGGGTCGGGAGTCGTTTGCGTGAACGCGCGGAAAATGACGAACGTGAGAATTCCGGTGAAAAAACGGAGCCTGAAGCACAGAAAAGGGGTCGGGAGTCGTTTTGTCAGGAGTCAGGAGTCGTTTCAGGCGACCTGGTAATCCTTGAACCGCGCTCGCAGCGCTGACTTCTGGAACTTGCCGGCCGACGTGCGCGGGATGGCGTCGATGAACTCGAAGGCATCGGGCAGCCAGAATTTCGGGAACTGCGGCGTCAGAAACGCGCGTAGATCGTCAGCTGACGCCGTGGCCCCCGGCTTGAGCACGACGGTCGCGAGCGGGCGCTCGCTCCATTTCAGCGACGCGACCGGGATGACCGCCGCTTCGGCAACCGCGGGATGTCCCATGAGCGCGGACTCGAGCGCGACGGAACTGATCCACTCGCCGCCGGATTTGATCAGATCCTTCGATCGATCCTGAATGCTCATCGTCGCGCGTTCGTCGATGGTGACGATGTCGCCGGTCCTGAACCAGCCGTCCTCGGTGAAACGGTCGCCGCAGTCGTCGCGCTGATAGTACGCTGCCGCGACCCACGGCCCCCTGACCTCCAGCTCGCCCATCGTCGTGCCGTCCCAGGGAACGAGGCCGTTCTCGTTGCGCGCGCGGATCTCGACGAAAGGCGACGGGCGTCCCTGTTTGGCGCGCTGCCGGTACTTCAGTTCATCGGACGCGTCCGCCAGATCGTGCGGCGTGTGCGACGCGGTCCCGAGCGGCGCCATCTCGGTCATGCCCCACGCGTGGACGACCCGGAGACCGTGGCGCTTTTCGAACGCCTCGATCATCGCCTGCGGAATCGCGGATCCGCCGACGACCATCGAGCGGAGCGCGGAGAGATCGTGCGCGCCGGGACTTGCGTCCAGAAACTGCAGGACGCCCATCCAGATTGTCGGGACGCCGGCCGTGATCGTCACGCGCTCGCGATCGAAGAGATCGACGAGGCTGGCGGGATCGAGGTGCGGGCCGGGGAGGACCAGTGAGGCGCCTTGCATGGCGGCGGCGTACGGCAGTCCCCATGCGTTGGCGTGAAACATCGGGACGACCGGCATGACGACGTCGTGCTCGTCGATGCTGATGCAGCTCGGAAGCGAGATAGCGAGCGTGTGGAGCACGAGGGCACGGTGCGAGTAGAGGACGCCCTTCGGTTTACCGGTGGTGCCGGTCGTGTAGCACATCGCGGCCGCGGTCCGCTCGTCCGGGTCGGCCGGATCGGCCAGCGGCTCGGCGTCACCGAGCAGCGATTCGTAGTCGAGGCACTCGGTCGGCTGGCTTGCCGGGCCTGATAAGGCCCGGCCTACGTACGTGGGGCGGACCCTATCGGGTCCGCCGTCGTCCGCCCCGACAACAATCACATGACGCACGCGCGTCTGCGGCGCGACCTTCTCCCAAAGCGGCAGCAGCGTTTGATCGACGATGACGGCCTGATCGTCGGCGTCGTTTACGATGAAGACGAGCTCGTCAGGATGGAGGCGGAGGTTCAGCGTATGGAGGACGCCGCCCATCAGCGGAATGCCGAAGTACGCCTCCAGGTGCTGGTACTGATTCCAGGCGAGCGTGGCGACCCGATCGCCCGGCTTGATGCCCAGGCGCTGCAGCGCGGCGGCAAGCCGGCGGGCGCGGCCGGCGAAGTCCGCGTAGGTGTAGCGATGGATCGACGCGTCCGCGCGGCGCGTCACAACGGCGCGGCGGGGGAACACGCGCTCGGCATGGCGGAAGATGGCCGCGAGCGTCAGCGGGAAGTCCATCATGAGACCGTGCATGGCGCGGATTGTAGATCAGAGAAGCCCTTCGACCTGATTGCGGAGGATCGTCAGCTCAATACTTTCGAGGAGTAGTTCTCGAGTGCGACGTTTCACGCCGGGGACGCCCCCGTCATTTCGTCGGCACGCGCGCCTTGAGCTCTTCGAACCAGGGTCGAAAATCATCTCCACTCATGCTGGACTGTCCGATTGAGCCGGGACGAGCTCGACGCGATAGCCAAGGGTTCGGAGTTCCCTGATCATCTTGGCGGCGCGCCGTTGCGCCCGCTGTTTGGTCACGGCCGGCCCGCGCTCCTCGTACGTGACACCCTGGTGCAGAATCTTCCAGATCAGGCGACACAACCGATGCGCGATCGCCCCGATCGCTTGTGCATGCCCGAGTCGCGGCAGCAGACGACGATACACCACCTCAAAGATGCTGCCCTTGGTCTTCACGGCGGCGTTGGCCGCTTGATTCAGCAGGCGGCGCATCTGGCGGTTCCCCTTCGGCGAGCGGTGGCTGTAGTTCACGCCCGCGCTCTCGTCGTCGCCGGGGCAGGCGCCCACCCAGGAGGCGAGGCCCTTGGGCGACGGAAACGTCGCCGCGGCCGGCCCGACTTCGGCGATGATCTGCTGCGCCGAATCCACACCCAGCCCCGGCACAGCCGCCAAGCGCTGGACGGCCTCTTGGTGGGCGGTGAGCAGACGCGCCATCTCGTGATCCAGTTGCCCGATGTGCTCGTCGATCATGCGCAACTCCTCGAGCGCCATCTGCAGGAGCCGCCGGTAGACGGGATTCAGGTCGGTGCTGGCACCGAGCACGTCACACAACTGATCGTGCGTCGCCCGCAGGCGCTGATCGGCCAGCCCCGCCAGCGTCGCCGGGTTCGTCTCGCCGTCCGCGAGTGCCTGCAGCATGCGCCGGGCACTGGTCCCTAATAGATCCGACACCAGGCTCGACAACTTGATATGCGCTTCCTCGAGCAGACACTCTAGACGGTTCTGTAACCGCACGCGATTGCGCGTGACTTGGTGCTTGCGGCGCATCACCGTCCGCCAGAGCCGCTGCGCGACGTCCGGCACGAAACTCAACGTGAGTTCCTGCGCGGCTAATCGCTTCACCAAGCGTTCGGCATCGGGAAAATCCCTCTTCCGCCCGCGTGCGCCGCGATTCGACTGCGCCTGCGCCAGATGCAGGGTGCCCGAGAGCGGGCCGGCGCCCTCGCGCTGCTGGCGGCTCGGCTGCCAGTACCGCTCGAGCGCCTCCCACACCGGGCGCCAATACTGCGCCGTTGATTCCATCACGACTTCCTCGACCTCGTGCGCGACGAGCCACGCGGCCAGCGCGCGCAGTTGGTCGGGACTGGTACCCACCACACGCTGCTCAAACGCGTACTCCCCCTCGACCGCGACGTCGGCCACCACCACGGCCAGCATCCGCTTGTGCACATCGATTCCCGCGATCCAGTTCGACATCGGACGTCTCCTGGCGGGAGCGGAGAACGTGCTCGGGTTGTCTCACTCAGGGTCACAGGCTATCGCGGCGCTCACCGAACGCATCAACGACGCCCAGTTATTCGCTCTAGTACGCACGCTCCGGATCATCCAATTGAACGGACTCGACAGCTCCACTGGTTCGTCGATCTCACCGCTCCGCGCCGCGGCCATTCTGCCAAACGCTGGATCGATTTTCATGAGATTTCGCGAGCTGCGCCGCGCAGATCCCCCCCACGCGCGGCGCCTCGGTCCAGCGGTCGTTCGGGCTCACTTGGTCGGCACGCGCTGTTTCAGCTCCTCTGTCCAGTTGAGGAC
>JBGPKK010000208.1:0-8026 GCA_041485905.1 Vicinamibacteria bacterium
CATCTTCGCGCTCGTGGACGACCGCGACCGGGCCTACTTCGGACACGACACTCGCGATCAGGACCAGGTTGGCAACCTCGACGCCAACACCCGCGCCATCTTCGGACGCTCGTACGCCGGCGAACCTGACGTGCTGGTCAAACAACTCGCCGAGGACGAGGCGATCGCCGCCGCCGACACCCTGCTCCTCACCGTCCCGAACCAGTTGGGCGTGGACTACAACGCCCACGCCATCGAGAGCATCCTCAAGTACGTCGCACCGGAGCTCGGCTGGGTGTAGCTCGTGTCTTGCTGTACGCTACCGACACCATGAGCGACGTGACGAGACGCCTCGGGGTGCTTTTTGCGGGCGCGCTGTTGTTCGCACCCGGTCAGTGGTTGAGCTACCCGACGCCAGGCACCCCGCGCGGTGCCGATGGCAAGCCCAATCTGTCCGCGAAGGCGCCGCGTGCTGCAAATGGAAAGCCCGACCTGTCGGGCGTATGGCGGACCGCCTACGACTCCCCTGACGAGAACGAGCGACTCTTCGGTCCCGGTGTGAAGGCGTTCGTCGAACCCGGCGACGACCCGAGCTCGTTTTCCAAGTACTTCCTCGACATCCTGGTGGATGTCCCGCGCGACGCGAGTCCCATGCGCCCGGCCGCAGCGGAACTGTTCCGGCAGAACGCTCAGAGAAAGGCCAACAGTTCGTCCGCCCGCTGCCTGCCTCAGGGGCTGCCGCGCACCGACATCAACAGCTACGCGCCGTTCAAGATCATTCAGACGCCCGGCGTCATCGCGGTGCTGTACGAGGTGGACAACACGCATCGGCAGATCTACACGGACGGACGGCCGCTGCCGGTCGACCCACAGCCCACGTGGGGCGGCTACTCAGTCGGCCGATGGGACGGCGATACGTTGATCGTCGACGCGGCGGGATTTAACGAAGGGACCTGGCTCGACTCCGGCGGACATCCCCACAGCGACGCGCTGCGCATTCAGGAGCGATTCCACCGGAGAGATTTCGGCCACCTGGACCTCAGCGTGACCGTTGACGATCCCAAGATGTACACGAGGCCGTTCACCATCAAGGTCACCGAGCTGCTGCTGCCGGACACCGACATTCTGGAGTCGGTCTGCAACGAGAACGAGAAAGACCTGGCGCACCTGGATAAGTAAGCGCTCTCACGTGCTCTTTGCTTGGATAGAACTCTGGCCCGAAGGTGCTGAAGGTCAAGCGATCTTGTTAGTGTCGATCACGAAGTTTGCGTTGTTGATCGCCGACACAGATGACACCGTCGGATGAGGAGGAGCGGACATCGCGCTCTAGAAAACGACGTGGCCTGAAGCTCAATCCGGCACGTAGGCGATCATCATGCTCCGCATTGCGCGGTGGTGACGGCGGAAGGGTCTCCGAATTCGGACTGGTATTCAGTGTTCCCTCGGCCTCTCAACGCGATCGACGACGAGAAACCGTCCAGGCCCGCTGGCTGGCTCGAGCTTCAGGCCGAGTTGTTCCCGAAGCGCCGTGAAGATGGAGCGGCCGTCCGCGGGTGCGATCGGTTCGTGATCAGGGCGAGGCGCGAATTCCAGATGGAAATCAAACCGCCCCGGGAAGCCCGTTCGGTCGCTGACGCGGCGGCCGATGAACGGTTGCGCGCTCAGAAACCTGGAAAGCTCCTCAATCGTTGCCCCTTCCACGTTCAGGCGCGAGACCGTGCTCGTTAGAGAAATCTCACTGGAACACCATCGCTCACCGGCCGCAAGGGCCGGCGGCTCGAAGTCGTCTCGCGCGGCATCGAGCGACGTGCAGCGTCCTGCTGCCGTGACCCGTTGCAGTTTCTGATACCACCCATCCGCCTTGGTCAGTTCGTAGACCGGCACATCTCTGGTTTCGTAGTGGACCTTCAATTTGAAGCGGTCCTCCAGAAGCGTTTGCAGCATGAGGCCGGCCATCAGCGGCGTGCTCGACGCGCTCTTCGCTGTGGCGTCGACGGTGTAACCATCGGATCGAATCCAGGACGGTCCTCCGGTGACAACCGTTCCACTTTCGCCAACCGCCCAGCGTGAATGGCCGAGGCCATTCTCGTACTGCACATACGCCGTCGCGGCGAGGGACGCCACCGTCTGGCAGTCCAGGGTCATTCTTCCTGAAGACATGCTTTGTGAGTGGCTTTGCGGAGCATTTCGTTCTCGTCCTGCTGCTGCGGCGCCATCGGCGCATCGCCTGATCGTGGCCGCTTCGAATCGGGGCCTGGGAGGCGGCGACGTTTCCCGCACGATCAGCGCCGCCATCATCATTCGCAGGCGTGGCTCGTTGGCGTAGCCATGCAGCGTGACGTGGTACACGACACCACCTCGCTGCCAGGCATAGGAGATGTGGCTGCTGTATTGGCCGCCATCAGGGTACGGCGCCACCTGGCACGCCTCCACCCGCTGCCCCTCCAGTTCCAGGAAACGGCACTGCGATGGCTTTTTCGAGTCGACAGCATGGAGTTCATCGACCAGCCACTTGCGTTCCTTCTGGTCAGTGGCGACCCAGATCGTCCAGTGGCCACCGTTGGCCTCGACGTCGCGCCCGTTGATGGAGTTCAGCGCGCTGCTCATCAGGTCGAGCCCACCGTCATCTCTCAGCTCGATCGGACCGTCCGGTACCAGGGGAGGGCAAGGATTGACGTGCATCTCGCGCAGAATCTCGGTACAGGCCGCGACGTATTCCGGAGGAAGGCGCCGGGTCAGCCCGAGCGCCGCCTCCGACGTTCCCAGCGGGGCGGGGACGTCCGGCCGCGTCCAAGCCGGAGGGGAGGGCGGCCGACGCTCCGCATCCTGCGTTCGGCCCACACGGCCGCTCGGCGCCAGCAGTGCGCACAACAGCGTCGTCGTCCACAACCTTCGATACATATCGCCCCGGTTCGTGAGACGCAGACTTCAGCCCTTCTTCACGAGCCGCAGGATCTTGCCGTCGGCGCCGTCCGTGAGCACGAACAGCGAGCCGTCGGGCCCCTCGTTCACCGCGCGGATACGCGCGTTCAGATCTTTCAGCAGTCGCTCCTCGGCCACGACGCGGTTGCCGTCGAGCACGAGACGCACCAGATACCGTCCCACAAGGGACGACACGAACAGGTTGCCGCTCCACGCGCGGAACATCCTTCCGGTGTAGAACGCGATTCCCGCTGGCGCTATGTCGGGCGTCCAGAAGTACACCGGCTGCTCCATGCCCGCTTGCACGGTCCTGTCGCCGTTGATCGGCTTGCCGGTGTAGTCGCGCCCGTAGCCGATCACCGGGAACCCGTAGTTCTTCCCCTTCTCAACCGCATTGATCTCGTCGCCTCCACGCGGACCGTGCTCGGTGGCCCAGAGCGTTCCGGTCTTCGGATGGATCGCCATCCCCTGGTCGTCGCGAAAGCCGAGCGCGTAAATCTCGGGGCGCACGCCAGCCTTTCCGACGAACGGGTTGTCCTTGGGGATGGTGCCGTCGGCGTTGATGCGGAGCACCTTGCCCATCAGGCTGTCCAGTTGCTGCGGCTGCATCCAGTCTGCCGACACGATGCCCAGACCCGCAGGCACGGTGGTCGTCACTAGCAGCGTTCCGTCGTTGGCTTGAATCACGCGCCCGCCCGTGCCCTCCGCGTCGAGCAGGTCCTTCACGCCCTCGAGGCGCTTCTCGTCCGCCGACAGTTGCGCGCGGGCGACATGTACGTGCGCGGGCGACCGCTGCGACGACGGATCGACACCCGCGGGAAGCACGGCATAGGTGAAGTAGATCGTGCGGTTGGTCGCAAAGCCTTTGTCGGGGTGCACGCTGAACAGGCTCTGACCGGTCGCATACATGTCCGACGGCATGCCCGCGAGCGGCTCCGAGGCCTTGCCGTCCTTACCGATGATCCGGATGCGGCCGTTGCGCTCGGCGAGGAGGATGCGGCCGTCCGGCAGGAACTGGAACGCCGCGCCGTTCACGCCTTGCGCAAACGTCTCGACCGTGAACACCTCTGTCTTCGCGGGCATAGGCGCGCGCGTCTGACCCAGCCACTGCGGGATCGGCTGGTAACCGTCCGGCGCCGCGCTCTCCCCAGCCGGTTGCTGGCCCGGCGCCTGCGCCGGCGGGCGCGGAACGGTCTTCGTTTGAGCGGTCAGCACAGCGCCCAGCGCAACACACGCCACGCCGGCAACGAGCAAGCGACGAATCATGGTTCCCCCAAACGCGATCATCTCTTCACGTCATACGCCGGCACGATGCCTGGCGTCTTCAGCTGGATCGTGTAGACGGCGTCGCAGCCTGCGATGAAGAGGGTCTTGCCATCAGGACCGCCGAACGCCTCGTTGGTCGCACAGATCTGTCTCTTGGGCTCACCGCCGTAGATCGGCAGGTTGATGGTGCCGAGGAGTGTGCCCGCAGGTGAGGTGATGCGGATGATACCGGGGCCACCGCCACCGGCCGAGAAGACATTGCCCGCCCTGTCGGTCTTCTGGCCGTCGCCGATGCCGGTTCCTTCAGTGAACACCGTAAACGCACCGAGCGTGCCGTCGGGATTGACGGCATAACGCCTCATCTGGCGGCCGGACGTGGACAGGTACATCCACGTGCCGTCTGGAGAAAGCGCGATGCCGTTCGGCGTGCCGCCGAGATCGGCGCCGCTGAGCACAAGGGTCGTCTTGCCGTCCTTGATTCGGTAGATGCCGTTCTGCAGCTGCTTGTCGGGATTCCTGCCCCCGTCGCGCAGGCCAAAATCGTTATCCGTCACGTAGACCGCTTCGTCTGCGGCGACGGCAATGTCGTTCGGGCCGCTGAACCGCTGACCGTTCATGCCGCTCGAAAGCACCGTGTGCGTGCCGTCCTTTTCGAGACGCATCACCTGGCGATCGTTGTCGGCGCACCAGATCACACGGCCCTGGTGATCCATTCCCGTGCAGGATGGACCAATGAGCAGCACGTGGCTGCGACCGGAGCGAGTTTGGGTGCCGACGTGTTCCGGATCGCTGCCCGTATAGCCGGCCTTCTCCATGAACACGGAGACCTGATTCTGGGGCGTGACCCGGTAGAGCACGTTGTCGAGCAGGCCGGCCACGATCCAGTAGCCGGTCGTGCCATCGGCGATCCAGAGCCCGCCTTCCGTGAGACCAAAGCCACGAGCCAGCTCGACCAACTTGGCGTCAGGCGAGATGATGTCGTCGAGCGCCGGATCGGCCTTGGTGATCGAGAAGGGCGTGGCCGCCGGCGGCGGGCCGTCGCCGCGCATCTGCGGACCCGCCGGACCGCGCTGCGCCCCGAGGGACGCAGCGGCGACGAGAATCAGAGCGATCGCAAAGGCGTGGGACCAGAAGGCCTTCTTCACAGTGGATCTTCTCCAGTTGTCGTTGATTCCGAGATCGCCCACGCTAAGGACGGCACGTAGGCGATCATCATGCTCCGCACGGCGCCGTACAGTAAAGCGGAAGGGTCGCTCGTGGGAGAATAGCGGGACTATTTGAGGGAGGAGCAACGCCGCCAGCTGGGATGCACGGTGAAGATCACGAGCAGCGCGTAGGTCGTCGTTCTGGTGTCGATCGTCTGTCGCCGGCACCGAAGATCAGGGCAACCTCCAGCGGCACGGTCAAGGGAGACGCGATGACGCTGAAGGTCGTGGTCGAGGCTGAAGAGTCAGAGCCGCCGGAATACAGACTTCTTCGTGGGTAAGAAGGCAACCTGATGAAGTGCCGGTGACGCCATCAGCAGCAAGGCCACCCAGAACAGCGGCCAGTTGAACGTCGTCGGCAGCACCTGCAGGACCGCGCCACGGCCATCCGGCAGCGCCCGCCAGGCGTCGATCATGAAGACGGCGAGCGCCAGCACGATACCGACCCAGCCAAGCGCCCGCGCCCAGCGGGCGTCGGTCGCAGCATCACCCGACTGCGTCGCGAGCGTGCCCCACAGGATCATCACCAGCGCAATACTGACTGGCGCGAGCACAGGCCCCCACCATGGAAGCGGCAGCAGGAACAGGATGTCCCAGTCCAGCAGCGTCCTCGGCCAGCCCGAGATGAGTCGAAGGAAGACGTAATAAAAGATGTCCCAGGCGCCGAACGCAAGCATCGCGTAACCGGCGCGACGCCGCCACGTGCGCCCCGCGAGCACCCCCAGCGTGGCGATCATGACAAGCGTGGCCGCCTCGCGCCACAACTCGACGTTGCCCAGCGCTCCGTTCATCGGCAGCGGGTCTGCCTGGTACGGCTCGATCCGATCGACGAGCGCGCGGATGTAAAACACGCTTGCGGCTTCGACCCAGGCCATCGCGATCGCGAAGCCCATGACGATCGCCCAGCGCGTTCGCTCCGAAAGGTGACCGGTCATCACAGCCCCTCCGCCGCGACGCTTCGCGGCATCGCCTCAATGTGGGCCTCGACCTGGCGGATGCGCGCCTCGACGCGGTCGATGACGTCGTCCGGCGTCGAGGTGCCGGCCGTCAGTCCCACGACCTTCGCGGTATCGAGCCATTGGGGGCGGACGTCTGCATCAGTCTGCACGTGATGCACGTGGGCGCAGTAGCGCGCACAGGTCCTTACGAGCTCGCGCGTGTTGTTGCTCTGCCGGCCGCCGACCACAATTACGACGTCGGCCTGGCGTGCCATCTCGACCGCCGCGGCCTGCCGGTCCTTGGTGGGCTTGCAGACCGTGTCGAGGAAGCGCACGTCCGATTGCGGGAATCGCCGTCGGATCAGGTCGACCAGGTGCCGCACCTTCTCGACCGCCTGCGTCGTCTGGGCCGCCACGCCCAGGCGTGGATGCTCCTCGAGCGCGAGGACGTCATCGTCGTCGAGCACAACGTCGAAGCGATCGAGATCGCCGGTGAGGCCGCGCACCTCCACGTGGTCACGTTGCCCGACGATGACGACGTGGTAGCCCTCGCGCGCGAGGGCCGCGACGGCGCGGTGCGCGACGTGTACGAGCGGGCACGTGGCTTCGACCACCGTCAGCCCCAGGGCGCGGGTCCGCGCGAGAGTCCGCTCGGACGTGCCGTGGGCCGTCACCATCAGAGTCGGGGTCTTGACGTGTGCGACGTCCTGCGCGACCGCGATGCCCTTCGCCTCGAGTGCGCTCAGGACCGTGGGGTTGTGGACGAGGTCACCGAGGATCGTGAAGGGACCTGCGTCAGCGTGCTGGAGCGCGAGCGCGATGGCATCGCGAACACCAAAACACATGCCGAGGTGGACCGCTCGGAGGATACGCACACTTTACAATACAAAGTATACTGCTAAGCAAATTATGTCAAGCAGCCGCGGCCCAGATTCCGGGCCCCAAAGAACGTTAAGCGCCGCCTTGGAAGGGGACCTCAGGTT
Organism: Vicinamibacteria bacterium; assembly: GCA_041485905.1. Classification (GTDB taxonomy): domain Bacteria; phylum Acidobacteriota; class Vicinamibacteria; order Vicinamibacterales; family CAVVIG01; genus JAHFUI01. The sequence goes on from JBGPKK010000208.1 coordinate 7,294, forward strand.
ATTGACATACATAGAACCACAATGTATAAGACTACTACGTATGGACATGAGTAAGGACCTGGTTGCTGCTTCCGCCACGCCGCTCGTCCTCGCCATCCTGGCCGAAGGCGACAGTTACGGCTACGCCATCATCAAGCGAGTGGCCGAGTTGTCAGGCGGGCACCTGCAGTGGACCGACGGCATGCTCTATCCCGTGCTGCACCGGCTTGAGCGCCTGGGTTATGTCGCGGCGAAGTGGTCGGCGTCCGAGAGCGGCCGCAGGCGCAAGTACTACCGGATCACGAAAGAAGGCCGGGCGCAACTCGCAGCCCAGCGGCAGCAGTGGAAGGCCGTGGACGGTACCCTGCGGGGTATCTGGATGCAGGCGTGCACAGTATGACGACTTTTCCCGATCGACCGCTCGAGGAACAAATCACGCAGTGGCGGGAATACTTGCGCCGCCGACAGGCCCTTCACGGTCCCGACGTGGAGGAGCTGGAGGGACATCTGCGCGACCAGTTGGTGGCGCTCACCGAGGCCGGCCTGGCTGGGGATGAAGCGTTCTTAATCGCGGTCAAGCGCATGGGCAGCCTCGATGCGCTGTCACGCGAGTTCGCGCGCGCGCATTCCGAGCGGCTGTGGAAGCAGTTGGTCATGGCCCCCGACGCTGCCGATGAGCCGGCCAACACCGGACGCTCCGAGATTCTCGTCGTCCTGGGCTTTGCCGTCGCCGCTGCGTTGGCCGTCAAGGTGC
>JBGPKK010000209.1:0-8002 GCA_041485905.1 Vicinamibacteria bacterium
CGCCGCCGCAAGGAGATGCCGGCGCGGTCGCCGAGACCGCGCGCATGCTGGTCAACGCGCAGAACCCTGTGATCATCGCGGACCGTCTGGCGCGCACGCCGGATGGCATGGCGCACCTCATCGAGCTCGCCGAACTGCTGCAGGCGCCGGTGATCGACCAGCGCGGCCGCATGAACTTCCCGTCGCGGCATCCGCTGAATCAGAGCAATGGCGGCCGGCAGCTGCTTGGCAATGCCGACGTCATCCTCGGTCTCGAGCTCACCGATTTCTGGGGCACCGTCGACGCGTTCCGCGACTCGCTCGTTCGCAGCTCGCGATCGATCGTCAAGCCGGGAACGAAACTGATCAGCATCACGGCGGTCGACCTCTATACAAAGGGCAACTACCAGGACTTTCAGCGGTATCCCGAGGTCGACATCGCGATGGCGGCGGACGCCGAGGCGACGCTGCCCTCGCTCATCGAGGCGTGCAAGCGGCTCATCACGGCCGACAGGCGACGGGCGTTCGACGAACGCGGGAAGAAGCTTGCCGACGCGAACGCGAATGCCCACGAACGCGCCCGGCTCGAAGCCACCTATGCGTGGGACGCGAGTCCGATCAGCACGGCGCGCGTGGCGGCGGAGCTGTGGGCGCAGATCAAGAACGAGGACTGGTCGCTGGTCTCGGAGAGCGGGAACATGAGCGGCTGGCCGGATCGGCTCTGGAACTTCGACAAGCCGTATCGGCACTTTGGCGGCTCGGGTGGCGCCGGCGTCGGGTACGGCGCGCCCGCCGCGGTGGGTGGCGCGCTCGCGAACAAGAAGCGCGGCCGGCTGTCGATCACGATTCAGGGAGACGGCGACTTCATGTATGCGCCCGGGGTCTGGTGGACCGCGGCGCACCACCGGATACCGCTGCTGGCGATCATGCACAACAACCGCGCCTACCATCAGGAAGTGATGCACCTGCAGCGGATGGCGGGCCGGCACCAGCGCGGCATCACGCGCGCGCACATCGGGACAACGATCGAGGATCCGAACATCGATTTCGCGAAGATCGCGCAGGGAATGGGCGTCCACGCACAGGGACCGATCGCGAGCGCCGCCGATCTCGGACCCGCGATCAAGCGGGCGATCGAGGTCGTCAAGCGCGGCGAGCCCTCGCTCATCGATGTCGTCACGCAACCACGGTAGGCAGCCATGAAGAAGCATCTTTTCGTTGCGTTCGTGGTGATCGCTGGAATCGCAGTGGCGGGTCCGCCTTCGCCAGCAGTCTCCGCTCAAGCGGGACCCGCCCCACGTCCGTCTCAGGCGGCGGGTCCGCCTTCGGCGGCACCCGCCCCAGCTCCGGTGCCGCCCGGAAACGCCGCGAACGGCAGGAAGCTGTTCGTCAGCTTTGGCTGTTATCAATGCCACGGCTACGAGGCGCAAGGATCGACAGCCACCGGTCCGCGCCTTGGTCCGCGTCCAATCGCGTACGCCGCTTTCCTGAAGTACGTCCGGCACCCCACGAATCAGATGCCGCCCTTCACAACCAAGGTGGTCACCGACGCGGAGCTGGCGGATGTCCATGCCTTCCTCCGGTCGCTGCCGCAGCCGCCGGACGCGGACACCATCCCGCTGTTGAAATAGCCCTTGAAGACTGTCGCCTTGCTGTCCGCATTGCTGCTGGGAGGGAGCCCCGCGGCGGCGGCGACCTATCCGGCACCCGTCGAAGGCGACCACGTCATCAGGAACTTCAGGTTTGCGACCGGTGACGTGCTGCCCGAGCTCCGGCTGCACTACCGGACCATCGGTACACCGCAGCGAGACCAGGCGGGTGTCGTCCGAAATGCGGTGCTCGTCCTGCACGGAACGAGCGGAACCGGCGCTGGATTTCTCGAGACGACGTTTGCCGGCCAGCTCTTCGAGCAAGGACAACTGCTCGACGGCAATACCCACTTCATCATTCTGCCGGACGCGATCGGCTCCGGGCAGTCGAGCAAGCCCAGCGACGGCTTGCACGCGAAATTTCCGCGATACACCTACGCGGACATGATCGAGGCCCAGCACAGCCTGCTCACGGAGACACTCGGGGTGACGCACCTGCGGCTGGTGTTGGGCACATCGATGGGCGCGATGCACACCTGGATGTGGGGCGAGACCTATCCGGATTTCATGGACGCGCTCATGCCGCTGGCGAGCAATCCCGTACCGATCGCGGGGCGCAATCGCGTCTATCGAAAAATGATCGTCGATTCGATTCGCAACGACCCGGAATGGAAGAATGGTGAGTACAAGACCCAGCCGCGCGGTCTGATCACCGCGCTCTACATGTCAATGCTGTCAGGCAGCTCACCCTTGCAATGGCAGAAGCAGTATCCGACCGGGGCGGCGGCGGATAAGTTCCTCGACGATCAGGTCCGGGCAGGCCTGGCCGCAGCCGATGCCAACGACACGCTCTACCGGTACGACGCGTCTCGCGACTACGATCCGTCCCCCAAATTGGAATCGATCAAGGCACCGTTGCTCGCCATCAACTCAGCCGACGACTTCGTGAATCCACCTGAGCTCGGCATCATGGAGCGGGAGATTAAACGTGTGAAGCGCGGTCGCTTCGTCCTGATTCCCGTCAGCGACCAGACCCGCGGTCACGGCACGCATTCGATTCCCGTGGTCTGGCAACGCTACCTGGCCGAGTTGCTGACCGAATCCAGCAAGTGAAAGAAGCTGTGCGCATGAGAGGGAGCGGCATCGCCCTCATCCTGGCCGCCTCGATGATGGTGGTGGTGAGTGGCCGACAGGTCGCCGAAGGGACAGTCAGTATCGACGGTGACGATCTGGGCGGCGTGGTCACCAGCGCGAAGGGCCCCGAGGCGGGCGTCTGGGTGATCGCGGAAACGACCGGCCTGCCTGCGAAGTTCATCAAGATCGTCGTCACCGACGATCGGGGGCGCTACCTCATCCCCGATCTGCCCATGGCGAATTACCGCGTGTGGACGCGCGGCTACGGCCTGGTCGATTCCCAGGCGGTGCAGTCCGCGCCGGGCAGGACCCTCAACCTGACCGCGCTGGTCGCGCCAACGCCACGCGCGGCGGCTGACTATTACCCGGCGAACTATTGGTACTCGCTGCTTCAGATACCGGCGAGGAGCGAATTTCCCGGCACGGGCCCGAATGGCAACGGCATCGCAACGACGATCAAGAGCCAGGGCCAGTGGATCAAGATGATGAAGACGGATGGTTGCGAGCCGTGTCATCAGCTTGGCGACAAGGCGACACGGGAGATTCCCAGGAGCCTGGGCACCTTCGAGTCCTCGGTCGCCGCCTGGGATCGGCGGGTGCAGTCGGGACAAGACGGCGGGCCCATGTCGGTCCGAGCTTCGGAAATAGGCCGGCCGCGGCTGTTGCGGCTGCTGGCAGACTGGACCGACCGCATCGCGGCTGGCGAAGTACCGCCGGCGCCGCCGCGGCCGCAAGGCGTGGAGCGAAACGTCGTCATCAGCCAATGGGATTGGGCCGAGCCGACGGAATATTTCCACGATGAGATCTCCACGGACAGACGGAATCCGTCGATCAACGCCAATGGCGCCGTGTACGGGAGTCACGAGAACAGCTCCGACAACCTGACGTTCGTGGATCCGACGCGGAACACGGCTGGAAACGTGACACTGCCGGTCCGCGATCCGAACGTGGCGTATTCGACACCGCGGGCCGCTCTGCAGCCCTCGCCGTACTGGGGCGACGAGGTCATCTGGAGCAGCCGGTCCAACGTGCACAGCGTGACGATGGATGGGAAGGGACGGTTGTGGAATACGGCCGTCATCCGGCCGGCGGAGAATCCGGCCTTCTGCAAACAGGGATCGAGCCATCCGTCGGCGAAGTTTCCGCTCGAGGCGAGCACCAGGCAGTACACCGTCTATGATCCAAAGACCAGGCAGTTCACTCTCATCGACACCTGCTTCAGCACGTTCCACTTGAATTTTGCCGAGGACGCCAACGACACGTTGTGGACCGGTGCGGACGAGGTCGTCGGCTGGTTCAATACGAAAATGTTCGACCAGACCCACGACGCGCAGAAGTCGCAGGGCTGGATGCCGCTCATCCTCGACACCAACGGCAACGGCAGGCAGGACGCGTATGTGGAACCCGACCGACCGATCGATCCCACCAGGGACGCACGGATCGCGGCGAGTTTCTACGGCGTCATCCCGAGCCCTGCTGATGGTTCCATCTGGGGATCGGTACTCGGCTTCCCCGGTTCGATCGTTCGGCTGAGCCCCGGCGCGAACCCACCGGCCACCGCGCTCGCAGAAATCTATGAAGTCCCGTGGAACAACCCGAAGGCGGCGGTCCAGGGATTTTCACCGCGCGGGCTCGACGTCGATCGCAACGGCGTCGTCTGGACGGTGCTGGCAAGCGGACACTACGCCAGCTTCGACCGGCGCAAGTGCAAGGGGCCTCTCAACGGACCATCGGCCACCGGGCAGCAGTGTCCGGAGGGCTGGACGCTCCATCAGGTGCCCGGACCTCAGTTCAGAGGCCTGACCGATTCGGGCAGCGCCGATTCCAACTACTACAACTGGGTCGATCAATTCGACACGCTGGGCCTGGGCAGGAACACGCCCATCGCCACCGGCAACGGCTCGGGCGCGCTCCTTGCGCTGCGACCCGACACCGGACAATGGGTCATCATGCGGATTCCGTATCCGATGGGGTTCTTCGCGAAAGGGATGGACGGCCGAATCGACGATCCGAGGGGTGGTTGGAAAGGTAAAGGCGTGTGGACCACGTACGCGACTCGAACGCCGTGGCACCTCGAAGGCGGTAAAGGCACGACGAGCAAGGCCGTGAAGTTCCAGCTCCGCCCCAACCCGCTCGCAAAGTGAAAGTTCGAAGTTCAAAGTTCGAAGTTCAAAGTTTGAAGTTCAAAGTTGAAGTTCAACCGACAGCGAGGGTGATGGCGCAGGCGAGCGCGACAATCGATCGGGCGGTCAACAGCCCCGGCCAGGTGCTGTTCGCGAGCATGATCGGCACCACGATCGAGTTCTTCGACTTCTACATCTACGCGACCGCCGCCGTCCTCGTGTTCCCGCGTCTGTTTTTTCCGGCGGCGGACCCGGCGTCCGCGATGCTCGCGTCGCTGGCCACGTTCGCGATCGCGTTCGTGGCGCGGCCGATTGGCTCGGCGCTCTTCGGCCACTTCGGCGACCGCATCGGCCGTAAGACGACGCTCGTCGCGGCGCTGCTCACGATGGGCGTCTCGACGGTTCTCATCGGGATCCTGCCCACCTACAGCACCATCGGCGTCGCCGCACCGGTGCTGCTCGCGCTGTGCCGCTTCGGCCAGGGCCTCGGCCTCGGCGGCGAATGGGGCGGCGCGGTGCTGCTCGCGGTCGAGAACGCGCCGCCCGGGAAGCGCGCCTGGTACGGCATGTTCCCGCAGCTCGGGGCGCCGATTGGCTTCTTCTTCTCCGGGAGCGTCTTCCTGCTCCTGTCCGAATGGCTCACCAACGAGCAGTTCTTCGCCTACGGCTGGCGCATTCCGTTCCTTGCGAGCGCCGTACTCGTGCTCCTTGGCCTCTACGTGCGGCTGACCATCGCCGAGACGCCGGTCTTCCGCGAGGCGCTCGGTCGCGAGGAGCGCGTGAAGGTGCCGATCCTCGTCGTGTTCCGCGACTACCCCGGCACGCTCGGGCTCGGCATCCTCGCGTCGCTTGCCACCTTCGTCCTTTTTTACCTGACGACCGTCTTCGCGCTCTCGTGGGGCACGACGGCGCTCGGCTACAGCCGCACGACCTTTTTGCTCATCCAGCTCGTCGGCATCATCTTCTTCGCGCTCACGATCCCACTGAGCGCCGTGATCGCGGAGCGGGGCCGCCGGAAGACGCTGCTCTGGGTCACGATCGCGATCGGCGCCTTCGGCTTCGTGATGGCGCCGATGCTCTCAGCCGGCCTCACGGGTGTAACGATGACGATGGTGATCGGCTTGTCGTTGATGGGGCTGACCTACGGGCCGCTTGGAACGGCGCTGTCCGAGCTGTTCCCGACCCGGGTGCGGTACACCGGCAGTTCGCTGACCTTCAACCTCGCCGGCATTTTCGGGGCGTCGCTCGCGCCGTACATCGCCACGTGGCTCGCCCAGAACTTCGGGCTGCAGTACGTCGGCTACTACCTCACCGGCGCCTCGGCGCTGACGCTCATCGGGCTGCTGGCGATCCGCGAGACGAAGGACGATTCGCTCTAGCTTCTGGCCACCGCTCACATCAGGTTGAATCGCCTGTAGCTCATTGCCTCCTTGACACGCGCCTCGGCGAGGTTGATAGCGGCCTCCCGGGGCAGCACATGCTTGTCCTTCGCCTCGTTCAGCACCGCCTCGGTGTTGGCGCGGATCTTCTCCTCGATCACCTCGAAGGCCTGCGACTCGGTCGCGCCGCGGTATTCCATCGCAGCGCAGATGACACCGCCCGCGTTGGCGATGAAGTCGGGGATCACCAGTACACCGCGCTCGTGCAGCGTCTTCTCTGCTCCAGGCGTGAAGGGGATATTCGCGCCCTGCAGCACGAGTTTCGTCCTGAGGCGCGCCACGTTGTCCTCGCGGATCACGTCGGGACGCGCAGCCGGGATCCAGATGTCACAGTCGACATCGATCACCGCGTCGCGGTCGAGCTTCTCACCGCCGGGATAGTCACACACGGCTCCGCCCCCGTGCTTGATGGCGATCAGCCGGGCGACGTCGATGCCTGCGGCGTCGTGCAGCGTACCCCGTGTATCGGAGGCCGCGACCAGCCGCGCGCCCTTCAGCGCCAGGAAGCGCGCCGCGTGCATGCCAACCGCGCCGAATCCCTGAATCGCCACCCGTGCACCTTCGAGCGTCAGGCCACATTGGGGCGCCGCGACGTCGGCTGCGTGGCTGATCCCCCAGCCGGTCGCGCCGATCTCGTCCAGCGGGATGCCGCCCATCGCTGCCGGCAGACCCATCGAGCGCCCGATCTCGTCCTTGATCCACGCCATGCAACCCTCGTCGGTGCCCATGTCCGGACCGAAGATGTAGTCCTGCTCGTTGCGCAAGGCATGGGCAAAGGCGCGGATCAACCGCTCCTTGCGTTCGCGGGGCATACGCGGATCGCCCCACAGCACGGACTTGCCACCGCCGTGCGCGAGGCCGGCCGCCGAGTTCTTCAGGGTCATGGCGCGCGCCAGGCGAGCGCATTCCTCGACGCTCACGTCCGGCGCCATGCGCAGACCACCGACGGCCGGTCCGCGCGCGACGTTGTCCACGACCAGGACCGCTCTCAGTCCCAACGACGGTTCGTAGACGTGCAGCACCTTCGCAGGTCCCAGCGCATCCCCAAGGTCAAAGATATCCGCCACGGAACACTCCTCGCGGCCAGTCTTTCACAGCGGGCCGCCAAGTCTTAGAGGAAAGATAGAATCTATAATCTGCGAAAGATGACGCCCAGGAAGAGAAGCGGCTCCAGCCAGAAGATGGCGAACAGTCTGGTGGCTTTGAGCTCCGCTGCGGTTCTCACTGTGTACGCCGCCGGGTATCTTAGGACCCGCCCCGCGGCGCAACGGTTCGCGGTCGAGTCAGCCCAGCGGAGGACGGAGAATCCGTCTTCACGTTCGCCGGCGCCGACGAGTGTTGCCAGTGCACCGCCACAGCGCAGGTTGCCTCCTAGAGCGGTGTCGCCTGGAGCGGTGTCTCCCCGAGCGGCGCCAACGTCCACCGCGGTTCCGAACGAGCCCGCGCCCCCACCAACCGAGAGTTCGACGGTCCTGCCCTCCTCGGCACCGGTTGCCATTGAGACCACGAGTCCCACGGTCCCCGAGGAAGAACCGCGGACGGACGAGTACAAGGACGGAACCTATCTTGGTTGGGGCTCATGCCGCCACGGGGATATCCAGGCGTCGGTTGTGATCGAAGGTGGTCGAATTGTGTCGGCTGGGATTGCCCAATGCCTGACGCGCTATTCATGTTCCTGGATTGCCGCGTTGCCCGGACAGGTCGTCAGCCGGCAGAGCACCAACGTCGATTACGTGTC
>JBGPKK010000210.1:0-7962 GCA_041485905.1 Vicinamibacteria bacterium
CTTCCCTCTTGCGGAAGGCATCGCTCGAGATGACGCCAAGGACGATTGACTTGAAACGGTAATCGTCCGCCGCCGCCTGACGAACGATGCGGCGAACCGTCGGCATGTCACGATAGTCGAGGCTTCGACCCAGGGCATAGGTCAACAGGTTTTCCGTGAACGCCTGAACGAACTGATGATCGGGCCGTTCGACCAGCGCCCGGCGCAGATCTTCAGGTCCGTTGATCTGCGTACCGTCCGGCAGCTGACCGGCAGCATCGATTGGCGTCAGCGTATCGGGGTCGTTGGCACGGAACTGCCCCACCGCGTTGAAGTTTTCCAGCGCCAGCCCGAGTGGATCCATTACGCCGTGACAGGCGAAACACGTCGGATTCGCGCGGTGCTGCTCGAGCCTCGCACGCAGTGTTTTTGCCGGCTGACCGCGCTTGTTTTCCGGCAGTGTCGGGACGTTGAGAGGCGGTTCGGGCGGCGGCGCGCCGAGAAGGCGGTCCAGTATCCAGGCGCCACGTACCGGGGGCGAGGTGCGATTGGGATACGCGGTCAACATCAGGATTGCGCCCTTTCCCAACAGACCGTGGCGCGCCTTGTCCTCGAGCGTCACTCGACGGAAGTGGCTGCCCTTGACCGTCTCGATACCATAGTGCATCGCCAGGCGCTCGTTGAGGAAGGTGTAGTCCGCTGTCAGCAACTCGAGCACACTGGGATCGCTGCGCCCCTCGACTCCGCTCGGGGCGCCCTGAGCGTAAGCCGAAGGGCGCAGGACGCTGTCGATGAACAGCCGCAGCTCTTCCTTGAACATCCCGCGGGGATCCTGCAGGCCGCTCGCGTGGGGAAACTGGCCTCTGTCCGGAGTGATCTCGTCCAGTTTGGCGAGATGCAGCCACTGGAACGCGAAATCGTCGCTCAGAGACCTGGCCCGCGGATCGGCAAGCATCCGGCTCACCTGTGTGGCCAGAACGTCGGGTTTGCTGAGACGCGATTCGGTGGCGACCTTCAGGAGCTCCTCATCCGGCAGACTGCTCCACAGGAAGAAGGACAGACGCGACGCCAGCTCAAGATCGCTCAGCGTGCGAGTTCCGCCGGCCGCGTCTCCGGATTCCGCCCGATAGAGGAAATGCGGGCTCGCCAGAATCGCGCTGAGCGCATCGCGCACCCCGCCTTCGAAGCCTGCGGTCGCACGTCCTGACTTGTAGAACGCCATCAACGGATTGAGCTCTTGGTCGGTCACCGGGCGGCGGAAGGCGCGCCGTGCGAGGTTCTTGATGATCTCCTGCGCGCAGGTCGTCTCGTCGGGTGATCCTTTCGGCCTGCAGATGAAGATCTTCCCGCGGCTGACCGACGCGCTCATGCCGGTGACGGAGAGCGGCCCGCGAATCTGCAAGGCATGCGCGGCCTGTAGGCGCTCCTGACCGCCCTCCAGCGCGATGGTGCGAGTACGCTCGTCGCTTTCGGCGAAGCTGCGGTGCACGAAGGTGACCGCCAGTTTGTGCTGCCCGGCCGTGGCTCGAAAGCGGATCTTCCGCAGCCGTCCGTTGATTTCTTCGACCGCGGGATCCAGTCGCTGGTCGATCGCCTTGTGGTCGGCTTCTCCGCCGATACGGGTGCGATAGAACTCCCTGCCGTCGAGCAGCGCGATCACCGTGCTTTCGAATTCCATCCGCGGCACTTCCCGCGCCAGCGCCATGTCGCCGATCGTGAGCTCGTAGTCGCCGTCTGCCGGGAAATTGTGTTCGACGATGAAGCCCCCGCGGGTGCCGAACGGCATCCCTTCGATGTGATCCTGCTGCCTGCCGGTACCGGGAGCGCCAGCCGGCGGGAGGGAAATCACCATGTTGGCGACGTCGCCGTACGTGGTCGTCACGGCAGGAGACACGAGGTTGCCGACCGCCTCGAGTGCGACTGCCCGCGCGGCGTAGATGTACTGGTCGATGAAATTGGGCGATACCTGCAGGGCGGCGGCGTTGTTATCGAAGTGGCCCTTGACGTTGTCGTCCGGCAGCAACGTCTTCGCGTCGATGTTGAACCCGAGCAAATCGCGTACGGCGTTTGCGTACTCTCTGCGGTTGAGGCGACGCAGTGCCACACGTCCGGGATGAGGATCCGTAGCCCGGGTATCAATTTCGTTCTCGAGCCACGAGACGAAGTCGGCCGCAGACTGACGATCGGGGCGCCGAGCGCCAGCCGGCGGCATGAGACCACCGCGCAGCTTGCGGATCACTCTCTCGGCAATCTCGGCGCTCTGGACATTCTCGCCAGGGGCGTCCAGACTGAGTTGCGACAATGCGAGGCCGCCCGATCGAACGTTGTCGCTATGGCAGCCCAGACAATACTGATCGATAAGCGCGCGCGACGTGGCCAACTTCGACGCGAGCGGCGTCGCACCAAAGGCCTGAGCGTTTGCGGGCGCCGGAGGCGCCGATTGTGCTCGCCCTTCCGACCAGCGATCGTTGGCCACAACGAGGTAGAGCAGCACGGCCACCGTCGCGATTCCGGTTCTCATTCCTCGCCTCGTATCGTGCACCCCAAGATTCCATGCGAAGTCTAGTGAGGGACCCGCTGGAGTGCAAGATTAACCTATAACCCTGTGTCCGTTGAACTTATCGCTGGCGAAGGGGTCGTGTGGCTCAGGCGCTGCGATCGAGCACGTACCCAACCGCGCCGACAATCACCAGGACCACAACGACGACCGCGCATACGGTAAACGCCACTGTCCCTCAGCCTCAGAAGGAGTGCCCGAGGAACGGAAGCATCCGTCCCCCATACAGCACGACGAGCCACGAGAAAAGGGACAAGACGGCCATGGCCTTGTCGGCGAGGCTCGCGTCCCACCCGCCATCACGATCGTCGGTCCAGGCCTTCTTGAACACCGTCAGATAGAGAAAGTTCGCGCCGGCGATCATCAGGAAGACGACCTTCCAATAGAACGGCGCGCTGTTGATGTACTGTTTCGACTGCCCGACGAAGAACAGCATCCCGGTGATGAGATTGGCGCCGAAGCCCAGCATGCCCCACGGCAGCAGCCGGTGCACGTCCGCAAACGGAACCTGCCTCATCACCCCGAGTATCCGCAGGTTCACGGCGAGCAGCACACCAAACGACAGGGAGAGACCGAGGAAGTGTACCGTCTCAGCGGCCGGCCAGGCCCACGTGCTGTTCACCATGACCACGCTGATCTTCGACGTCACGAATCGCTCCGGATCGCCGGCGGACCCTTCGACGGTGCTCAGGGCAGGCGCGGCAGCGCCCGCGGAGAGGCCGGGCCGGATCTCCGGATGGCGAATCTCGCCCCCAAGCGTCGCCGCGCGACCCATGAGCACGAGCGCCACAATCGACAGCAGCGTCGCGGCAGGGACGAGCCCTCGTGCCGCGCGACCGCAGCGCTTGGCCTGCCATAATGCGACCCACGCGACGAAGCCGGCGAACTCCGTCACGGTGAATCCCGCGAGCGCCGCGTCATGGTGGACCCTCATGGCATCGTCGGAGAGCTCCGGTTGGTTCCGCAGCTGCTGATGGGCGGCGACGCCGCTCATATAGACAGGAAGCGTCAGGACCGCGATCACGAAGAGCACTTCCAACCCCGCATGTTTCAAGGGCTCGTCACGCCGGACGAAGGCCAGGAGCAGGAGGCCCAGGGCGACGACCGAACCGACGGTGGGCACGTGGTTCAGCAGCAGATGCAGATGGGCGAGGTTGACGGCTGTAATTGAAGGCATGTACCCAGCTATGGGACCAAGTAGGCGAGAAGACGGCCCGCGGTGATGGCACCTGACCACGCGAGGATCGAGGCGATCGCCAGGAGACGAGCGCTGCCGCTGACCTCGCACTGGTCCGCGTCGCTGAGCAACACGAGCGAGCGGAGCGGCACCAAGGTGGCGACGCTGGCGACGACCAGGCCCATCTTGATGAGAAACGGCATCGCCGTCCCCAAGCTTGTCGCGCGCTGTGCGAAGAGCAGGACGCCGGTCACGACATTGACGATCAGGCCGACCGTCACGGCAGGGAAGACCCAGCGGAAGGCGGACAGCGGAACGTTTCGACTGATGCCGAGCAGACGCAGGTCGAGCACCCAGCACGCGCCGACCAGCACCGCCATGCCCATTGTGTGAAGCGTCAGCACGGTCGGCTGAGCCCAGACCGAGGGCGACTCATGCACCCATACCGAGAGCGGAAGCGATTCAAGCCAGGCCAGCACACCCATGGACGAGTCAGTGAGAGCGTTGCAGCACTCGCAGGGACGCAATCAGTGCCGAAACTGGGAGCTGACCTCTTTCAGTTCGCTGTCCGCGCCGCAACTTCCCCGCTCTGCGATGATCGTGTTGGCGTTTGAGAGGCGCAAAGTCCTCGAAGGCATGACCCACGGCTGGACGAGCACCTCCGGGTCCTCGACGGTGACTTCGTGGAGCATCTGGTTCCCGGTCCTGGTGAACTTCTCGATGACCCGCATCTTGTCGGAATGGAAGAAGCCGCCGCGCCCGAGCCAGGTCTCGTCAGAGAACCCGATGGAGTCGAGGACGAGCGTGTCGCCCTCCCAGCGGCCAACCGTGTACCCCATGTACGTGTACTGCAGCGCCCGCTTGGGATCGTGCGGCTTCCCGTCGAGCGGGATCATCCGGAACTCCGGGTACCCGCCGCCACCGTCGATCCCGCCCCTGTAGAACATCGTGATGTCGTTGTCGGTCTGGAAAATCCGCGCGGGCGGTCCCTGCCGCGGAATGCCAAGCGGGAGGCAGGTCATAACCGGATCGTACTTGTTGGTCCACTGGTCGAGCTCGATGATCTTGTCCCAGTGCTCGGGCTTGTACAGCGGCTGACGCTGATCGAGCCGAGTCGCCGACATGAACGGCCAGTCCTCGCTCTGATTGGTCCACTCCATGCAGTTCTTCGACTGGAACGGAGTGCACCGCCGGAACATGTCGCCGCCGGAACCTTGCTGACCGCCGCCGGCCCCCTGCCAGGAACCCGAGAGGTCAGGCTTTCCGTTGGCCAGTCTCGGCGTCGGCGCGTTCGGATCAAACGGCGGGGGAGGGCCGAATTGCGCTGCCACTGGCGTGGCGAGGAGGCCGAGAACGATTGCAAGCATGGTCGCCTTCATCGCAATCCTCACTTTCCACCAGCCTTCTTCACACTATCTGGAACGGGCACGACGACATACACCTGGCCGATCTCGGTCACTTTCGACTTCAGGTTGCGAACGACCGTGCCGTTCCGGCGCTCGACGATGGTGCCGGCGTACAGAGCCTCGATCTTGAACAGTGGATTGTTCCAGTCGTCGAAATTGCCGTAGACGAACTCCGTCGTGTTCGCCCCGCTCTTCACGACGACGCGCTCCGGCAGGAAGCCGCTGTCGAGCGTCGCCGTCGCAATCGCTCCGGGGACTCCCGGGATCGGATACGTCACGATGGCCTTCTCCCCCTGCCATGACAGCGTCGTCGTCGCTTTCGCTCCGGCGGCTGCCTGGCGATCGAGCAGGGTGGCCGGGCTCTGGCCGAAGGACTCGGACAGCGGCACGCCGGCGGCGCCGGCGATGGCGGCCTTGGGCGCACCGTGAGGACTCGCCCACAGACGAATCAGCCGCTCCTGGAGCGCGTCGGGCCGTGGTGTCGCCTTGCCCTTGCCGGGAACGATTTCCGCGCCCGGAATGTCTTCGTCCCAGGCGTACTCCCCGCTCATCGTTTCAACGTTCTTATACGTCTGGCCATTGGGGCGCGTGCACTCGATTTGCGTCCGGTACCCCGGGATCTGGTAATTGGCGCTGATGCGATACTTCGTCAGCGTGCAGGGCTGACCGTTCACCTGGATCGTGCCCCCCTCAGCCTGGTACTCGAGCGTCTTGACGAGCTCGGACTCATTCCCGCTCCGCAGCATCCCCATGTGCCACGTCCAGTTATAGAGGACCGACTTCAGGTCTTTGGCTCCAGCGTCGGGCGTAAACGCTCCGCCTCGGCCACCGCCTCGGCCGCCTGCGCCACCTCGGCCTTGCGGTCCTCCGGCTCCCTGGCCCTGGGGTGCCCCGGCTCTCTGGCCCTGGGCATGTCCGGACTCTACCTGGCTCATCGCGACCAGAACGGCGACCACACCTATCGCGAGAGATCGTCGATCAACCATCGCCAACTCCCAGCGTATTTCGGTTAGTCGCGGCTGTCGCCGAAGAACAGCTTGATCTCGCGGTCGCCGAGCTGGAGATTCCTGATGAATCCCGCCGGGTTCCCGTTCCTCGCCGGAAGGACCGTCACCTTGAGGATCTCGCCAGGCTTCATCGAGGTCTTGTTGATTCCCTCCCGAGTCAGCGTCGTTATGGAGGCGGTGGTCAGCACCCACTCCGTAAACGTGCCGTCCTTGTTCGGGACAGTGAGTTCGATGCTCGCGTGCGGATTCGTAAAGTTCAACTTCTTGAGCCGGCCCTGCAGGACCACCTCTTTATTCAGGTCGTACACGCCCGCCACGGCATGATGGGCCTGCAGCCCGACGCCGACGCCGGCCGTCAGGAATCCGCACAGTACGACCAATCGAGCGGTTCGTATCGTCATGGTTGCTACTCCCTCTGTCGTGATTACGGTCCGGATGATAGCAATACGCCCTCCCAAGCGGCAAGGGCTTTCGCAAGGCGGTGCTCGGCGTGAGGGGTTTCCCAATCTGATTCTTAACGCCTCGTGTCCGGCTTGCCGGCGACCTGCACCTTGTTCTCGAACGCCAGCACACCAAAGACGGCCCGCGCGGCACTCTCGGCCTTGATCATTTCCAACTGAGCGCGCACGATTCCGACGAGCGTCACGTGGCCGTTGTTCACGATCACGCGAATCGGCGGGTCCACCATGGAATAGTTCTCGAAGGCGGGATCGCTATAGATAGCATTGGCAATCGCCACGCGCAAGCGGTCGTCGGACTGCGACGCCGGCAGGACCTCGATCCTGTTGTTGATCGCCTGAACGCCGCGCACCTTGGCGACCCGCTCGAGGATGTCCGCCAGTTTCTCCGGCGCGGTGAGGGCGCCGGCCAGGCTGACGATGCCGTTGTTGATCCGGCCGTCGATGTTGTCGTACACGGTGTAGCGGTCGTACGTGCGAATGCGCTCGCCCACAAGCCGGCCGAGTGCCGCATCGTTCTCGGCCTTCGCGATCGTCAAGTCGGACACCAGCGACTGAATGTCGCTCGCCTTGAGCGCTCGACGGACCGCTTCCTCTTTCGCCCACAAGCTCGGGACCATACCGGAGAGCGTCACAACGCGGTCCTGAACGTCCACCGTCACTTTGGCCTCGAATTCGGCCAACTTGCGCTGGACGTCGGCTCGAATCTGTCTGTCGGCCGGCGTGATGGCATTCTGCGGGATGACGACAGCCGTGGCGGCCACGACTGCCGCCAGAGCCAGCGACGCGACGAACATCGTTTCGACGGCAATAAAACCGGTCGCGGGCAACGTCGTTGAAAGGTTCATAAGTGTTACAGCTCTAAAGAGAGGCACGCAGTCGGCTGACACCACGGGCGGTTACGGTCGATGCGCCCGAAGGAACGAACGGATCTGGCGCACCGCCAGGGGAATGCGCTCCTTGGGCTCCTTCCACGGGAACATGCTCACTTCGGCCTTCGGCGCGAGCATGGCGCACTCCATGGCGACGGCGTATGAATGCGACGGGACGTCATCGGGCAGGACCAGAACGGGCGTCTGACAATTGCGCACGAATTCGCGCGTCACGGTGAAGACGAAGTCGGCGTTGGTGCGGAACATCCTGGTCACGAATTTCTCGACCATCTCTGTCGTGAGCTCGGGCCGGCGTTTGACCAATTCCGCACCCCAGCCAGTCATGCTGGCGTCGTACATGACGTTGGGCATCTCCGGCCGGAACCCGACGGGCTGCGCCGGCACGGCCGCGACGACACGACCCGGCGCCCGCCTCAAGAGGTTCCAGATGAAGGGGCCGCCAATGCAGAAGCCCAGCACCATGAACTTGTCGATGCCCAGATGGC
>JBGPKK010000211.1:0-7961 GCA_041485905.1 Vicinamibacteria bacterium
AGACCGTCATGACGCCCGCTCGCCGCGGGTCCGTCTTTCTCGGGCTCACAGTTTCCTGTTTGGCTTTCGTCCGGGCCATCGCACTCCCCTCCGCTGGGCGATCGTCGCCCGCCTAACTAAACTAACCTTCGTTGTTGCCGTGTCGATGTTCGCGTGCCTGACGCCTGTGCTGGCACCTTTCGCGGGCATCTTAACGCATGGCCCGAGCCAGCGGCACAACCGGCCCCGCATCGGTCCACCGAGTTGCTTTGCCACGTTTTGCCACAAAGGGTGAAACACGGCGTCGGAACTCGCAACGATTCGCGATGACGCCGGGGGACTCGCGTCGGAAAGCAACGGCGAACGGCGATGCGTGCCGATCACTTTCGGCTTAGGAGGCGGGTGCTCTATCCCCTGAGCTACGGGCGCGTGAGAGGGAACGACGATCTTTGATCTGGCGATCTAGTGTAGCAAAGGTGATAGGCGAGGCGGCTCACGTTGTGAGCGCCTGCAGCGCTTTGGCGACGCGCACGTACTCCGCGTATCGCTGCTGGTAGAGATCGAGCTTGTCGCGCTCGACCGCGTCGAGCCGCGCGCGAACCACAGGCGATCCGTTCGAGCGCGCCAGTTCTTCTTCGACCGCGGCCGACTTCACTTTGTACTCCGCGTCGTGCGTCCGTTCCCAAGTCAGCCAGTCCGCCGTCCACTGCGAGTGGGCTGCCTCAATCCGATCGACGCCGAACGGGAACGATATGCCGGCTGCGCGATCGATCCGTGCGAATTCTTCTGGAAAGAGCTGGCGTCCGGTTCGAGCGAGTGGTTCCCACGCGAGAACGGCACGAGGATCGCCGGCAGCCGCGCCCATCGCCGGCGCGAATATCTGTAACACCTGCAGCGTCCGCGCGTCGGTGCTGGCCTTCCGAGATATCGCCAGCTCGGACGCGATCTGACGGCATCCCCATATGACAGCAGCTGCGACGATCAGCGCGGCGAGAACAAGCAGCAAGGTTAGTACTTCAGAACCGTGTGGATCGTCTCGTTCGCGAGCCGCTGCCGGCCGTTCAAGGCCGCCAGCTCGATGAGGAACGCCAGCGCGTGCACTTCCCCACCCAAACGCTTCACCAGATCGGCGGTCGCTCGGGCCGTCCCCCCGGTGGCCAGCAGGTCGTCGACGATCAGCACTCGCTGTCCCTTGCGGATCGCATCGTCGTGGATCTCGAGCGTGTCGGTGCCGTACTCGAGTGCATACGTCTCGCGCACGCAGGTCGACGGCAGTTTCCCCGGTTTCCGCACCGGCGTAAACCCGCTGCCGATCCGGTCGGCGACAGCCGCGCCGAAAATAAAGCCGCGGCTCTCGATGCCGACCACGATCTCGATCCCCTGATTCTGGAACGGCATCGCCATGCTGTCGATCGCCGCGCGGAAGCCGACGGGATCCTGCAGCAGCGTCGTGATGTCGTAGAAGAGAATCCCCGGCTTCGGAAAATCTGGGACGTGCCGAATCTTTGTCTTGAGATGGTCCATATTGGGCAGTTGTGACAGGGGTGTCACCGGATACTGAAACCTGTTTCGCGGCGCGACGGCACCGTGTCGTCGGCCTGCACGTCGCTGACGCGGGCGCCGGGCGGGCCCTGCCTCATATTTCGCTCGAACCGTTCGATCGCCTCGGCCTCGCCTTCGGCCTCGATTTCCACGCGGCCGTCAGGCAGGTTTCGCACCCAGCCGTGCAGGCCTTCGCGGGCTGCTGCCGCTTCGGCAAAAAAACGGAAGCCGACGCCCTGAACCCGGCCGCTGATGAGGAATCGTCGCGCGACGCGCATGCCGAGCGCGTGATTATACCTGCGCCACTACTTGACTGCTCGGGTGACGACCACGAACCGGGCCGGCGGCACGCGTTGACGCCACAGCACTCGCCCGGACGTGACCGCCATGCCCTCGCGCTCGTACACAATCCGCAGCGGGACGCCTTGCGCGATGAATTCGTCGTACGCGGGCCCGAACATGGCGCAATAGAACGGCTCGGAACCTTTGAACAACGCTTTGGCTTCATCAGGCGCGTCGATCATCGCGACATGCCGGCCGACGTAGAACCGGAACGCGGTGTTCCATCGGTTGAGCCTGTAGCTCGCAACCTGGTCAGTTGTCGCGGCGCGTGTCGCGACCCAGTGCGCAATGTCTGGCACGACCTTTTGCTGCTCCAGGGCCGGCATGACCCAGAGAATGAGGCCACCGTACGTGATCGTCATCGCGCCGAGCACCGCCCACGGCAGTCGCGGTGGACGTCCGCGGCGTCCGGTCACGCCAGCGGTCACCGCGGCGCCGGCAAGCCCCATCGCCACCGGCACCAGCATCGCCGCGCGCGGCAGTTCGAGCCGGACGGTCAGGAGGTATGCCGCCACGAGCGCCGCCGCAACCATCAGCGGGCCGACCAGGTACAACCCGAAGCGCGCGCCTGTATTGCGCGGATCCAACGGCCGCTGCCGCAAGGCGACCCAGGCTCGCGCGCAGATCAAACACAGCGCGGGTCCCGCTGGGAAGACGTAGTGGTCCAATTTGAACTTCGACAGGGTGAAGAAGCCGACGACGGCGATCGTCCAGCTCCAAAACAACACCACGGAGGTGTCGAGCGATCCGTCGCGACGAACGGCTGCGCGGATGTCATCGTACAGCCGGCCGACAAGCAGCGCGGTCCACGGGAGCAGACCCGCGCCGAGCACTCTGAAATAGAACCACACCGACGCGGCCGCCGTTGGCCCGAACCGATCCGACGCGAACAGCCGGATGTTTTCGTCGAGCAGATATCCAGCGACGAACGCGTCGCGAAAGCGCAGCCACATGTACACGAACCACGGGACGTCGATCGCAACGATCAGCGCGAGGCCGCTCAGCAGGCGCAACTCGAGCAGGCGGCGTCGTGCCTCCGCGGACAGGATGATGGCGAGCAAGAACGAGAGTCCGCAGAGCACCAGCGCCACCGGTCCTTTCGTCAGAACCGCCAGCGCGATCAACACATAGCCGGACCATTGAAGCCGGGGCCGCCGCTCGAGCGCGGCGACGGACACGAGTGCCGCCCCGCCGAAGACGAATGCCGTGAACAGTGTGTCGAGGATGGCGTAGCGCGCCAGAGCGAAGACCGCCGGGCTGGTCGCCAGCAGCAGCGCGGCCACGATGGCGACGTCAGCCGACAGCAGCGCCGCGCCGACCCATGCGGTCACGCCGATGAGCGCCAGCGCGGCGAATGCCGGAATGAGGCGGGCGGCGAGCTCCGTCGGCCCGGCGATTGCCATCGGAATCGCCTGGAGCCAATGAAAGAGCATCGGCTTATCGAAGAACGGCTGGTCGTTATAGAAGGGCGCAAGCCAGTCGCCGCTGGCAATCAACTCGCCCGTCGTCTCCGCGTAGTGCGCCTCATCCGGATCCCAGAAGCTCGGCGCGCCCAATCGCCAGAACAGCACGACGAACAGCACGACCGCCGACAGGATAACGATGGGGGCAATCGCGCTCGAGCTGCCGCGATCACCCGGATCGCGACCGGACATCGTCATTCGGGTGTGGGCTCCTGTCGAGTTAATGTGCGGAGGCTCGAATTATAACTGGAAATTCCTCGCGGCCAACCCAGGGCTGCGGCTACCTCGACAACGGAACCGAGGCGCGAGCGTTGATACACTCGACGTGGAGTGCCGCGTTTACCCCGGGTTCGATCTGTCGCACGGTTTCTCGCCAGAGGCGTGCTCGCTCTGGTCGTGCTCATTCTCGTCCTGATCGGGCTCGGGATCACTGTGCTGGAGACCGGCTGGGCGAAGAACCGCATCCGCGGACTGATCGTGCGCCAGGCGAATCAGTATCTGACCGCGCGTCTCGAAATCGGACGACTGGAAGGTGATCTTTTCCGCGGTCTGCTGCTGGGCGACATCCGCCTGTCGCGAGACGGCCGCACGCTCGTATCCATCGACGATGTGGCGCTGAAGTACAGCTTGCGCGAGCTGTTTCAGCGGGGCGTCGTCATCAAGAGCATTTCGATCGCGCGGCTGAAGGTCGTCGCCGGCAAACAGCCTGACGGCCGGTGGGACCTCGCGACGCTCATCAAACGCGAGGCGAGCGAGCAAGAGCGGACTGGTCCGAGCCGCCCGATCGAAATCGTGGCGATCGACCTGAGGGATGCCGACATCGTCCTGTCCGACCCCGTGGTTTTTGGTGCGGCTCACATCCCCACGCGGTACGAGTCACTCAATGGTTCGTTCTCCTTCAAATACGCGCCGGTCCGGTGGACGCTGAAGATGCGTGACGTGTCGTGGCGTGGATCGGCGCCCGATCTGACGATGAATCATCTGTCTGGGGGCATCGATAGTGGCCCGGCCGGACTCACCTTCGACAATTTGAGTGTCGAGACGCCGCGTTCGATGTTTAGCCTCGCGGGCCGGATCGAAAAGAGCGATCAGCCGACGACGGTCGATTTGCGCGTCCACGCGCCGAAGTTCACGTTTCAGGAATGGGGCGGCGTGCTCAACGGGCTCCGGAACATCGCCGTCGACGCACAGTTCGACACCACGCTGCGCGGCCCGCTCACCCATCTCGATACTGATTTGAGTTTCCAATCGACCGGCGGCGGCATTCACGGAGCCCTCGTGCTCGACACGAAGGTGCCGGGCTGGCACGGATCAGGAACGGTGACGGCGGATCGGATCGATCTGGCGCGATGGCTGAACCACCCGGACAAGGCGTCCGACATCTCGGGCCGGGTCATGTTCGATCTCGCGTTTGGCTTCGGCGAGCATTTCCCGCGCGGATCGTACGCGTTCGACGGTCCTCACGCCATGTTCATGGGCTACGCGGGCGACAACGTCCACGCGCGCGGCGAGCTCACGGCCCATGCGGCGCTCATCACCGAAGCGACCGCGGTCGCCTACGGTGCGAGCGTCAGCACGACGAACGGCTCCATCGGCATCGATCAGCCGTTTCCGTTTCATTTTCCCGGAACGATCGCCGCGCTCGACCTGCGCCGAGTGCCGGCGTCCATCCCTGTGCCGCGCGTCGACAGCACGCTGACCTTCGACTACGACGTGACCGGACAGTTCTCGGATCCCTTCATCATCGGCCGGGCGCGGTTTTCGCCGTCTGAATATCTTGGCGCGAGGATCGGCGACGGCACCGTGGGCACCATCGATACGAGCGTCAAGCCGCTGACCTTCAGCGGCGACGGCGAGATAGACGAAGTCAACCTTCGCCGGTTCGGCTCGGGCCTGAACGTGGACTGGATGCAGGACCCGCGCTACGCCGGCACCGTCTCCGGGCGCTTTCATGTAGAGGGTTCGGGCACCGATCGCGCATTGCTGAAGCTTGTGGGCGGCGGACGCCTGAAACGAGCCGACATGTTCGGCGGTCGGTTTGCCGATGCCGACGTCACTCTTGACATCTCGAATGAAACGCTCAAGACGTCGTTCGACGGTCAGTTCGCCACAATCGACCCTGCCATTCCCTTCGCCAGCGAGCGATTCGCCGCGTCGTTGACCGGGTCCGCGAACGTCCGCCTGACCGTGCGCGACCTCTTGGCGCGAAGCCCCGCACCGGCTGACTACGACATCGTAGGCTCGGCTGCGCTCCAGTCGTCGGCCGTACGGGGCGTTCAGATCGCGACGGCACATGTGGAGGGGGCCCTGCGAGACGGCGTCGCGACGCTCGGCCACGTCGACGCGGCCGGGCCCGCGTTGGACGCGAGCGGCGCCGGTTCCATCCCATTTGGCGAGTGTCCCGCCGGCCTCGCGTCCTGCGCCACGGCCTACGATTTCACCTACGACGTGAAGCGCGCCGATCTGGCCGAGCTCGAGACGATCACCGGCAGGCACCTGTCCGGTCTGCTCTCAACGACAGGACATCTCGCCGGGACCGTCGGTGCGCCTCGAACGTCCGGCGACGCCACGATCGCGGGACTGAAAGCCACCGATTTCGAGGCGGTCACGCTGACGGGACCGTACGACGTGACGCTGCCCTCGTCGCGGTGGTGGGAGGCCGAGGCGCACGCGGACCTGCGCGCGACGCTCCCGACCGTGTTGGGCCGGTCGCTGCGGAATGCCGCGGGCACGATCGCCTTGTCGGGCCAACGTCTGAATTTCGACCTGCAGCTCGACGCGGCGCAAGGGCGCACCGGAAGGTTCGCCGGCACGGCGCTGCTCCATGGCGACCGGCGCGATCTCTCGCTGTCGAATCTGACCGTGACGCTTGGGTCTTCGCCGTGGACGCTCTCCAACACCCCAACACCGCCGGCGATCGCATGGGACGACGGCGGCGTGTCGATTGATCCGCTGCCCTTTGTCGGTGGCAGCGCCGGCGACCAGCGGATCGGCGTCGCCGGCACGTGGCGAGCCGACGGCGGCGGCGCGCTGCGCGTCACCGCCACTCACATCTCGCTCGATGCGATCGAGGGGGTCTTCGAAGCTCCGGCGCGGTACGGCGGCACCCTCGATCTCGACGCGACCCTGCGGGGCACGCGCGCGAATCCGATCGTCACCGGCCAGGTGCTCGTGACCGACGGCCGCATCCGGCGGTTCGCCTATCAGCGTCTGGCCGGACGGGTTGATTATGCCGCCGACGACTTCGATATTGATGTCCGGCTCGATCAATCGCCAGGCGTCTGGATCACCGCAGTGGGCAAGGTCCCGCTGGCGCTTGTCGATCCCACGCGGCCCGAACGGCGGATTGACGTCGCGATTACGTCGAGCGCGATCGGCCTGGGTCTGCTCGAAGGGCTGACGGACGCAGTTCGAAACGTGAGCGGGCAGATGCACGTGGACGTCAGAGCGATCGGCACAAACCTCGATCCGCACGCGCAGGGCACCGTGGAGCTTGGCGGCGCGGCGTTCCTGGTGACATCGACCGGCTCCAGCTACAAGAACGGGCGCGCCATGTTGAAGCTCTCCCCAGACCGCCTCGACGTCGACTCGCTGCACATCGAAGACACCTCCGGACACCCGCTCGACCTGCACGGGAGTCTCGGCACGCACGAGCTCACCGTCGGCGATCTCGAGATCGACGCGACCGCCCGGCAGTTTGAGGTGATTCGCAACGAGTTCGGCAACGTCGACATCGACGCGGCGCTGCGCCTGCGCGGCCGCCTCGAGACTCCGCGCGTGGAGGGCGACCTCACGATCAACGGCGGCAGCGTGAACGTCGACGAGATTCTCCAGCGGACGCTGCTCCAGCCGTACGCAACCGAGCCGATGGCGCTCCCCAGCATTGACGCGGCGGCCACCCTCAATCCGTGGACTCGCACGGGCCTCGACGTCTCACTCCATATTCCCAAGAACCTGCGGCTGCTCGGCCAGGACATCCAGGTCACCGAAGGCACACCGATCGGGCTCGGCGACATCAAGCTGCGCGTCGGCGGCGATCTGTACCTGTACAAGGATCCCGGATCGCCGCTCTCGGTAACCGGATCGCTCGACGCCATCAGCGGCACCTACAGTTTTCAGGGACGACGCTTCGATATCGACGAGACGAAGAGCTCGATCAACTTTCGCGGCGATCTCAATCCCGATGTCTACGTCACCGTGACGCGCGACATCTCCGGCGTGCAGACGCGAGTCACCATCTGGGGACCGATGCGTAGCCCCGAACTGCGCCTCGCCAGCACGCCGCCGCTCGATCCGTCGGACATCCTGTCGCTGATCGTGTTCAATACCCCGGCCAACGCGCTGTCGGTCCCGCAGCAACAGGAGCTCGCGGTGCGGGCCGGCACGCTCGCGGCCGGCTTTCTCGCAACGCCGATCCTCGCGGCCGTCGAACGGTCACTCGGGTTGGACCTGCTGGAAATTGAGGCGACCAGCGAAGGCGGCACCGGCGCGCGCGTCACCATCGCCGAGGAGCTGGCGCCGGGCCTGGTCGCGCGCTTCAGCCGGCAATTCGGGCGGGATGAGTTTGATGAGGCGGCGGTGGAATATTACCTGTCGCGGCTGTTTCGAATCCGGGCGACCTTTTCAGACGCCGGA
>JBGPKK010000212.1:0-7869 GCA_041485905.1 Vicinamibacteria bacterium
CGTCGTGCGCGGCGATGCCCAGGCAGAACACGTTGACGAGCGGATTGCCGCTGTAACTCTCGTCGAACGCGACTTCGCCGCCGACGGTCGGGATGCCGATGCTGTTGCCATAGCCCGCGATGCCGGCAACAACGCCCGAGAACGTGCGGCGGACGAGCGGATCTTCGAGCGGCCCAAACCGGAGCGAGTTGAGCAGGGCGATCGGACGCGCGCCCATTGTGAAGATGTCGCGGATGATGCCGCCTACACCGGTCGCCGCGCCCTGGTAGGGTTCGATGAACGACGGGTGGTTGTGCGATTCGATCTTGAACACCGCCGCCAACCCCTCGCCGATGTCGATCGCGCCGGCATTCTCGCCCGGGCCCTGCAGGACCTGCGGACCTTCAGTCGGCAGCGTTTTCAGGTGGACCCGCGAGCTCTTGTAGCTGCAGTGCTCCGACCACATCACCGAGAAGATGCCCAGCTCGGTGAGGTTCGGCTCGCGGCGGAGCAGCGTCACGATGCGATCGTATTCGTCGGCCTTGAGCCCGTGGCGTTCGAGAGTCTGAGAATCGATCACGCGCTAGCCCACCGTTTGCAGAGCGGGTCCCGTGGACCCGCCGAATGCGCCCGTCTTCAGCGCCGCCACGACCGACTCGAAGATCACCAGACCGTCGGCGCTGCCGAGCATCGATTCGCAGGCCCGTTCGGGATGCGGCATCAGCCCGACGACGTTGCGCGCTTCGTTGCAGAGGCCGGCGATCGACGCCTTCGATCCGTTCGGGTTGGCACTCTCGCGGACGTCGCCGGCGGCGTCGGTATACCGGAACACGATCTGGCGGTTCGCTTCGAGCCGGGCGATCACGTCGGGCTCGGCGAAGTAGTTGCCTTCGCCGTGCGCGATCGGAATCCGGAGGACCTGATGTGGCCGGCACGCGAGCGTGAACGGCGTATCGGTCTGCTCCACGCGGATATGGACGTGCTCGCAGCGGAACTTCAGCGCGTCGTTGCGCAGCATCGCGCCAGGCAGCAGCCCGGCTTCGAGCAGCACCTGAAAGCCGTTGCAAATGCCGAGGACCGGAGCGCCTTGCGCGGCCACGCGCTCGACCTCGCGCATGATTGGCGAGAAGCGCGCCATGGCGCCCGTCCGCAGATAGTCGCCGTGCGCGAAGCCGCCCGGCAGGATGACGACGTCGGCGCCCTTGAGGTCCGTGTCCTTGTGCCAGATGTACTCGGCGTGCTGGCCGAGGACGTCTTTGACGGCGTGATAGGCGTCCTCGTCGCAGTTCGATCCGGGAAAGACCACGACCGCGAATTTCATGAATCGACCTCGATGCGATAGCTTTCGATCACCGGGTTGGCGAGCAGCTTGTCGGCCACTTCGGCCGCCAGCGCCCGCGCCTGTGAGGCCTCAGTTGTGTTGAGATCGAGCTCGAAATACTTCCCCTGCCGCACATCGGCGACGGCCCCGTAGCCAAGCGAGTGCAGCGCGTCGGCAATCGTCTTGCCCTGCGGATCGAAGACCGACGCCTTGAGCGTCACGAACACACGAGCTCGCATTGGTTCACTTTCTCTATGGCGCGTGGGGCCTCAGCTCCACGGGAGCTGAAGACCTCATTCACTACTCACGGGCCCCACCCCCGTTCGCTGTCGCTCGCGCATTCGCGCTCGCGACGGCCGCAGGCGCTTGCGCTCGAGCGGAGACTCTCGCGCTCGGGCTCACACCGCACTGAGGACTTTTCCGAACACTCGGGCGAAGATGTCGTCGACGTGCTTGAACTGCTCGTCCAGATCGAACGCGCGCTCGATCTCGTCGCGGGACATGACGGCCGCCACATCGGCGTCGGCCAGCAGCAGTTCCTTGAAGTCGAGCTGCTCGGCAAACGATCGCATCGCCTGACGCTGCACCCATTCGTACGCCTGCTCGCGTGAGACGCCCTTGCGCGCGAGATCGAGCAGGACGGTACCCGAGAAGACGACGCCACGCGAGCGCTCCAGATTCTCGCGCATCCGATCGGGGTACACCATCATGCCCTGGACGATCCTGATGAAGCGCCGCAGCATGTGATCGAGCGCGATGAAGCTGTCGGGGATGATCACGCGCTCGACGGAGGAGTGCGAAATGTCGCGCTCGTGCCACAGCGCGACGTTCTCGAATGCTGCGTGGCAATTGCCGCGGAGAAGCCGCGCAAGCCCGACGATCTGCTCGCACCCAATCGGGTTTCGTTTGTGCGGCATGGCCGACGAACCCTTCTGTCCCTTGGCGAACGGCTCTTCGACCTCTCCGGTTTCCGTCTTTTGCAGTCCGCGGATTTCGAGCGCGAACTTCTCGAGCGAGGCCGCGGCGATCGCCAGCGCCGCCAGCAGCTCCGCGTGGCGATCGCGCTGAATGACCTGCGACGCCACAGGCGCCGCCTCCAGGCGGAGCCGATCGCAGACCGCGGCTTCGATGGATGGCGGCAGATGCGCGAAGGTGCCGACCGCGCCCGACAGCTTCCCGACGTTGATGACGGCGCGCGCGCGGCGGATGCGCTCGATATTGCGGCCGATCTCGGCGTGCCACAGCGCGAGCTTGAGGCCGAAGGTCATCGGCTCGGCATGCACGCCGTGCGTGCGGCCGATCATCGGCGTCCGGCGATGCTCGAAGGCGCGGCCGCGCACGGTTTTGGCGAGCGCGTCCAGATCCTTCAGAATGAGATCGCACGCCTCGCGCATCTGCAGCGCCTGTGCGGTGTCGATGACGTCCGACGAGGTCAGCCCGAAGTGCAGCCAGCGCGCCGACGGCCCGACGTGCTCGGCCACCGCCGTCGTGAACGCGATCACATCGTGCTGTGTGGTGCGCTCGATCTCCTCGATCCGCGCGATATCGAAGGCGCCGCGCTCGCGGATGTCGCGGGCGGCCTCGCGCGGCACGATCCCCGCGTCCGCCATCGCGTCCGCCGCGGCCATCTCGACCCGCAGCCACGTTTCGTAGCGGTGCTGGTCGCTCCAGATGCGGCCCATCTCCGGGTGGGTGTAACGCGGGATCATGAAAACCGTTCACGTCTCAAGTGTGAAGTCTGAAGTCTGATCAGACTCGAACCTTGAGACTTCGACCTCAGTCGAGAGCCAGCCGCTCGCGCGGAATTTCCAACCCGTTCACGTTGCCGAGCACCGTAGCGGACAGCGAACCGTCCTTGAAGAGATCGGCCGCCACGCGCTGCACATCGGCCGACGTCACCTTCTCGACGCCCTGCAGCGTCTCATCGAGCCCGACCTGCCGATCGAAGTAGATCTCCTGCCGCGCCAGGTGCGACATGCGGCTGGCGGTGCTCTCGAGGCTGAGCATGAGACTGCCTTTGAGGTGGTCCTTCGCCCGCTGCAGCTCCACGTGCGGCACCGGCGACTGCTTCACGCCGCGTAATTCCTCGACGACAAGATCGACGACCTCGCCGACGGCCTGATTCGAGCAGCCGGCGTAGATCGTGAAGGACCCGGCATCGCGATAGGCGCTGAGACCGCTGAAGACCGCGTACGCCAGACCGCGTTTTTCGCGGACGTTCTGAAAGAGTCGCGAGCTCATCGATCCGCCGAGCAGCGTGTTCAGCACGTAGCTCGCGTAGCGATCGTCATGGTTCTGCGGATAGCTGCTGGCGCCCAGACACACATGGCTTTGCTCGAGCTCTTTGTTGCGTATCAGGATCTTCGGCACGACCGTCGGGGCTTCTTCGCCGCCCGACTCGCCCGCGACCGGCACTCCGCCGAACTTCGCTTCGACCAGCTCGCGAACCTGCGCATGCTCGAGATTGCCCACGGCCGAGATCACGAGGTTACGTGCGGTGTACGCGTTACGGAAGTATCCACGCAGCACGTCCGCCTGAAACAATTCGACCGTCTCAGGCCGGCCGAGGATCGGCCGGCCAAGCGGATGGTTCTCCCAGAAGCCCTGGGTGAACAGCTCGTGCACGAGATCGTCGGGCGTGTCCTCGACCATCTTGATTTCTTCGAGGACGACCTTCTTCTCGCGTTCGATGTCGTCGCGGCTGAACGCGGGATTGAGGACGATGTCCGACAGGATGTCGATGGCGAGCGGCAGATGCTCGTCGAGGACTTTGATGTAGTAGCTGGCGTATTCCTTCGCGGTGAACGCGTCGAGCTGACCGCCGATCGAATCGATGGCCTGCGCGATGTCTTCGGCCGACCGCGTGGCGGTGCCTTTGAAGAGCATGTGCTCGACGAAATGGGCGATGCCGCCGCGATCCGCGCTTTCGTGCCGCGATCCGCGCGTCAGCCACACGCCGATGCTGATCGACCGGACCTGCGTCATCCGCTCGGTGAGGAGACGGAGGCCGTTGTCGAGAACGTCTCTAACGATCGCTGAATTCGACAAGGTGGAGCTCGCAGCAGGAACGCGTGTTCACGTGGGCTGGGCAACGTGCCGCAAAGCCTTGACAGAGAAGGAATTACCAGCCGATTTACACTATAGCACGGCCGTCCGGCTGGGGCAAGCGCGTGCGCCGAAAAACGCCGAAAAAGGGGTCGGGAGTCGTTTCTTGGTAGGATCCGAAGAGCGGCAAATCCTTGAAAAGGAATCAGATACCGACGGCTAATTCACCCCGATCTGTCGACCTCGCCGAGCTGGAGCGCCCGGCGCTCGAAGCCGCGTTCGAGCAACAGGGGCTCGAGCGATTCCGCGCGCGACAGGTGTTCCGCTGGATCTATCGCCACGGCGTCACCGCCTTCGACGGGATGACCGATCTGTCGCAGCACCTTCGCGCGGCGCTCGCCGCCGGCTTCACCTTGACCGCCCCTCAGGTGGTTGCCCGCGAGCGATCGACTGACGGCACCGAGAAATTTCTGCTGCAACTGGGCGACGGCAACCAGATCGAATCGGTGTTCATCCCGGACACGCCGGCGATGACCTTCTGCATCTCGACGCAGGTCGGATGCGCGATGGCGTGCGGGTTCTGCCTCACGGGAAAGATGGGCCTGCTGCGAAATCTGACCGCCGGTGAAATCGTCGGTCAGGTCCGCGTCCTGGCGGACGCGCTCGATATGCGCGACAAACGGTTCAATGTCGTCCTCATGGGCATGGGCGAGCCGCTTCACAACTACGACGAGACGATGAAGGCCTTACGGATTCTGGCGGATGAGCACGGTCTTGCCGTGTCGCCGCGGCGGGTGACGTTGTCGACCGTCGGGCTGCTGCCGGCGCTCGAGCGACTCGCGCGCGAGCCGCTCATGCCAAACCTCGCCATCTCCCTGCACGCGCCGACCGACGCGATCCGCGGCGATCTCGTGCCCATCAACAAGAAGTACGGAGTGGCCGACATCATCGAAGCCTGCAGGCGCCTCCCCTTGAAACGACGCAGCCGCATCACGTTCGAATACGTGCTGCTGGCCGGCGTCAACGATGCGCCCGACGATGCGCGTCGCCTTGCGAAACTGCTGTCTGGGGTGAAATCGAAGGTGAATCTGATCCCGCTCAACGCTGCCCCGGCGATCCCGTACGAGCGGCCGTCCGACGAGGTCATCGACCGGTTCGCGCAGATTCTCGCCGATCACCATCTCACGGTGTCGGTCCGGAAGAGCCGTGGGCGGGACATCCGCGCCGCGTGCGGTCAGTTGATCGTCGAAGGACCGCGGAAGTCGCCAGGACAGCAACTCGCCACGCTCGTATTTGACCATTGAGTAGGCCAGCCCATGGCATCGACGGCCGGCGTATCGAATTCTCGAAGGATCAGGCTGACTATTGGGTAAGGTAATTATCCCTTTGACAAAACATAACCAGCGGGCGGCCTAGCACCGCACTTGGGCGGCACTCGGTGATCCATGCCGCCCGCCCCACTTCGGTTTTCCACCACTCATTGTTTCGTCGCCGTAAATTTCCCGTCAGGGTCCTTGTCCCGGTTGAGGTGCCACGTTCCAGTTATCGTCGTGCCCTGTGCATCGAGTTCACCGGTCTGTGTGGCAGTGAGCGTTTGGTCCGGTCCTGTTTTGAATTGCCATGTGACCTCTTGACGGTTCACCTCGCCGGTCATCGGCGCTCCACCCTCACAAGTGGATCGTCAGTTTCTGACCGTCTTGCTTGAACGTGCAATTCACGGATTGCTGATGTCCACTGAAGTCCGGGTTGAGTCGGAGTGTCCACGTACCAGACACATCGGCGGCTGCAAGCGGCACCCAGAAAACTGACAACGCGAGGAGCACAACGAGCTTCTTCATTTCATCCCTGCTGACTTCCAGTGTCCGCTTCCGTCTTGACGCCCGCTTCGGCTTCTTAGCCTCACTCCTCGGCGGTGGAGGCGTCCGCTTGGGAAATTACGGGCTTCCCGCGAGGCGACGACGCTCCTCGACAATCACTTCGAGTTCGGCGATCGCTTCGAGATCTTTGACGCGCCCCGCCGCGCGCTTCACGTGGATCAGCCGTTCGAGGCCGAGACAGAGGCACTCGATACCGAACGGATCGAGCCGTACGGTGTGCGGCAGGAGCTCGTCGTACGTCCCACCGCCGACAATTTCGCCGAGAAGGTCGATCGAACCGAGATCGGTGATCAACGTGAGATTCAAACCGTGGCGCAGCGTCTCCGCATCCCACCGGACCGGCAGGCGCGCCTCGTAAGTACGGATGATGGGCGGCCAGCTCTCGACGACCCGCACAAGATTCTCGGGGGTTCGCCGGTAGACGACGTCCACGCCGAGAGTCAGCCTCGCGGATCCGTGGACGGTGGCTGCGCACCGCCGACCACAATGTATTCGACGCCGGCTTTGGCAAGTGCGCGGAGCAGAGCCGGAAAGTCGGTCATCGCGAGTGCAGTTGCCGTCCGGCCCGCTGCAACTCTTCCGCGAACTCCTGCAGTTTCATCAACTGTTGAAGCCGCTGTTCCGGTGTCAGCTTCAGGTTCTCGCGAATCAGGGTGCGGTCGATGTCCTTCTTATACGCTTCGATCACGGGATCGCGGTCGAGCGAAACGCCGACGATCGGGGAGTCGCCGTCTGCCATCGTCTTACCTTACCATCGTCACATGGCGAAACCGCGCATAGACTCCCCACCCTCGGTGACTTGTACTTGGACCCACTCGTTGCGCGCCCGGCCTGGCGGGATTCGCAGCTTCAGATAGTTGCCGGTGACCGCGAGCGTACCGTCCTCGAGCGTCAACGCCCGGTGAATCGTGCCGATCTGCGAGTTGCGGAAGCGGACGGTCAGCCGGCGGCCAATCTCGCGCACGCGGGACGCGCGTTCCCTGATCACCGCACCGTGGACTTTCCCGCTCATGGCTGACGCCGCGGTCCCCGGCCGGTCCGAGTACGGGAAGACGTGCACGTGCGTCAGCGGAGAGCGCTCGAGATAGCCACACAGCTCGTCGAAATCTTCGTCAGTCTCCCCGGGAAACCCGACAATCACATCCGAGCCAATCGATGCGGCCGGGATGCGCGCGCGGATCATCTCGACGAGATCCGCGTAGTAGCCGATGGTGTACGGACGCCGCATCGCGTTCAGCATCCGGTCGCTCGCGTGCTGCAGCGGCAGATGGAAGTGCGGCGCAAAGCAGTCGTGCTCCGCCACCAGATCGACGATCTCGCGCGAGCAATCCATCGGTTCGAGCGAGCTGATCCGAAACAGCACGGCATTTATTACTCCGCTCGCCGGGGCCCCACCCCCGGCTCGCTCCAAGACCTCGCGCTCGAGCGTAGACTCTCGCCCTCGGCTGAAGGCTACCGGAGTCCCACCCTCGGCTCCCTCCAAGACCTCGCGCTCGAGCGTAGACTCTCGCCCTCGGCTGAAGGCTACCGGCGTCCCACCCTCGGCTCCCTCCAAGACCTCGCGCTCGAGCGTAGACTCTCGCGCTCGGCTGAAGGCTACCGGCGTCCCACCCCCGGCGCCCTCCAAGACCTCGCGCTCGAGCCGAG
>JBGPKK010000213.1:0-7842 GCA_041485905.1 Vicinamibacteria bacterium
CAGGAGGCGCTTGATATCGTGTTGCATCAGCGCATAGAGGACGCCGAGCACTGCCGAGAGCCCTCCCAATGCGACGACGATCACGCCCCAGGACAACCTCGGCACCCCTAAACCAAACGCGCACACGCGGACGATGCCGTAGATGCCGGCCTTGAGGAGCACGCCTGACATCAACGCGGAAATACTGGTCGGCGCCGCCGGATGCGCCTCCGGCAGCCACACGTGCAGCGGGATGATGCCCGCCTTGACACCGAACCCGATGAAGAAGAGCCCGAACAGCGCGTCACGCATCGGTCCTCGCGCGACGTCGCCGGACAGGATCGTCGAGAACGATACCGAGCCGGACGCGGATGCCAACGCGAGGAACCCGGCGATCAGGCACCCGGTGCCCACGTGCGACATGACCAGGTACAGGTACGCGGCGCGCCGGTTGTCGCGCTCCTCGTGTTCGGTGGTCACGAGCGCCGCTGTCACCAGTGTCATCAGCTCCCAGGCGAAGAGGAAGGTGATTGCGTCGCTCGCCACGAAGACGAGTTCGAGGGCACCGATCAGCACGTTGAACGCCGCCCCGATGAAGGCGGGCCGGCGGTCGAAGTGACCCTGGGCGAAGTATCCGATGCTGAAGATCGCGACTGGAATGGCGAGCGTCGAAAGAACGATCAGGAACCACGCCGAGAGTCCGTCGACCGTGTAGCTGAAAGAGAACTGCGATGCGCGATGGAGGAACAACTCGCCATGGCGGGACGCTCCGGCCTGCAACATCGCCGCGGCGGTCGCGGCAGTCACCAGCGACGCGAGCGCGGATCCGATGAACCCCACTAACCGGCACACAGTGGCCCGCCGCGCGGCCAGCAGCGTCAGCGCGATCACCGCAATCCGGAGCGCAAACGCGACGCGCAAACCGCTGCCAGGATCGAACGGCGTCATCCCGTCGCCTCCTCCGTCCGCAGTTGGCGACGCCGCCGCTCATCCAACATCGACCGGCTGCCAAGTCACTGAAAGTTCAGAAGTGATCGCCGAGCCTCAAGCTTGAACACCGCCCCCGCCGCCGAGTATATCGTATTATAACGATATATCACATCGTCCATCAGGCGCAACGCGGCCGTGTGATCCATGCGTCGATACACGTGGAGCACGTCTGCACGCTCAGTGCTCGCCGCGAAGATCGCGCGCGAGCGCTTTCGCTGCCTCGAGCAGTTCCACCAGGGTCTCGCGCACGACCCTGTTGGTACCCAACATGCGATCGATCTGTTCGGTGAGCTTGCCAACGGCCTCGAGCTGGTGATCTCGTCCTTCAGGCGTACGGGAAACGGCGAGCACTTTCATGTTCTCTCGAAACCGCGTGACCTCTCGCAACTTCGCTTCAACTTCGGATTGCAGGCCCACCAAGTAGACCTCCAATAACTGACGATCGAACTGCACCTGTCTTGAATGTTCCATCGTTGTTGTCCTCGCCGATCAGCGGCGCTCGTTCGAATGCGCTCCGGTGTCGGGCGTCCTGGCCAGCCTTACCGTGACGCGCCGTGGAGAGATCTCGTCGAGCTCCACTCCACGCGGCAGGGCGGTGGCCTTGCAGCACCGCATGACGAAGCTCCGGCTGAAAAAGGACGATCAGGATGACCGCTGCCACCAGTGTTCCGGCGTGAAGCACCCAGACCGTGATGGTGAGGTGGACCTGGCGAACGATCAGAGCGCCCGCTTCCAATGCGAGGATGCCTAAGGTCACCCGCAGTGCGCGTGCTTCCCGGCTCCATCGCAGCACAAAATAAATCGCTGCAACCAGGACGACGAAATCGACGATACTCTGCCAGCGCAGGCCAAGGGACGTCATGCCGAACTCCACAGGTAACGGGTGGGAGTTGTTCGGAACGTGCGAGTCGGCGTAATATTACTTTATATGCATTCTGTGGCCGGTGAGCTGCAGCGTTTCAAATCGGAATTTTTTCGGGCGCTCGCGCACCCGATCCGGATCGAGATCCTCGAAGTGCTGCTCCAGGGCGAGCGCAGCGTACAGGAGCTGCAGGACATTCTCAAAGTCGATCAGCCGGTCGTCTCCCAGCAGCTCGCCGTTCTGCGAGCGAAGGACATCGTCGCGGGCCGTAAGGATGGCACGAGCGTCCGATATCTCGTGCGCGATCCTCTCATCGGCGAGTTACTCGCCGTCGCCCGACGGATTTTCAACAACCATCTTGTTGGAAATCAAGGGTTGCTGCGTGAGCTGCAGCGACAAGAGCGGCGTCGGTAGTAAGGCGCGGATGTACCGCTTCAGTGCCATAGTCCGCCCGGTTGACCGGAGGCGTCATATGCGCATATCATAATATTCAAACTGATACCGTCGCGACCCGTTCCGAGGACCCGAGCATGTTATCCACTCATGTGGCCGTTCGGCCGCAGCAAGCCCACCACGCGCAGCCGGCCGTCAACAACTTCAGCATTCAGGTCGCGACGATCAATGGATCCGGCAGCCAGACCGCCAACCTGGTGTTGCTGCGGTCGATCCTCCTGATGGGGGTCCCCGTATCTGGCAAGAACATGTTCCCCTCCAACATTGCCGGCCTCCCCACCTGGTACACGATCCGCGCGAGCAAGCGCGGGTACGTCGCGCGGAAGAAGGAAGTCGATCTCCTCGTTGCGATGAACCGGGAGACCGCGCAAGAAGACGTCCTCACGCTTGGAGCCGGCGCCGCGGTCGTGTACGACGAGCCGCTCAAGCTGAACGCGCTCCGAACCGATCTTGCGTTCTATCCGGTCCCCTTCGACAAGCTCGTTGCGCCTGTGTGTCCGGACGCGAAGTTGCGCCGTCTCGTGCGCAACATGATCTATGACGGCATCCTGGCGAAGCTGCTCGGCATCGACCTGACCCTCATGGAGCAGGCCCTGTCCCGGCAACTCGGCAAAAAGGCGAAGGCTATCGCCCTGAACCAAGCGGCGCTCAAGGCGGGATGGGATTACGCGGAAGCGCACCTCACAAAACGTGATGCGTTCTTCATCGAGCGCATGAACAAGACAGCCGGGAAGATCCTGATCGAAGGAAACGCCGCAGCCGCCATCGGCTGCATGATGGCCGGCGTGACGGTCGTCGCGTGGTATCCGATTACGCCCTCTTCGTCGTTGTGCGAATCGCTGATCGGCTACATGAAGAAGTACCGAGTGGACAAGGCAAGCGGCAAGGCCACGTTCGCGATCGTGCAATCCGAGGATGAGCTCGCGTCACTTGGCGTGGTCATCGGCGCCGCCTGGGCCGGCGCGCGCGCGATGACGGCGACGGCAGGTCCAGGCATCTCGCTCATGGCCGAGTTCACCGGCTTGGCGTACTACGCCGAAGTGCCGGCCGTGATTTTCGACGTACAGCGTGTCGGACCATCCACCGGTCTGCCGACGCGCACGGCGCAGGGCGATTTCCTGTCGATAGCGTTTCTTTCCCACGGCGACACCAAGCACATGATGCTGATCCCCCATTCCGTCGAGGAGTGCTATTCGATGGCGCAGGACGCGTTCGATCTCGCCGAGCAGTTCCAGACGCCCGTCTTCGTCATGATGGACCTGGATCTCGGGATGAACAACTGGATGTCCGACGGCTTTGCGTACCCCGAGAAGCCCATCAATCGCGGGAAGCTCCTCACGGCAAAAAAGCTGGAAGAGCTCGGTGAGTGGGGCCGCTACAAGGACGTCGACGGAGATGGCATTCCGTACCGGACGATTCCAGGCGACGGCCTGCCGGCATACTTCACGCGTGGCTCAGGCCACAACGCAAGAGGTCAGTACAGCGAGCGGCCCGACGATTACGTGGACAACCTCGACCGCCTCGCGCGCAAGTTCGAGACGGCACGCCGGTTCGTCCCGAAACCTGTCGTCGACTGCATGGCCGGCGCGAAGATCGGTCTCATCGGCTACGGGACCTCGCATTGGGCGATCATCGAAAGTCGCGACCAGCTTCTCGAGGACACCGACGTCAAGACGTCGTACTTGCGGCTACGTGCCTACCCATTCAACGACGATCTCGCGAAGTTCATCGACGAGCACGACCGGATCTACGTGATCGAACAAAATCGCGATGCACAGGTTCTGCAGCTGATGAAGTTGGAGTTGACGCCGGAGCGCGTCGCAAAGCTCCGCAGTGTTCTGCACTACAACGGCCTGCCGATCGACGCCCGCAGCGTCACCGACGATGTCCTGGCGCAAGAAGGCTTTGAAGTGGCGGAACGGACGGCACGCCGTATCGAGCCGGGGTCGTCGGGAATGGTCGGGGGCGAGTAAGCGGCTATCGCTGCCAAGACCAACCGAATCGGACTGGAACTATCGCCGTACCGCGCGGCGGGAAGACGACACTCTGTGCCGGGTGCGGCCACCATGCGATCTCGGAACGGATTATCGACGCGTCCACACCTGCCACGCTTTTGCAGCGCCAACGATTCCGGGCCCTGCCGGTGACATCCCGGTCGCATAACATATGACTATTATGATATTATAGCAATGTATTTTAATAGGCAGGTTCGTCATGTCCAGCCCGAACGACGCGGTCCCGCGTGCGTGCCCTCGCCCCGATCCCTTTCATGTTTGGGCTCAGACACTGGTCACCCGGGTCCGACAGTTCATCTGCGCCCTCCATGGTCACGAGTGGCGCTTACGCGGCGAGGGCAATCGCCTCTATCTGCGCTGTGCCTGGTGTGATCGTGAGACGCCCGGCTGGACGCTCAACCATCCCATGATGTCCCTTGCTCGCCGCCCCGTTCTCCGCCGTATCGGCGCGACTGCAGTTCGGAACGTTGAGACCTCGGACACGAGTCGGAGGGCGAGTGGGCGTTCTTTGTCCGAGCGTTCGGCTGTGGTCATTCGCAAGGAATTGCCTCTCCGACTCGTCACTCGCATGGGAGTTCGTACTGAGGCTCCTCCGGCGGGTGCCGTGCACCAGCTCTGTTGACGGAGGGGCCACTGGTTGTCGCTCGAAAGACTCAGTGCACGTACCGACGCTCGATCACGAGCGTCTGGATCTGAAGGGAGCGGTAGCATGCGCACAACCTGGTTCGCGGTGATCCTTGTCACACTCGCCGTCGCGTCAGGGGCGTGCGCGACGCCTCCGAAAGCGGACATCGACGCCGCCAACGCAGCGGTCGACAAGGCGGTCGCCGCCAACGCCAACCAATATGCGTCCGAGTCTTTGAAGGCGGCACAGGACACTCGATCCAAGATGGATGCCGAGTTGAAAGTTCAGGACGGGCATCTTCCGATGATGCGGTCGTACAGTGAGGCGGCGAAACTCGCCGACGCGGCCAAGGCCGCCGGCGAGAAGGCCGAACAGGACGCCGCGAAGGCTGAGCAGATGGCAAGAGCTGAAGCCTCCACGCTCGTCGTCGACGCGAAGGCAAGGATCCAGGACGCGGAAGCCGAGCTTGATCAGGCGCCTAAAGGGAAAGGTGCCCCAGTGGACCTCGACGTGATGAAGTCAGGCCTCGCTGCCGCGAAATCCACCGTCGGCGAGGCCGAGACAGCGCTCGCCAGTCAACATTATCCGGACGCAAAGGCCAAGGCTGAAGCCGCGAAAGGAACAGCGGGGTCAATCGTCTCTTCAATGGAACGCGCGCACGAGGCGCAACACACAGCAAGGAATCGGCGGCGGTAGCGACGCCTCACGCTGCAGCCGTTTCGGATCGAAAGCGCCGGAATCTTTCCTGCGCTCGCATCCGATTGGCATCCCGCCACCGCCTGGATTACTCTAGATATAGTAATATTGTTATATTATGTGACAGGAGACCGTTCATGTTCAGACACCCTCGCGTCTTCGTTCGGATGTGAAAGCGAAGGCGGGCGCGGCCAAAGAGAAGGCGACCGGCGTCAAGGCTGCCGTCGATCAGGCCATTCAGCGCCGACAGGCGGGCCGTCGCAAAAGCTAGCGGCTTCGCGGATTGGCCGTGGCACGGAAAGAGTGCGTCGGATGTTCAATCCAACAGGCCTGAACTGTCGTCCTCCCTGGAGTCGGCGGCGTTGGTGGCTCGTCTGGAGTACCAGCGTGCTCGTGCTTGGCTGCGTGACAGCGGCAGTTGTCGGGACACTCCGCTCCACGCGACACCGGGCAACGGCGCGAGACGAACGAGATCAGGCTACACGAGCTGTCCGGGAAGCCCGTTTTGCGGCGTGTTCCTCACGGTGGCGATCATCGTTGGCGGTACGCCTTCCCTTCGTGACCAACCCGCGCAACGCACCAGGGTTTCGACCGACGAGATTGACTCGCTGCGGCAAGAGAACGCAAACCTGAAGGAGCAGTGCGAGCTCGCTTCGGGTCACTCCTTCTACCTGACGGTTGATCCCTCCGGAGCCGAGATGACGCTCGCGTACCGAGGCGCTGCACTTCATCGGTATTCAATCCTCAATGCACAATTAGCCGTTCCGCGAATTGCCTTCATTGGATCGAGCATCCACCGTGACTGGGCCGGGAATATCTGGTCGGGCGGTCTACTGGATCCACCACGACCATCGGATCGGGTCGTGCTCAAGGTGTCGAACACCGGTTCGGCCAGTGAGCCGCCGCCGCCGCCGGACACCCATATCACGGTGCCCGCAGTCTTTCTCGTTCGGTATGAGCCGGGCTTGGTCGTTGAAATCCGACGGTCAACCACGGATTCGAATGCCGGCTCGAGGCGTCTGCTGACCAGGTGGCGCACTCGTGGCCGCGAAGCGCTCTCGCCCTCGGATCGAAAGCTGTCACGGCTCCGAATCGTGCTGACGTCTGACGATGCAGACTCGCTTTATCGTTCGTTGCCTCCCGAGACGAAGCTCTTGATCGTGATCCCCCGAAGACTCGCACCTGCACAAGGGCGTGATGCCCCGGCGCACGCGCCCTCCGGCCGTCGAGCTAGATCCTGACGTGACAGCAGCTTGCAAGTCAGTGGCGCTGGCGCCAGGACTATGGGTCACGCGTCGCGGGGCGAGCGGCGCGCCTCAAGGCGCCCAACCGCAACGAGGACGCCGAAGATGATGGCCTCCGGGCGCGGCGGACAGCCGGGGACGTAGACGTCGACAGGGAGAACCCGGTCGACACCGCCGGCGCTTGCGTATCCCTCACCGACAATCCCCCCTGAGGCGGCGCACGCGCCGACGGCGATCACGACGCGCGGATCGGGGATGGCCTCGACCGTGCGACGGACGGCCGTCTCGAGGTTGCGCGTGACCGAGCCGGTGACCACGACCCCGTCCGCGTGGCGCGGGGAGGCGACGAAGTCGATGCCGAGGCGACGAACGTCGTACACCGGGTTCAGGAGGGCGGCGATCTCCCAGTCGCAGGCGTTGCAGGAGCCCGCATCGAGGTGGCGGAGATGCAGCGATCGTCCGAGCACCCGGCGGATCTCGGACGAGGCGCGCGCGGCGTCGGCGTCACGGTCCGCCTTCGCCAAGGCTACGGCGGACAAGTCGGACTCGTCCCGCCGAAGCTGCGGAGCAGCGAAGGCGGATGCTGGTGTCACCCCCGCCCCAGGGTCGTCGGCGACAACCTCGATCCGCAGGTCGTCGCGGCTACGCGCTGCAAGCTCAAAGTCCCGTCCCATCGTCACTGCACCTTCCCACAGATCCCCGGCACAGCGGCCGCAGAAGACGCATCGCGCGAGATCGAGGGCGACATGTCGAGCACTGCCGTCGAAACGCTCCGAAAGCGCACCCGCGGGGCACACGGCGGGAGGAGGCAGACGGCTGCCCGGACGGAGCACGGGGGCTCCGCGAAAACGATCCGGCGGCACGCTCGGCTCCGCAGGGTAGCGGGTCGTGACCACTCCGGTGCGCAGCGCGTTGATGAGGATTCGCAGCATGTCAGCGATCGGTACACGAGTAACAGAGCTCGAAGCTTTTGTTGAC
>JBGPKK010000214.1:0-7794 GCA_041485905.1 Vicinamibacteria bacterium
CCCTGGATCTCCTCGAGCGCAACAGCCGCGCCGCCGCCACCGCGATTCGGGCCTTGAGCGACAAGGCCCTCGCCCAGGCCGCGCCGGTGTCGCTCTACGGCGATGCCCCGCTGACGAGCCAGTTCCTGCTGGAGGATCATGCGGTCCGGCACAGCTATCACCACCTCTCGCGCATGCGACAGGCGCTGGCGGCGCCCACGCTGCACCCGGCCCCCTGAACGGCGGTCCGGGTTACGCCGCGTCGTCGACGGCCGCGTCGATCTCACCCAGGATCGCGTCGACGGACAACCGGCGCCCGGTCGCGTACGCCGCCGCCCACCGCTCGGGGCCTAAGCGTGCCCCGGCGGCTTGTTCGGCGTGCGCGCAGAGCGCGTCCGTCAGTGGGTCCACCGCCCGTGCCCCCGTCCGGTCGGTGAACGCGTCCCGCGCGCCGGCGATTCTCGCCACCCACGAGTCATCGTCCAACAGTCCGGCGGCACCCAGCAGGGGTGCGAGCGCATAGGCGAAGGCGAACGTGTCTTGAAAGGCCCGGATGCCCGTCAGACTCTCTCGCGTGAGGCGGAGCGCCGCGTGCGCATTCTGCGCCTGAATGGCCAGGATCGCGCGGAGGTACAGGCCCAGCGCACGGAACCACGGGCCGCAGGCGGTCCAGATCGCGTCGGCCTCGTCCAGGAGGTAGGCCGCGTGCGCCGCGTCACCGACCCCCAGCGCGACCCAGGCTAACCCGGTGACGCCACTCCCCTCACCCCACGCGATCCCCAATTCGTGAAATAGGTCTCGCGCGCGACTGAAGTGGTCGCGCGCGGCATCCACACGGCCGGTGGCGTAGTCGACATGTCCGAGACACAGAAGAGCATGTGCGAGCATTTCACGATCGGCGTGTGGGTCGCTCGAGACCCGTGCGCTCGCCATGCGCGCGCCATCCATGTCCCCCTGAGTGAACCGCATCAGCGCCGCTCCCGCCAGGCCCCGGGCTTCGGCCACGCTGGCACGCGGTGCGCTCTGTTGCACGTGGTCGAACCACCGAAGCCCTTCCGCGGAATGGCCCCGCATGATCCAGAACAATACGAGCGACCATGCGAGTCCGGAGGCGTCCTCGGCCCGGCCCCGTCCAAGCAGCCACGTGAGCGCGGCACGGTGGCTCTCGAGGTCGTCACGCACCCTATCCAACCACGCGATCTGCCGAGGCCCCTGCACGCCCGGGGCCGCGAGCGAGCCCTCGGCGACACAGTAACGGACCAGTCCTTCCATCGCGTCGTCGTATTCGCCGGACGCCTTGAATTCAAGGACCGCGTAGGCGCGGACGGTTTCGAGCATGGAGTAAAGAGGGTCCACTGGTGCAGGCGTCTCTGCGCGGAGCAGGAGGCTCTTGTCCAGGAGCATGAGCACGAGGCGAAGCGCCGCGTCCTCGCCGTCGAGGGTCGTCTTCGCACCGGCGAGGACGGCGGCCGCCGCCGCGATCGTGAAGGGGCCGGGGAGGACCCCGAGCCGACAGAACGCCTGTTGCTCGCTGGCCCCCAACAGTTGCACGCTCCACGCGACGGTCGCGTTCATCGTCCGTTGTCGTTCCGGGAGATCGCTCGGGCCCTCGGTCGGAAGCAACCCCGGTCCTTGCAGACGCGCCAACAAGCCCTCGGGAGCGAGCACTTTCACCCACGGCGCCGCCAGTTCCAGGGCGAGCGGCAAGCCGTCCAGTCGCCGGCAGATCGCCGCCACGATCGGGCTGTTGGTCGGTGTGAGACGAAAGTCCGACCGGACGTCCTGCACCCGGCTCACGAAGAGCTGGACTGCTGAGACCCCTGCCAGGTCGGCCGGCGTCTTGAAAGTCGGGAGGTCGTCCAGCCCGAGCGGCTCGACGGCGTACTCACGCTCGCCGCGCACATGGAGCGGCGCGCGACTCGTGACGAGGATGCGCAGCGACGCGACGTGCGTCAGGAGATCCGCGACGAGCGGCGCGGCCGTCGCCACCTGTTCGAAGTTGTCCAGCACCAGCCACGTGGGCGCATCGTGGCACGCCGCGCGCACCCGTGGCGGAAGAGCGCGCGCGGTGGCGTCATCCAATCCAAAGGCCTCCGCCACCGCTGATGCTACGAGTCCTGCATCCCGCACGGCCGAGAGCGGCACGAACAGCACGCGCGTGGCGGCGTCGCTGGCGAGCGCGTGCGCGAATGCCACGGCCAGGCGGGTCTTGCCCACCCCCCCTGGCCCGATCAGCGTCACGAGTCGCGCGGCGGGATCGGCGACCCACTGTTGCAGCCGCTGCAGGTCACCCTCGCGACCGATCAGGGGCGTCGGAGGGAGCGGGAGCGCCTGACGACCAGGCGCATGCGACGTGGCATCGCCCGTGAACCCGCGGGCGCTCGCCACGAACGCATCTCGCACCGACGGAGCCAGGTCCAGCGCGGCGGACAACGCGCGTACTGTGTCCTGCTGCGGGCGCTTACGCTCCCCGCGTTCGAGCGCACTGATCGCGTGCACCGACAGCCCCGCAATCGTGGCGAGCTCCTCCTGGGTGAACCCAGCCGCGTCGCGGAGCGCCTTGAGCTGTGCGCCGAATGGTCGGCCTGCCGACTCCATCCTGCTCGCCATCTTACTCGGGCTCGCCGCCACCCGATCGTCCGCCGTACGAGCGCCGTACGACCTCTGTGGGTGGGCATCGAGGCGTTCGGCCGTCACACTGCCTCTTGTTCAACGCCCGACGCCGCGCGATTCCCGTGCGGCGTCCGTAACGTTCGCGTCGGAAGCAGGTGCACACATGTTGAAAAAGACGTTGGTCGCGGTCGTTCTCCTGGCAGTTAGCTCGGTCCCTCACCTCAATGCCAATGGCGGCGTGTTGGCGCGATTCGACGGGGGCATCGGCGTCGACCCCGTGTCGAGCTTCGCCTTTCCGCTGCACACCATCGATACCACGGGCCAGACGTTCGAAAAC
Source organism: Vicinamibacteria bacterium (assembly GCA_041485905.1). Classification (GTDB taxonomy): domain Bacteria; phylum Acidobacteriota; class Vicinamibacteria; order Vicinamibacterales; family CAVVIG01; genus JAHFUI01. The sequence goes on from JBGPKK010000214.1 coordinate 2,930, forward strand.
GTCACTCGCAACCTCGTCCGAGGTGTGCGGCCCTCCACGGCCATTTGGAGGATCGCTGACCTCAAGGCGGTGGTCGACGTCGACGGCCGAATCAGAGTCGCCGGACGTGGCTTGCTCATCGGCGGCGGCGATCAGATTGGGCGGTCTCTTAACCTCCTCGTCGTGGCGACCCTGATCTGTGACGCACAGGCGCCCTTCATCGAGCTGAACTCCGCCGATTCCGTGAACGGCAATTCGTTCGACGAGGCGGTGCCGCTCGACAGGCGCGGCGATTTTCACATCGACGCCATGTTGCGGTCTCCCTCCGGCGATCCCATTCCGTCGGAATGTGCCAGCCCGCTGCTGCTCATTCGTGCTCGGGGCGGCGCGTGGCTCGCGGCCGGCATTCCGCGGTTCGACAAGGACTAGCGCCCGCTCACGTGGGAGCGCCTTACGACGCGACTCGACCGACTAACTGCGGTTCGTTCACCGACGGCAAAGGAGACCATGTATGACTACGCTACGCTGCATCATCGTCGCCGCTCTGCTCCTCACTGGCGTGGGCTGCGGCGGCTATTCGTCCTCGCCAGCATCGCCCTCACCGGCGCCCGCCGGATCGTCGTCGTCCGTCACCATTCCGATGGGTGCGGCGCCGCTCGGCAATCGCGCCTACAGTCCCGACGAGATCACCGTCGCCGTCGGTAGCACCGTGACCTGGATCAACACGGACACCGTGGCGCACACCTCCACATCGAATGCGAGCGGCTGGAACTCGGGCACGATCGCGCCGGGTCAGCAGTTTTCCTCGACGCTGCAGACCGCGGGCACCTTTGCCTACCACTGCGCCATTCACCCGGGCATGGTCGGCACGGTTGTGGTGCGATGACGAGGGATCTGGGCACGCGAGTACACGCGGCCGAGCCGTCGGCCGCGGTTCCGGACGCGTGCCACGCCCATCGACGGCTCCGTGTCGGGCGGCGGGGGCTCATCGCTCACACCACCGCGATTGTTTGCGAATTTGTCGAATGAATAGTTGAGGACCTCCTATGAAATGGACACTAGTCGTGCTGGGTCTCGCCGGGGCAACGGTCGTCGCGGCAAACACGTGGAGGGTGGGGCAGGGCGACGTTCGCGTGATCTGTCCGATGACGATCGGCGGCAGCTTCGATGCGAAGACGACGGCGCTCAGCGGATCGGTGACCGCCAGCACGAGCGGTTCGCCGGCATTGGACGGGAGCCTCGCTGTGGATCTCCGCACACTCGATACCGGCATCGGCCTGCGCAACGAGCATCTCCGCGAGAATTACCTCGAGGTGGACAAAGGGCCGGGGTTCGACACGGTCACATTTTCGGAGATCGAACTGAAAGGGCTCAATCGAGACGCGCCGGAGGGGAAGGGATCCTTCGCCGGATTGCTGACGCTGCACGGCGTGACGAAAATGGTAACCGGGGCCGTCAACGTTCGCCAGGTAGGCGCCGGCCTTCGCGTGAAGGCATCCTTTCCCGTCACCCTGTCGGACTACAGCATCCACAAACCGCGCTACCTTGGCATCGGGGTCAAGGACACCGTCCAGGTCGAAGTGGCCTTCGCCGTCACACGCTGAGCAAGATGATGAGAACGATGGTCTTCCTGTTCGCCGCGGCGGGTCTCGCTTCAACGGCGTGGGCCGAGCCGACGTTTCTCGCGAAGCAGTACACGCGTTGCACGGCGTGTCATTACTCGCCTACGGGAGGCGGGCTCCTGACGCCGTACGGACGGCACCTCTCGCATCGAGAGCTGTCGACGAAGGGCGGCACGGCGACGGCACCGGTTCCGGGCGCGGAGGACAATCCGCATGGCGAGCAGGCATTCCTGTATGGCGCACTGGGAGACGCGCTCGGTCCCGTGCACCTCGGCCTCGAGATGCGTCCGGCTCACTTGCACGTCGGCTTTCCCGGTGGGCACCAGGACATGAATCTTCTGATGAATCTCGATCTCATTGGCGCCCTGCAGAAGAACGGATGGACCGCATACGGCTCGGTCGGCCGCGAACCGCCGAATTCCGCGGTGCGGAACGGCCGCGCGCTGCCCGATGCCGCGTTCGTTTCCTACGAGCACTGGATTTCGTACCAAACCGACCAGGGCTTCCAGATTCGCGCCGGACGATTTCTGCCAGCTTACGGCGTGCGTTTTGCAGATCATACGGCGTACACGCGCACCTCTCTCGATCTCGATCGCAACGATCAGGTCTACGGCCTCGAGGTCAGCGACACGACGGGGCCCTCGTTGGTCCAGCTGATGGTCAGCCCCGGCAAGGCCGAGGCCATCCTGCACGACCGCAGTCACCGCGGTTTTTCCACCGCCGGCCGCTGGCAATTCGATCTCGCGCCGCGCGCGACAATCGTCGGCTCGGCCTTTTACCACCACTCGACGGATGCCGATCCCCAGTCAGGCGCGGTGGGTGGCGCCTTCGGCTTCGCGCCAACGTCTCACGTGTCGATCTGGACGGAAGCGGACGCAAACCTCCAGACCAAGGCACTGGGCGGCCACTCGTGGGTGGTGGTCAATGAGACGTCCGTCGAGGTGTATCGCGGGATCTGGCTGAAGTTCTCGCCACAGCTCTGCACGTCCGGCGGGGCGCCGGGCTTTTCAGATCGGCGCCGCCTCGCGTTCGCAGCGGACCTGCTGCCGCGCACGCACTGGAACGTGAACGTGTCGTACTACCACGACCACGCGTTCGAAGCCAGCACGTCGACGCTGCTGGCACAGTTGCACCTGTCCATGTAAAGGCGCGCAAGGTGCTCTTGCTTATCTACGTCGCTGCGGAGAAGGTGCGGTGCCCCAGTAGCCAGGAAACAGAGGTTGAGGCATGGCAGACGCAACGATGGCGTCTAGCGTGGGGCAAATAGTTAGTCCGATACACCATGGCGGCGTTACGTCGTCACGCATCGCCGTCATGAGATCACAGAGGCAAACACCAGATGCTTATGTCTTTCATCGGTAAATTTCATCCGCTGCTCGTGCATTTTCCAATTGCCTTGGTCATGGCGGCCGCCGCTGCCGAGCTCGTGGTCATCGCCGCGCCTCGCCAGGCCTGGCGCACCGTCGCCGTCGCGAATATCTGCGCCGGAGCGGCCATGGGCGTCGTCACGGCGATCACTGGCTGGCTGTTCGCGTCGTCGCCGTCGGTCGACGCCTCGACGTCTCTCGAATGGCATCGATGGGTGGGGATGGCCGGCACGGCGGGCGCGATCGGCGCGGCCCTCCTGTCGTCGCGGCTGCACGTGTCCTCGCGGCGTTCGGCGTTTGTGTACCGCTGCACGTTGTTCGTCACCGCGCTCCTCGTGGCGATCACCGGTCATCTCGGTGGGACGCTCGTGTGGGGAGCCAGGTTCTTTCAACCGTAGTCCGTGATGTCGGATTGATGAGGAGAGTGTCTGTGAAGAACAAGAACGACGAGACGGAATGGGATCGCCGCGGGTTCCTGAAGTGCATGGCGTGGGTCGGCACCGGCGCGGTGTGGACGATGGCGGGCGGCGTGCTGAAGGGCCTGCCGATTGAGCAAGCCGCTCGCGGCGCCATGGCGGGCATGGCGCATCCTGCGGCCGAGGCGGGCGGTCTCCGCTTCGTGCAGATCAGCGACAGCCACATTGGCTTCAACAAGGACGCGAATCCGGACGTCACCGCGACGCTCCGAGCGGCGATCGGGAAAATCCACGCGCTGCCGCAGGCGCCGTCATTCGTGCTGCACACCGGTGATCTGACGCACTTGTCGAAGCCCGAGGAGTTCGACACGCTGCAGCAGGAGCTCGCGGGGATCGGCGCGCCGGTGTTCTATGTGCCGGGCGAGCACGACGTGCTGCATGACAACGGCAAGAGTTATCTCGAGCGCTTCGGGAAGAACACGAAAGGCGCCGGTTGGTACAGCTTCGACCAGGCCGGCGTGCACTTCATCGGGCTGGTCAATGTCGTCGATCTCAAGGCGGGCGGGATGGGCGTTCTCGGTGCCGACCAGCTCGAATGGCTGGAGGAGGACGTGAAACGGCTGAAGAGCAGCACGCCGATTGTGGTGTTCGCGCACATCCCGTTGTGGTCCGTCTATCCGGAGTGGGGCTGGGGGACCGACGACAGCGCCCGCGCGTTGTCCTATCTGAAGCGATTCGGATCGGTCTCGGTCCTGAATGGCCACATTCATCAGGTGATGCACAAGGTCGAAGGGAACGTGACGTTCCACACAGCGATGTCCACGGCGTTCCCACAGCCGGCGCCCGGCGCTGCCCCGTCACCTGGGCCGATGAAAGTCGAGACCGATCGGCTGAAACAACTACTCGGCCTCGCGTCCATCGCCTACCACGACGTCCACCACCCGATTGCCATCACCGACATGCCGCTCGAGAACGCTGTGGCGGCAGCTGGCGCCGATGGGTCTCAAGTCGTCGTGGACAACTTTAGCTTCGCCCCAGCCGCGGCGACGGTGCCGGCCGGTGCGACGGTGACCTGGACGAATCGCGATGACGTCCCGCACAACATCATCAGCACCGAGAAGAAGTTTGCGTCGCCCGTGCTGGACACCGACGAGCAGTTCTCGCATCGCTTTGATGCGCCCGGGACCTACCCGTACTACTGCTCGATTCACCCGAAAATGACCGGTCAGGTTGTGGTCGCGTGAGGGCCGTCATGTTCCGTATCACCAACACGCGCTCCGTGATCATCCTGGCACTCGTGACGTTCTCACAGTCTCCTGCGCTACGAAATCATGCGCAGCTTCGTGCGAGGCAATGGCTTATTGGCGATTCGCATTCACGCTATCGCCGGTTTTGACCAGAAGACGTGCGCTGCCGGGCCGAATCCGTTCGACGATCTGGCGTTTGTTGTTGAAGACAACCGTCTACGGTTCAAGGAATAC
>JBGPKK010000215.1:0-7743 GCA_041485905.1 Vicinamibacteria bacterium
CCAGGCTCGCCAGGCGCATCAATTTTTTCGGGGGCTGGCACCTCGGCAATTACCGACTCGGTTTCGTCGTCTCCCTGCGCCTGGCGCGCCGCCCGCTCCGCGCGGCGGCGCTCGCGCCAGTACTCGGGTTCAGCGGAAGGAATCGGCGTGCTCCGGAGTTTGTCCCAGTCGAACCTGACGCCGGGGTTCTGCGCCTCGAGCGCGCGCATCACCTGGTCGTCGAACGGCTCCCGACCGACTTTCACGTTGGGCGGACTGCGGAACCAATAGAGCAGACGCTGGCGCGTTTTTCCGCGCCGGGCCGGAAGCGGCTCGACCAGTTGGAAGTGCTCGTACCCCCGCCTGTCGCGCGTAAATTTCAGGAAAGGCACTATCGACGCTTGTGAGGCCGCGCCTTCTTGACCGATTTCCCCGGGCGGCGGCTCGACTTCGTCAAACGGGACGCAGGCCTGCGACCGACCGAACCCCCGGCCGATGGCCGCCGCGCGGCGCGCGGGGCCGCCGCGGGCGCCTCACGGCTGCGGTGCACGAGAGTAAAGCGAACCTGATCGCCGACCGTGTGAAAGCTCCAGATCTCGTTGACGTGAATCTGGTTGTCGTCGCACAGGCGGCGCGCGACGTCGACCATCCCAGCCGGCACATATAAGAAGAAGGCGACGCGTAATCTGGCGAAGTGCGCCCATTGCGCGAGCGCCTCGAGGTGATTGACCGACTCGCCCGTCTCGACTTCGATCACCGCCTGCAGCCGGCGTCCGCGCGCCTGCGAAAACAGCAGAACATCGGGGTAAGCCGCCGTCGTCCCCGACTTGACCGGAGCGTTCTGTTCCGCACCGGGGTTCATGGTGGCGTCGTACTTGCGGCGGGACTTGGCTTGCAGCAGACGAATAATCCGGTCGTGCTCGAGCTGCTCGCGGACCGGCCGCACGAGGATTGGGCTCACCAAAGTCCTCCAAACGGCCGAGTAATAAAGGGGATCAAACCCCGAAGTGTAACACGTTTTCCGACGAGCTGGCCTGATATCAGGGCCCGTCGCGCGTGCCCTAAGTACCGCGTGAACAACGAGTCACGTCGCTATCAAGAAAGCTTAGAATGTCGCCGGGCTGGCTCGTCAGGTACAATATGAAGCTGGTGCCTTCCGTTATGTCCGAAACCGATACGGCGACCATTCTCATCGTCGACGATGACGAGGGGGTGACGCAGACGTTCGCGCGGATGCTGCGACTCGAAGGCTACACCGTCCGCACTGCGATGACGGCCGAAAACGGACTGCGGGAAGCGGAAAGTGCCCACCCGGACGCGATCATCCTCGACCTCCGCATGCCGCTCGTCGACGGCCTCGCCTTCCTGCGCCGCCTGCGGAAGCACGAGGGCCACCGCTTCACACCCGTCGCCATCGTGACAGGCGACTACTTTCTTGAAGACGAAGTCTCCGCCGAGCTGCAGGCGCTCGGCGCCGAGTTGCGGTTCAAGCCGTTGTGGCTCGAAGACCTCGTCGGTCTCGCCCGAAATCTGCTCAAGGTGACCCACTGATCGAGGCGGGTTCCAGGTTCCTCAAAGCGTGCCGGCGTCAACCGGTCGACCGAACGCCGGTGTGGTTCATGCGTCAGGCAGGCCGGTACATGGCCGAGTACCGCGCGCTGCGCGAGCGCTACTCCCTGCTCGATCTGTGTCGCACGCCCGATCTGGCGACGGAGGTGACCCTTCAGCCGGTCCGCCGAATCGAGGTCGACGCGGCGATTCTCTTCTCCGATCTCCTGCTGCCGCTCGAACCAATGGGAGTGCGCTTCGATTTCGTAAAGGGCGAAGGGCCGACAATCGAGAGCCCGCTGCGATCGGAAGCCGATCTCGACCGCGTCCGCCGCTTCGAGCCGCGCGAGGCGCTAAAGCCGGTGCTGCAGGCGATTCGGCAGGTCAAGGGCGAGCTCGCCGGACGCGTGCCGCTCATCGGGTTTACCGGCGCGCCGTTCACGCTCGCCTCTTATGCCATCGAAGGCGGGCACTCCGCCAACTTCGCGCACACCAAAGCGCTGATGTATGGGTCGCCGGCGGCGTGGCACCGCTTCTGCGATCTGCTGGCGGACATGGCCTTCGACTACCTCGTCGCGCAAATCGAAGCGGGCGTCGACGCGGTGCAGATATTCGACTCGTGGGTCGGCGCGCTCAGCGCCCACGACTACCGCGAGTTCATCCTTCCCCACACGCGCAAGATCTTCGAGCGGCTGAAGGCCTACGACGTCCCCACGATTCATTTCGGCGTCGGCACGAGCGCGATTCTCGGCGAGCTGCGGGACGCGGGGGGCGACGTGATCGGCGCCGACTGGCGGATTCCGCTCGACGAGGCGTGGGCGCGCATCGGCCCCGACCGTGCGGTTCAGGGCAACCTGGATCCAACCGTATTGCTGGCGCCCCTGCAGCGCATCCTCGCGGCGACCGACGATGTGCTGGCGCGCGCCGCCGGACGGGCGGGACACATCTTCAATCTGGGCCACGGGATTCTGCCGATGACACCGGTCGAGCACGTGCAGGCGGTGGCGCGATACGTCCATCAACAGACGCGGACGAGTTGAGGGTACGAATGTGCGAGAGACATGAAGACGGGCATTCTGCTGATGGCCCACGGCACGCCGTCCTCGCTCGACGACATGCCGGAGTATCTGCGGCTGGTGCGGGGCGGCCGGCCGGCGTCGCCAGAGCTCGTCGCCCAAATGCGTCACAACTACGAGGCGATCGGCGGCCGATCGCCGCTGACCGACATCACGCTCGCGCAGGCCGCCGCCCTGCGCGCGCGGCTGGGATCGACCTCGCCCGTCGCCGTCGGCATGCGCAACTGGCAGCCCTTCATCAAGGACGCGCTCGCGGATCTTGCCGCGGCCGGCGCCGACCGGGTCGTCGGCATCCCGCTGGCCCCGCAGTTTTCGACTCTGAGCGTGCAGAAGTACGTCGACACGGCGAAGGCCGCGCTTCCAGACGGGATGCGCTTCGAGGCGGTGCCCTCGTTTGCGACGCACCCGCGCCTCATCGAAGCGTTTGCCGAACGGCTCCTCGCGGCGCAGCGGAATGATGCGGCGCAGCCACATGATGATGCCGAGATCATCTTCACCGCTCATAGCCTGCCCGTCCGTGTCATCGAGGCGGGCGACAGATACGCTGAGGAAGTGGCCGCGACCGCGCGAGGTGTGGCGGCACGGGCCGGCATCGGCGAATACCAGGTCGCGTACCAGAGCGCCGGAAGGACGCCGGAGCCGTGGATTGGACCCGATCTGAGCGACCTGATTCGGGAGCGCGCGGCGAACGGCCGGACGCGCTTTCTGGCGGTTCCCATCGGGTTCGTGTGCGACCATACCGAGATTCTGTTCGACGTCGACGTGCAGGCCGCCACCACAGCCCGCGAGTGCGGCGCGACGTTGAGACGGACCGAATCGCTCAACACGTCGCCAACCTTCATCGCGATGCTTGAAGATCTGGTGCAGGCGTGCAGATGACCACCGACGCGATCGTCATCGGCGGCGGGATCGCAGGCTTGTCGGCTGCCTACGAGCTCCAGCAGCAGAAGGTGCCATTTGTCGTCCTCGAACGCGGAAGCCGCGCCGGCGGCGTCATCCTGAGCGAAGAGATCGACGGATACACAATCGATGGCGGACCGGACGCCCTGCTCGTGCAGAAGCCGGAAGGCGTCAAGCTGTGTGAAGAGCTCGGCCTGGGAACGGAGCTCGTGCCGACCAAAACTCCCCGCGTGGCCTACATCCAGCGCGGCGGACGCCTGCATCCGTTGCCGGCCGACTCGGTGCTGGGCATTCCAACGCGGCTCGGTTCCTTGCTCGCAACGCAGCTGTTCTCCTGGGCGGGAAAGATGCGCATGGTCGGCGAGGTCGCCGTGCCGCGTCGTCGAGACGAAGCTGACGAATCGATTGGCACGTTCATCACGCGGCGGTTTGGCGCCGAAGCGACGACGTATCTCGCCGAGCCGCTGCTGGCCGGCATCCACGGCGGCGATGTCGGGCGGCTCTCGGTCCAGTCGCTCTTTCCGCGCTTCGTCGAGGCCGAACGCACGCACGGCAGCGTGCTGCGGGCGTTTCGGAGCCGGGCTCGTGGACCGATCTCCCCCGACGGCGCCTTCAGGTCGCTGCCCGGCGGCCTGAGCCAGATGGTTCGCGCGCTGACGGCCGCGCTTCCGCGCGACGTGATCCGGCTCAATGCGCCCGTCCGACGCGTGCAGTCCGCTGATGGCCCCTCACCCTTTGTCATCGAAACCGAGGACGGCCTGCAGCTGACCTCGCGCGCGGTGATCGTTGCGACACCCGCTTATGCGACCGGCGCGCTGCTCCGCGAGCTCGATGCCGAGCTCGCCCGACTGTGCAGCGAGATTCCCTATGCGTCGAGCGCGACGGTGGTGTTGGCGTTCGATCGGTCGGCCGTGAGCCATCCACTGAACGGCTCGGGGTTCGTGGTGCCGCGCGTCGAAAACACCGGTCTGCTGGCGGCATCGTGGCTGTCGTCGAAGTGGCCGTATCGGGCGCCGGCCGATCGGGTGCTGCTGCGAACCTTCGTCGGCGGCGCGCGCGATCCGCACGCGCTCGAGCGGTCCGATTCCGAGCTGGTCCGGCTGTCGGTCGCCGCCCTCACGCCGCTGCTCGGTATCACCGGCGAGCCGCTGCTCACGCGTGTGTACCGCTGGGAGCGGACGAGCGCGCAGCATGAAGTGGGTCATTCGGCGAGGATGGAAGCGATTGAGCGGACGTTGGCGCGCCGGCCGGGCCTGTTCCTCACCGGCAGCGGATTTCGCGGCGTCGGCATACCCGATTGCGTCGCCGATGGACGCGCGACGGCGAAACACGTGGCGAGTTACCTGGAAACGCCCCGGACCACACGATGACCTCTCTCAGACTGGGTCTGCTCGCAGTCCTGGCATTGACCCTCTCTCTCCACGCGCAGCGTCCGCGGTCGGCGGCGCTCTCGCCCGAGGTCGTTCAGGTGCTCCACGAGATCAAGGCGGCCGATACCGATCTCCTCGCCGTGTCCGAAGAGGACGGCCGCTTCCTCCGCGTGATGGCCGCGTCAATTCGCGCGCAGCGCGCGCTCGAAATCGGCGGCGCCCACGGCTACAGCGCGATTTGGATTGGGCTCGGCCTGCGGGAAACGGGTGGGCATCTCACGACGATCGAGTTCGACCCGATGCGTGCAAGCGCGGCGGCGCATAACACGCAGCGCGCGGGTCTTGGCGACGTGATCACCGTCGTGTCCGGCGATGCGTTCAAAGAGATTCCCAGGATCGCCGGCGACTTCGATTTCGTGTTCCTCGATGCGTGGAAGCGCGATTACAAGCGGTTCCTCGACGTGCTGCTCCCCCGGCTCCGGCCAGGCGGCGTGTTTCTGGCGCACAACGTCGTCAACAAGGAGAGCGAGCTGCGCGATTTTCTCGCCGCGATCCAGGGGAACCCGGACCTCGTCACCGCGATCGTCAAGCCATCGGGCGAGGGAATGTCGGTGTCTCTAAAAGTTAAAAGGTAGAAGGTCAAAGGCAAAAGTGACGGACGGGAGCACGCGTCCTGTGCACATCATCGGCGTGCCTCTGGATCTGGGAGGCGGACGCCGCGGTGTCGACATGGGACCGTCGGCGTTTCGAATCGCCGGGCTCAGCGAGCGCATCACGAATCTCGGCTACACGGTTGTCGATTTGGGCGACCTGCCGACGCCCATTCCCGAAACGCAGGACGCACGTCACGAGCGGAAGAAGTACATCCACCTCATCGCGACGGTCTGTCAGAAGCTGTACGAGACATCGCTCACATCGCTCGAAGCCGGCGCCCTGCCGCTCGTGCTCGGTGGCGATCACAGTCTCGGGGCCGGCTCGGTGGCGGCGGCCGCCGGGTGGGCCGCCAAAGCCAGGAACCTGCCCATCGGTCTCCTGTGGGTCGATGCCCATGGCGACATGAACACGCCGGCCACGTCGCCGAGCGGCAACGTGCACGGCATGCCGCTGGCGGCGCTCCTCGGTCCCGAGCCCTCAGAGCTGTCGCAGATCGGCGGCTGGTCGCCCAAAGTGCTCCCGGCTCATACCGTGCTCCTCGGCGTCCGCAATCTCGACGAGCGCGAGAAGGCGGCCGTCCGCGATTCACACGTGCACGTCTTTACGATGAAAGATATCGACCGGCAAGGCATCGCGTCGATTGCGGAACAAGCCGTGAGCCTGGCCGGGAATGGGACCGCCGGCATTCACGTGTCGTTCGATCTGGATGTGTGCGACCCGATGATTGCGCCCGGCGTCGGGACGCCGGTGCGCGGCGGCCTGAACTACCGCGAAGCGCACATGGTGATGGAGATCGTGGCCGACTCGGGCCTGCTCACCTCGCTCGACATGGCCGAGGTCAATCCGACGCTGGACATGCAGAATACAACAGCGCAGTTGGGGACGGAGCTGGTACTCTCGGCGCTTGGAATGAAGATACTCTGATGGACGTTGATGGACGGGGTCGGTCTTACTGTTTCGCCTCGGCGAGCATCTCTTCGAGGGTCTCGATGAGCAGCACCAGCGAGTACGGTTTTTCGATGAGGCGTGTGCGCGGTCGCAGCCGCTCGAGTTCCGCCGATTCCGATGGAACGCCCGAGAAAATGAGCACGGGCATCTCGGGCGGCGCCGCAGCGAGGACGTCGCGTCCGGTACCGCGCCGCAGCCGCAGGTCGATGACGGCCGCGACCGGCCGGTGTTCCTTCAGCGCCGCGAGTCCTTCATCGGCGGCCTCCGCTGTCACCACAACGAACCCGTGCATTTCCAGAAACTTGACGAGCGGGCGGCGCACGGATAAATCGTCTTCGACGACGAGCACGAGACGGGCGGCTTCCTTGTTCATGATCCGACGGCCGGCGTCAGTATATAACGCGAAAGGCGGCAACTTATGCGTGTTGTGAAGCTCACACTCGTCGGCGTGCTGGTCGCAGCGCTGGGCGCGGTCCTGTACTTGCGCGTCAACACTCCGTGGCAGCTCGATCGCGTGGATAAATTTGTCGCGGGTCTCGCGGGGGTGGTCCACGCCAGTCAGGCGCGGCGTGCCAGTCCACACGAATCGGTCAGCGAGACGATCGACGGGAGCACGATCACCATCACCTACGGACGTCCGTACATGCGCGGGCGGGCGATCTTCGGCCGGCTCGTGCCATTCGACCGCGTGTGGTGCCCGGGCGCCGACGAGGCAACGACGATCGAGAGCACCGGCGCGCTGCATCTGGGTCAGCTCACCGTGCCCCCAGGCCCTCACACTATCTGGGTCCTGCCGACGCGGACGGCGTGGACGCTGATCGTCAGCAAGGAGCCGAGCGGATTTCACACCAACTACAATCCCTCGGCCGATCTCGGCAGCGTCGAGCTGATGAAACGCACCGTCGCGATGCCGATCGAACAACTGACATTCGCCATCGTCAAGAATCGTGCAGACGCCGGCGGCGCGATCACGATGACGTGGGAAACGACGGAGGTCTCGGTGCCGTTCACGGTAGTACAATGACGGTGAGATTGTAGATTTTAGATTGAAGATTTTAGATTGATTGCAGAATCCTGGACCTAATCTTCAATCTGAACTCTTCAATCTAAAATCTCGCGATCGCAACGACCGGGTAGCTCAGTGGTAGAGCAGCGCACTTTTAATGCGCGGGCCGCGGGTTCGATCCCCGCCCCGGTCACCACATCACGCGTCATGCAGCGCCGCCCGCAGGCGCGCGGCGACAAACGAGAGTCCGTCGAGGCCGGCC
>JBGPKK010000216.1:0-7651 GCA_041485905.1 Vicinamibacteria bacterium
GAGCTGTTCAAGCCGCTTTGCGAAATCGGGCGCGACCCTCCGCCGAGCGACCGAGAGCCGCTGCGCCGCCTCCAGGTAGCGCCGCCGAGCCGCCTCGTGTTCGCGTTCGAGCTCGACGCGGCGCTCGTCGCTCCGATCGAGGTCGCCGAGCTCGCGCCGCAGGCGATCGTGACGCGCGAGGAGGTCGGCCAGCGTCGGTCCGTACTTGCGTTTGAGTCGCTCGAGCAGTGCGAGCCGCTCTTCGATCTGCTGAAGCCGGGCGGGCGAAGCCTCGATGCCGTCAGCGTAGCGCCGGAGGAAGAGCGCCAGATCTTCGAGCTGAGACTTGATCGCGTCCTTCGCCTCCAGGAACGGCTGAAACTGCGGGTCGAGCGACCCGAGCTCCGCCACCCGCCGCCAGACGCCGCCAAGCTGCGCGAGGACGGCCTGGTCGCTCTCGTATAACGTCGCGTAACTTTGGGCGCACAGCCCTTCGACGCGTTCCGCGTTGGCCAGCACCTGCCTCGTCGCGCTCAATTCCTCGTCTTCACCCGGTCTGACGATCGCCCGATCGAGCTCCGCCACCTGAAACGCGAGCAGTTCGTGCGTGGCGTCGCGATCCGCCGCCGCGCGACGGACCCGCGCCAGCTCCTCCGCAGTCGCGCGCATCAGCTCGAACGCCGCCGCCACCGGCTCGGACAACGATTCCAGTCCGCCGAACGCATCGAGGACCGCAAGATGGGTCGAGGGATCGAGCAGCGTGTGATGCTCGTGCTGGCCGTGCAATTCGATAAGGCGCGCCGCCAGGTCCTTGAGCGCCCCGGCAGTCGCCAGCTCGCCGTTGACGAACGCACGGCTGCGGCCCTGTGCCGTCACTTCGCGCCGCACCAGGATTTCGTCGCCGCCGGTCTCGAAGATGGCTTCGATTGTCGCGGAGTCTTCGCCGGTCCGCACCAGGTCGCCCGACGCGCGGCCGCCGAGCAGGAGCCCGACCGCTTCGACAAGGATGGACTTGCCGGCCCCCGTTTCGCCAGTGAGGACGTTCAGGCCGGGCCCGAACTCGACCTCGACCGCGTCAATCACGGCGAGGCGTTTGATGCTGAGGAACCGGAGCATGAAAGAGACAGAACTCCAATTATAACATAGGTTTGACAGCTATTGCCCGCCGTGATACAGTTCTGGCATCCGGTGTGGACGCCCGTCCACCGGAGCGCTGTCCCAGCGGCGCACTCGCGAGTCTTCGGAGGTCCGTTTGCGCACGCTTGGAAGCTTGCCTCTTGCCCTGCAGTTGCAGGCGCAGGGCGGGCCTGGGGAAGCCAGCTCGTCAAGCGGCGGTATTGTCGCGCGCGTCGTCGGCTCCTCCCCCATCGCCCAGGGCGTTCTCCTCATTCTCATCATGCTCTCGATCGTGTCGTGGGCCATCTTCTTCTACAAGTGGTGGACATTCCGTCGGGCTGCGCGTCAGTCGTCGCAATTTCTCGACGTGTTTCGCCGCAGCAACAAGTTCTCGGAAGTGCAGTCGGTCTGTCGATCCCTCGAGGCCAGCCCGCTCGTCGGTCTCTTCCAGTCCGGGTACGCCGAATTGAACGCGCAAATTCGCCAGAGCCCCCCCGACGTGGCCAACGGACCCAATCCAGCGAGGCCCGCCGCTCGTCCTACTCTCAAGAGCCTGACCGCGGTCGACCGGGCGCTGATGCGCGCGTCGGTGGTCGAGGTGAACAAGTTGGAACATCGCGTGTCGTTTCTGGCGACGACGGCGAGCATCTCGCCGTTCATCGGGCTGTTCGGCACGGTCTGGGGAATCATGCTGGCGTTCGAAGGCATCGCCCGCACCGGGTCGACCAACCTGGGAGCTGTCGCGCCGGGCATCGCGGAGGCGCTCATTACGACCGCGGCCGGCCTGGCGGCCGCCATTCCGGCGGTGCTCTTTTACAACTCGCTGACCGAGCGCGCCAAGCGGTTCGCGTCGGACATGGACGACTTCGCGATGGAATTCCTCAACATCGCGGAACGGAATTTTACCTAGTGACGTGTCCACGCTGCTGCAGTACCGCTGGCCGCCCGCGTGGCCGTACTCCAAATGTGGCGCGGCCCTTTAGGGCTGCGAACCGCGGGCGGATCGCAGGGCTGAAGCCCTGCGCCACATGGTCCTTTTCCAGCGTGGACATGTCACTGGTGCCGGCCGAATGCAAACGAACTTCGGAGGCACGACACTAGATGCCGAAGCTCCACCTCGCCGATGCCGCCGTCCAGCGCGCGGGCCGCAGTCGCCGTGTCGCGAGCTCGCTCAGCGAGATCAACGTCGTGCCGCTGGTGGACGTGATGCTGGTGCTGCTGGTGATCTTCATGGTGACGGCGCCGATGATTCAGCGCGGCATCGACGTGAACCTGCCGGTGGCGCGGCGCGCGACACAGATGGTCGGCGAGCGCATCGAGGTGACGGTGCCGCTCAACTACCGCCGGGACCACATCGTGTATCTCGGCAAGGAACCGGTGCGCGCGGCGGTCCTGCAGGAGCGCGTGCGCCAGAAAATGGAAACGGCGACGCAGAAGGACGTGTTCCTGCGCGGCGACCGCGAGATCAATCTTGGCGAGGTCACCGAAATCACCGACGCATTGAAAGCGGCCGGCGTCGAGCACGTGGGCCTCGAAACAAAGATGCCTGGTGAGCGATGACCGACGTGTCCGACGTGCTTCGGGATCGGATGCAGCAGCCATCCGGACTGCAGCAGGGGGTGACGATCTCCTTCCTGCTGCACGGCGCCTTGTTCGTCGGTCTGCTGCTCGCGCCCCAGGGATTACTGAAGCGACCGAACGACGCGCCGCGCCCGATCATGTCGATCTCGCTTGGCGGCGGCGGAGCCGGCACATCGAGCGGCGGGATGACATCGGTTGGCGGACGGGCCGTGCAAGTACAAACACCGCCCGAAGAGACGCCGAAGCGCGAGGCGGTCCGACCGCCTGCGGCGAAAGCACCGGAAATGACGTCGCCGGCGCCCGGAGCAAAGAGCGCGAAGGCGTCCGCGCCGGTCACGCAGGCGCCCGACGAAGCGCGCGGGCGCACGCCGACCCGCGGCCCGCAGGCCCGATCGGGCAGCGCCATCGTCGAGACCGAGGTGCGTGGACTGGGCTTCGGGTTATCGACCGGCGGCGGTCCCGGCACCGGGTCCACCCTCGACGTGGCAGATTTCTGCTGCCCCCAGTATCTCGCAGAGATGATCGCGATGATTCGACGAAACTGGGTCCAACAGGCGGAAATCGGCGCGTCCGTGATCGTGAAGTTCACGATCGAGCGTGACGGCCTGTTGACGCAGATCGACACTGAAAAGCGCAGCGGTAATATCACGCTCGACCTTCAAG
This sequence comes from Vicinamibacteria bacterium, assembly GCA_041485905.1. Classification (GTDB taxonomy): domain Bacteria; phylum Acidobacteriota; class Vicinamibacteria; order Vicinamibacterales; family CAVVIG01; genus JAHFUI01. The sequence continues at coordinate 3,340 of JBGPKK010000216.1, forward strand.
CCGAGCGCGCGGTCGTCCTGACGAAGCGACTGCGGCCGCTTCCACAGGAGTTTCCGAATCCCACGTTGACCGTTCATTTGAATTTCCAATACCAAAGATGACCAGAACCTTTCACACGATCTGTGCCGTCGTCTTTTCTGCAGGACTTGGGGTCGTCGCGCTCTCGGCCCGACCGCAAACGCCCGCGCAGCAGCCTCCGGCGCAGTCCGCTCCCCAGCAGCCGAGCGAGCTCAGTACCGTGATTACCGCCGATGCCGGCGCCGCTCCGCGGATGGCGGTGCCCGATTTCATCCCGTTGTCGAACGATGCGGAAACCGCGGCCATCGCGAAGACGATGGCGCAGGTGCTGTACGACGATCTGAACTTCGAACGCGAGTTCGCGCTGATTCCGCGTGACGTCTCCGCGACGATTCCGGCGGCGAAGTCGTTCGAGGACGTCCCTTTCGCCAGGTGGCACGAGGTGAATGCGGACGCCGTGCTCGTCGGCACCGTGCAGAAGACCGCCGCCGGCATCCTGGTGCAGGTCCGTCTCTTCGATGTGCGGCGGGCCGACAGCCACCCGCAGGCCTTCGGCAAGGAATACTCCGGGTCCGCCGCGAACCCGCGCACCTACGCGCATACGATCTCCGACGAGATTCACGACAAGCAGCGCGGGCTGCGCGGCGTGGCCCGCACCAAACTGGCGTTCGAGTCCGATCGCGACGGGGAGCGGATAACGGGCACCATCGAGAGCCGCAGCGTGAAGGAGATTTACATCGCCGATTACGACGGCGCCAATCAGCGGCGTGTCACGACCAACCGATCCTTGAACGTCCAGGCCAACTGGTCGCCCGACGGCCGCTCCATCGCGTACACGTCGTACCGAGACGGCCAGCCCAATATCTTCATCTCGCACATCTACCAGGGCATATTGGACAAGTTCCCCAAGGCCCCGGAGTCGACGTTCCAGCCTTCGTGGTCTCCCGACGGCACCCGGATCGCGTTCTGGTCCACGCGCGATGGCAACGCGGAAGTGTACGTCGCCAATCGTGACGGGTCGAACGTCCGCCGTCTCACCACGAATCCCGGCATCGACCAGTCACCCACGTGGAATCCGTCGGGGACCCAGATTGCCTTTGTCTCGGATCGCACCGGCACACCGCAGATCTGGACGATCGGCGTGGATGGTCTCGGCCTGCGAAAGATCACGTCGGAGTCGTATGCGGATCGGCCGACGTGGTCGCCCGCCCCGTTCAACGAGATCGCGTACACGGCGCGCATCGGACCTGGCAACGACATCAAGGTCATCAACCTGGCGACGGGTCATGTCCGCCAGTTCACGTTCGGCGAGGGTACCAACGAAAGTCCGACATGGGCGCCCAACGGTCGCCACCTCGCGTTCACGTCGACCCGTTCCGGCAAGGCGCAGGTCTTCGTCATCGCACAGGACGGGAAGAACCTGAAGCAGATTACGAACACCGGGAACAACACGAAACCCGACTGGTCTAAATGAGGATGGAGCATACGATGGTGATGCGATCGGCGGTTCCGCGAACCGCGCTTGTTGTGCTCGTGCTGGTGCTGGCCGCAGCCTGCGGCAAGAAGACACCGCCGGTGGCCCGGGCGGTGCCTCCGCCCGCGCCCCCGAGTACCACATCAGCGGTTCCACGGCCGCCGTCCCCGCCGACGCCCGTGGCCGAGCCGACGGTCGTGCCGCCCGAGCCCTTCCGCGACGACAGCATCGCGTCCGCGTCGCTCGACGAGATCAACCGCAACTCCCCGCTCAAGCCGGTGTTCTTCGAGTTAGACAGCAGCGAGATCGCCGGCGATGCACGCGGCGCGCTCGATGCGAACGCCGCGACGTTGAAGAAGTACGCCAGCTGGACCGTGACCATCGAAGGTCACTGCGACGAACGCGGGACCCCCGAGTACAATTTGGCCCTGGGCGAACGGCGCGCCGTGGCGGCTCGCGCGTTCCTGGTGTCGGTCGGCATCTCCGCCGATCGGCTCCGCACCGTCAGCTACGGCAAGGAATTCCCGTTCGAGCCGGGCCACGACGAGAGCGCCTACACGAAGAACCGGCGGGCGCATTTCGTCATCACTGCGAAATGAGATGGTTATGAAGCCGATCCTCACCCGCACGTTCGTCGCGCTCGTCCTCGCCGCCGTGGCCGCGCGGCCGGCGTGGGCGGCCAACAAAGAGCATCAGCAGGTCATGGCGGACATCCGCATCCTCCAGGAGCAGGCGCAGCAGCTGCAGAACCTGATCGGCTCGATGAACACGGCGCTCGGCGAAGCCCTGAAGGCCGTCAACGCCAGGCTCGACGAGCAGAACAACGCCAACCGCAAATCGTTCGCCGATCAGAAGCTGGTCATCGACACGTTGTCGACCGACCTCCGCATCGTTCGCGAAAAGGTCGACGACAACAACGTGCGGATTGGCTCGCTCTCACAGGAAGTCGATGCCCTCAGGCAGGCGCTTCAGCAGCAGAATGTCTCCCGTGCCACCTCCGAGTCGTCTCCAGGCGCCGCACCGGCCGGCGGTACCGCGCCTGATGCGGCGGCACCTGCCGCCACGGCGGCGACTGCGGCGCCGCTTCCTGTCGGCGTGTCGCCGCAGCGGCTGTTCGATGAGGCGCGCTCCGATTACATCAGCGGTCTATACGATCTCGCCATCAAGGGTTTCGAAGGATATATCCGCAGCTTTCCCACATCGCTCGACGCCGACGATGCGCAGGTGTACATCGGTCACGCGTACGCCGCGCAAGGCAAGAACGAGCAGGCGCTGGAAGCCTACGACAAGGCGATCCGCGCCTATCCCAATGGCAATGCGATTCCCGACGCGTACTACAAGAAGGGCGTCGTGCTGAAGGATCTCAGGCAGCTCGACCTGGCACGGGAAGCCTTCGACACGGTTGCCAAGAAGTACCCAGACAGTGACGCTGGACGTCTCGCGAAACAGGCGCTGATGCAGTTCGCCACGCCCGCGCGGAAACCTTAGAAGCTTCTGACGATGTAGAATGTCGCCCTATGGGAAGCGTCAACAAAGTGATTCTGGTCGGCAATCTCGGGCGCGATGCCGAGTTGCGCTATACGCCGGGCGGCGCCGCGGTGGCCACCATCAACATGGCCACGACGGAAGTGTGGAACGACAAGGCGGGCCAGCGGCAGGAAAAGACCGAATGGCACCGCGTCGTGTTGTGGGGCAAGACTGCCGAGTCGCTCGCCGAATACCTCACCAAGGGCAAGCAGATTTACGTCGAGGGTCGCCTCCAGACGCGGCAGTGGGACGACAAAGACGGCAACAAGCGGTACACGACCGAAATTCGCGGCGACCGGATTGTGCTGCTCGGCGGCGGCGGTGGGCGCGGCGGAGCGACGACCGATCGCGGAGACGCCGGCGGCGCTCACCCGCCAGGTTCGGAGGCCCCCACCGAGCCGCTGACCGACGACGATATACCGTTCTAACGAACGGAACTTAAAACTGAGAACTGAAAACTTCTCAGTTCTCAGTTCTCAGTTCTCAGTTCTCAGTTCTCAGTTTTGTCCTGCCGTCCGTAACGGTCTTCCAACCGGACGACGTCATGAATTTCCGGCGTCGACACTTCGAAGATGTCGCTGTCCTCGATGGCCGTCATCCTGTGGATGGTCTTGGGCGTGATGTGGACACGCTCGCCCGGGTGCATCTCGCGCGTCACCCGGTTGGCTCCCTCCTGAATCTCGAACAGTAGCCGCCCCGCGTGAAGGTAAATCGTCTCGTCCTTGATGTTGTGGTACTGCAGGCTCAACGCATGACCGGCGTTCACGTGAATCAGTTTTCCCACGTAGCGGTCCGTCTTGGCCCAATGAAGCTCGTAGCCCCACGGCTTCTCCACTCTCGTCACATCGTCGCTCATTGCGCTCCTCGAATGTTGTCATCTCGTCATCTGGCCATCTCGTCATTGATCTGGTCATTTGAACAATCAATGACCAGATGACCAAATGACCAGATTCGTTACTCGCCAGCGTGAGACGGCCGCGGGAGAGCGGCCAACAGTTCCCGTTCGATCTCGTCGACGGTCGCCATTCGCAGGATCCGGCGCACCATCGCCCGCAGCTCGCCGCTGTGCACGTCGGCGAGCACCTGCTTGGCGAGCGGGATCGCGCCGGGCGTCATGCTGAATTCCCTCAACCCGAGCCCCACCAGCAGCGCCAGCAGCGCCGGGTCCGACGCCATCTCCCCGCACAGGGACACGGGAATGCGGCGCCGCGCCGCCGCCCGCCGCACCATCACAATCATCCGGAGGATTGCCGGATGCAGCGGCTCGTACAGGAGCGACACGCGCTCGTCTGC
>JBGPKK010000217.1:0-7548 GCA_041485905.1 Vicinamibacteria bacterium
GGGTCCGCTCCAGGCGCGGACGAACTCGTCGCCGGCCAGCGGGGGCGCCTGCAGGCCGGCGAGCGTCGCCCCGTGACACGAGGCGCAGCGGTCTGTGTAGAGCGCCTGGCCGCGCGTCGCCTGGCTGCCGGTGTACACGCCCTCGGTGACGCTCCGCGGCTGCTGCGCGTGCAGGTCTACCAGAAACGAGCCGACGACGGTCGAAGCGACGAGTCCCACCCCGAGCACGCACCGGTTGAAACACGAAGACATCCCGTTTCCTCCGTCAGTTGAAGATGGGATTATAGCCACCGACCTATGCTACCGTGCTCAAGACATTGCGCAGCCTGGAGGCTCACATGAAATCAACTCGTTCCAGCGGCGTCTGGCGCCTGGCGTGCCGTTCGGGTTTGTCCCTTCTGCTGGCTCTGATGCTGGGACATTCCGTGTTGACCCAGACACACGCGGCACCAAAAGGCGTCGTCGAACGCATCAAGGTGCACGGAAAATCGCTCGAGGGAAACCTGGAGGGCGACACTCCCGACCGCGATGTCTTCGTCTACCTGCCCCCCAGCTACGCCACGAATCGAAACCAGCGCTATCCGGTCGTGTACTTGCTGCACGGGTACGGACTCACTGCAGAGCGCTGGATGCCCTTCACCAATCTGGCCGAAGGCGCGGACAAAGACATCGCCGCGGGGACGATGAAGGAAATGATTCTGGTGAATCCCGACGCGTTCACCAAGTACAGCGGCAGCATGTACTCGGCGTCGCCGACCACGGGCGACTGGGAAACATATCTGGCCGAGGATCTGGTCGCGTACGTTGACAGCCACTATCGCACCATCGCCGATCGGATGAGCCGAGGCCTCGGCGGGCATTCGATGGGCGGCTATGGAACCGTCCGGATTGGCATGAAGCGCCCCGACGTGTTTTCGAGCCTGTACATCATGAGCGCCTGCTGCCTCTTGAACAATCCGGGTGGCGGCGGAAATCGAGGCGCGGGAAATCGAGGCGAGGGCGCTCGCGGAGCAACCCCGTCAGCCACAGCCCCCGCGGCTCCGCCGGCGACTGCGACTGCCGCGACTGGGCCGGCAACTGCGACGGACGCGGCTCGCGGCGATGGAAATAGAGGACAAGGCAACAGAGGACAAGGCGCCGGGAGAGGCGCTGGCGCTTTCGGGAACGTGCAGGCGGCAGAAGCCGCAGCCTGGTCGTCCAACCCGAAAAACCCGCCGGAGTTCTTCGATCTGCCGGTGAAGGACGGCCAGCCGCAGCCGCTGGTGGTAGCCAAATGGGTGGCGAATTCGCCGTTGGCGATGCTCGATCAATACATCACCAATCTCAAGAAGTACCGCGCGATCATGGGCGAAGTCGGAACGGAAGATGGACTGGCAGACTCCAACCGGCAATTGGATCAGATCCTGACGAACTTCGGCGTCACCCATATGTTCGAAACGTATGAGGGCAACCATACGAATCGTGTTCCGGCCCGCATCGAGGCCAAGGTGCTGCCCTTTTTCTCGAACAACCTCGCGTTTGCACGGCCCAAACGCTGAGTCTCGGTCTGGCGTCAGAGGTGCCACATGAGAACGAAAATGTGGGCGGTCGGAGGGACCGGCGCGGTCATCATCGCGATCGGCGTCGCGGCGGCGATGGCCGGGAAGACGACGGCCGCGCAGGCGAGTCGGCAGCAGGTGCCGCTGTTCGAACCCGATCCGTTGTGGTCGCAGGTCTTGCCGAACAAGTGGGTGACCGGGCAGGTCGGCGGCGTCGCGGTCGATTCGCATGACAACGTGTGGGTCTTTCACCGGCCCGATACGATCCCTGAGGGCGAGAAAGGTGCGTCCCTCAATCCGCCTCAGTCGGAGTGCTGCGTGCCGGCGCCCGCGGTTCTGGAATTCGACACGACCGGGAAGTTCCTCCAGGCATGGGGCGCGCCCGGAGCGGGCTACGAATGGTTCGCGTCACAACACGGGATCTTCGTCGATCACAAAGACAACGTGTGGCTGAGCGGAAGCGCGAAGGACGACAACCAGATCCTGAAGTTCACGACCAAGGGCCAGTTCCTCTTGCAGATCGGCCGTGCGGGGAAGAACAAGGGCAGCAACGACACCGGGAACCTCGGAGGGCCCGCCAGCCTGTTCGTCTACAAGAAGACCAACGAGCTGTTCGTGGCCGATGGATACTTCAACCACCGCGTCATCGTCTTCGATGCGGACACGGGTGCGTACAAGCGCTACTGGGGCGCGTACGGCAAGAAACCTGACGATGGGATCAAGTTCCCTGCCCGCCCGCAGCTCATTCAAGGACCGCCTCCCGAGGGGTTCAATAACCCGGTGCACGGCGTTCTGGTGACGAACGACGACACGGTCTACGTCGCGGACCGCACGAACAACCGGCTGCAGGTGTTCAAGCTCGACGGAACGTTCGTCAAGGAAGTCTTCATCTCGAGGAACACGCTCCAGGCCGAAGGCACCGTACATAATTTCGCGGTCTCGCCGGACAAGGAGCAGAAGTTTCTCTATGTGATCGACGGCTCCAACAAGGCGATTCGCGTCCTGAACCGGCAGACGATGGACATCGTGTCGTCGATCGGCGGGCACGCGGGGCACAACGCCCGCGAGTTCTTCCACGCGCACAGCTTCGCGGGCGCCGACTCGAAGGGCAACCTGTTCATCGGCGAAGTCAACAACGGGCAGCGTTACTATAAGTACGCGTTCAAAGGGATGGGGAGAAATTGATATGACATCGTCTACGCGTTCGATCGTGCGGCGGGCTCTGCTCCGCACGGCACTGATTGGCGTGATCGCCGGATCCGCGGTTGATCCCGGCACCGCCCTGCAGTCCCAGCGGGCCGCGCCGCCAGGCTACATTACCGGCGTCGTACGAAGCAGCCAGGGTCCCGAAGCCGGCGTGTGGGTCATCGCGGAAACAAAGGACCTCCCCACCAACTTCATCAAGATTGTCGTCACCGACGATCAGGGCCGCTTCATGATGCCGGAACTGCCGGCCGCGAATTACCGCGTGTGGGTACGAGGGTACGGCCTCGTCGATTCGACGCCGATTCAGATGAAGCCGGCGACGACCCAGGTCGCACTGACCGCGACGGTTGCCAGGACGCCGCAAGAGGCGGCGAAGGTCTATCCGGGCAACTACTGGCTGTCAATGCTCGAGCCGCCGCCCTCGACGCTGTTTCCCGGCACGGGCGCGCAGGGCAACGGCGTCGGACCGAACATGCTGACCCAGAATCACTGGATCAACTCGCTCAAGTCCGACTGCAATTTCTGTCATCAGCTCGGCAACCAGCTGACTCGCAGCGTGGACCATATCTTCAAAGCGAAGCCGGAGCTGAAGACGCACGCAGAGGCCTGGGAGTGGCGGCTCGGCACGGGCGTGCGCGGCACGTCGATGTACGGTGTGCTCACCAATCAAGGCAAAGAGCCCTCGCTCAAGACATTTTCGGACTGGACCGAGCGCGTCGCCAAAGGCGAGGTACCGCCCGCGCCGCCGCGACCGAAGGGGATCGAGCGCAATCTCGTCGTGACGCTGTGGGACGTGGGCGACGACCACTCGTTCATGCACGACGAAGTCTCGACGGACAAGAACCATCCAACGGTGAACGCGAACGGGCGCATCTACGCGGTCTCGGCCGGGCACGGCCAGCTCGTCATACTGGATCCAAACGAGAACAGCACCCGGGCCATCGACATCCCGACGCGCGCACCCAAGGCGGAAGTCCCTTCCCGCTTCCCGGCGCCGAATCGTCCGTCTCTACACTGGGGGAACGAGCATCTCTGGGCGAACCCGCCGTACGATCCCGCCGATCCGCACAACCCGATGCTCGACAGCAAAGGCCGCGTGTGGATGACGTCGAAGATCCGCGGCAATCAGGACCCGTCCTGGTGCAGCGACGCGACCAACAAGTTCGCCGAGTGGTTCCCTCTGCGCAGCAGCGGCCGGCAGGCCTCGTTCTACGACCGGACGACGCAGGAGTTCACGCTGATTGACACCTGCTACGCCACGCACCACCTGCAGTTCGACAACGATCCGGACGAGACGGTGTACTTCAACGAGCTCTCCGGTCCGATATTCGGCTGGATCGACACGAAGGTGTACGACCAGACCAAGGACGAACAGAAAGCCGTCGGCTGGTGCGGTCAGGTGCTCGACACCAACGGCGACGGCAAGATCACGAAGCCGTGGAATGTCGTGGACGGTCGCGGGGATTCGGCGCTGTACGCGGGCGATACCACGGGCGCCGCCGCCGGCGCGAGGGGACGAGGGCGCGGAACGCCGGTGCCGCTCGATCCGAAGCTCGATACGATGATCAACTACTCCATGTACTCGGTCATTCCGAGTCCGGTGGACGACACGGTCTGGGGCATCAGCGAGCGGTACCCCGGCTATCTCGTGCGGCTGCAGCGCGGCAGCAATCCGCCGTCAAGCTGCAAGACGCAGCTCTTCAAGGTGCCGGAGCCGGGCTTCGATCCGCGCGGCGTCGATATCGACAGCCACGGGGTCGTCTGGACCGCGCTGGCCGCCAGCAGTCATCTGGCAAGCTTCGATGTTCGGAAGTGCAAGGACCTCAACGGGCCGGCCAAGACCGACGGCAGCCAGTGCCGGGAAGGCTGGACGCTCTATCAGACCACCGGTCCCAAGTTGAAGGGGACGAACATTCCAGCCGACTTCCACTATTACAACTGGGTCGATCAGCACAACATCTCGGGATTGGGCGCTGATACGCCTTTCGCGACCGGGTCGAATTCCGACGCGCTGCTGGCGCTGAACCCGCAGACCAGAGAATGGACGACGCTGCGCGTGCCGTACCCGCTCGGGTTCTACTCGCGCGGCATGGACGGGCGCATCGACGATCCGAGCGCCGGATGGAAGGGCCGTGCGCTCTACGCGAATTACGGCACGCACTTCGTCTGGCACATCGAGGGTGGCAAGGGCACGAAGGGCAAGATCGTCAAGATGCAGATTCGACCGAATCCGCTGGCGAGATAGACGGCGACCGGTGGCGCCGCCGGACGCGGGCGGCGCCATGTCTTCTCTTCACTTCAGCTCGCGATAGACCAACTCCTCGAAGTCGCGCAGCGTCCGGATCGCGCCGTCGTCGTAGAAGGGCAGCACCTGCATCATCTGAACGGCGCCGATGTGCTTCACCGGGTCCACCCAGAACTCGGTGTTGAAGATGCCCGCCCAGCTCATGCTGCCCGGACTGCGGAACCTGGCGGACTGCGGGTCGTTTGAGGCGAGCTGAAATCCGAGGCCGAACTTATCGCTGCCCGCGCCGAGCGGGAACGGTTTGGTCCGCTGCTTGTCGGCGTCGGGCTGCCGCTCCACGAAGATCGTTCCGATGTTGTTTTCGCCCATCATCTTCACCGATCTCTCGCTCAGAATCTTCGCCGAGCCGAGCCGCCCGTCGTTGAGCAGCATCCGGACGAACCTGCCGTAGTCCTGCACGGTCGAGTAGAGGCCGCCGTCGCCGCGGAAGGGCGGCGTGGGCGTCGACGGAATGGGCGTCCGCGGCTGCTCGACCATCGTCCCGGTGAAGCGGCTGTGAGTGGTCGGCACGCGCGACTGCTTGTCCGCCGCCACCGCGTACGACGTGTCGGCCATGCCGAGCGGTTTGAAGATGTGCTCCTGATACCAGGTCTCGAGCGGCGTCCCCGTCACTTTCTCGACGATGAAGCCGAGGACGCGGGTGCTGGCGCTGTAGTTCCACTTGTCGCCAGGATCGCTGAGCAGCGGCAACTCCCACTCGCTCTTTTTTGTCGCCTGTGTCAGCCGGTACTCGATCGGACTCGTGAACGCGTAGCCGATACCCGACGTGTGGGTGAGCAGATGCCGAATCGTCATGGCCCGCCTGGCCGGCCGCGTTTCGTAGGTTGCGTCCTTTTCGTTGAACGTCGTGATCACCTGCAGGTTGTCGTAGCCAGAGAGATACGTCGAGACCGGATCGTCGAGCTTCAGCCTGCCTTCCTCGAGCAGCATCATGATGGCCACGGACGTCACCGGCTTGGTCATCGACGCGATTTGGAAGATCGCGTTCACCGGCATCGCCACGTTGCGCGCGACGTCGAACTTGCCGAACGCGCCCTCGTAAAGCACGTTGTCGCGGTTGACCACCAGAGCCACGACGCCCGGCGTGTCGCCGCGAACGACCGCGGCCGCGAGCTGTTGCGAGATCTCGGATCGCCACGCGTCGGTCCCTATCCTGACCTTGCGCGCAACCGATTTGCTGGTTTGGGCCCGCGTGAGCTCCGCAGGCGCAAAGGCCAGCACGACAGCCAGACCGACGGCGAGCGAGAGGCGTGGGGCGGTAAGAGTGTATGTCATCACCGCCAGAGTCTAGACGATAGGAGGTACTTGGGACGATAGAAAGTACGTGCTACGCAATCAACGGCTCGATGGCGGCGCGGGCTTTCATGGCGACCTGGTAGGGATCCATCGCCTGAATCATCGGATTGAACATCTCCAGCGACGCGGCCCGCGCGTATTTCTTTCTCTTCAACACCTCGACGATGCGGCGCAGCGGCGCGATGCCTTCGCCAGGGAAGACGCGGTCCGGCTGTCCTTGAATCTCCCGGGGCGGGTCCGCAGGCACATCTTCGAAATGCAGATGATGGAGCTCGCCATCACGAAGCAGTTCCAGATCCTCAAACTTACTGATGCCGCCCCAGAAGTGATAAATGTCCATCATGACCCGGAGGTTCGGATGGTTCGCTTCCCGCACGAGCTTCAACGCCGTGGGCAGCGAGCCGGCAAACCGCGAGGTCCGGGCAAACTCCAGCATGAGCGTCACGCCGAACGGCTTGGCGATGTCGGCGGCTTCGCGCAGATTGTCGACGCCGCGCTTGTAATCATCCAGCGTGTAGGGTCCGGTCCCGGCCGATGGCGCAACGAGGCGGTCTGCGCCGATCCTTTGCGCGAGCTCGACCTTCCACTTCAGGTCCTCGAGATTTCGCGCGCGCGCATCGCTGGGCTCGGCGAGTCCCAGTTGATTGCTGGAGGACACCGCCTGCAGCCCGAGATCGTCGAGCAGCCGCCTCGCGGTCGCCGGCGATTCCTTCTGCGCAAACTCTCGCACCTTGGGCAAGGTCGGCTCCACGGCTCGGATGCCGGCCCTGCCGTAGCCTTCCATGGCGGCTTTGAAATCAAAGCGGTCGGAGCTCGCCTCATGCATGCACACAAAGAGGGACGACCCGGTTCCCGTTGTTTGCAGCAGTGGGGCCGCAGCGGCGAGCGCCAGAAATTCCCGGCGATCTAGAGGACTCACAGGGCCACCTCCTTCACTTGATGGTGTCCGGGGACACGGGCGTGAAGCGTTCGATCACGCGCAGGGTCGGCGTTCGCTCCTCGGCAGGCAGCCGCGGCCGTGAAATTGGTCGCCTCGACGACCAGCGTGCTCCCCTTCCCGATGGCCACGCGCGTCGCCCATAGGCTGGCGAATGTTCTGGCCGATATGCGGAGGCCCGTCCCGCGGGATGATGCGAGCCTCGGCGAAGCTTCGTTACCGGTAGTGTCCGCCGTCACGCGAGCCGAGTCAATCGTGGGCTAGGA
>JBGPKK010000218.1:0-7527 GCA_041485905.1 Vicinamibacteria bacterium
CTCGGTTCAGCAGTCGATGCTGACGGGCGAATCGCTGCCAGTCGACAAGATGGCGTGTCCAGCGGATGCCCCGAGCGAGACAGGGCCGGGAGCGCCACATCTCGTCTTCCTTGGCACCTCCGTGGTGAGTGGGACGGGCACCGCTCTCGTCATCGCCACCGGGCCGACGACGCTCTTCGGCGACATCGCCACGCGGCTGACCGCACGCGTGCCGGAAACCGAGTTCGAACATGGTCTGCGCCGGTTCAGCCTGCTTATTCTCCGAACGACCGTCGTTCTCGTGCTGTTCATTCTGCTCGTGGGCATCGCCCTCAAGCACAATCCGTTCGAATCGCTGCTCTTCGCGGTCGCGCTGGGCGTCGGCCTCACTCCAGAATTCCTTCCGATGATCGCCTCGGTCACCCTCACGGATGGGGCGATCCGGATGGCGCGAGAAAAGGTCATCGTGAAGCAGTTGCCCGCGATTCAAAATCTTGGCAGCATCGACATTCTCTGTAGCGACAAGACGGGCACGCTGACGAGCGGCCAGATGCGTCTGGACGGCGCGTTCGATTCGACGGGAGGCCCTTCCGATCGCGTGTTCACGCTCGCGTACGTCAACAGCCGGTTCGAAACCGGCATTCGAAGCCCGCTCGACGCCGCCGTTCTGCAGCACGGCGAGGTCGACGTCAGTGGCTATCGGAAGGTCGATGAGATTCCGTTCGACTTCGAGCGGCGCCGCCTCTCGATCGTCGTCGAGTCGCCCGATGGGGCCGGGCGCGGGCGGCTCCTCGTCACCAAGGGCGCGCCTGAGCCGATTCTGGCGCTGTCAACCGCATGCGAATGCGGTGGCGAGGTGCGGTCGTTTGACGACTCGACACGGCGCGCGTGTGCCGCGGTCTACGAGAAGATGAGCGCGGACGGTCTCCGGGTGCTCGCCATCGCCTATCGGTGGATGGAGCCGCGAGACGCGTACTCGCGGACCGACGAGACCGATCTGGTGCTCGCCGGATTCATCAGCTTCGCCGATCCGGTTCTCGGGGATGCCGCGGACACGATTGCCGACCTCAAGCGCGACGGCGTCACCGTGAAGATTCTGACCGGTGACAACGATCTGGTCGCCCGCCACGTCTGTCGGCAAGTTGGATTGGACGATCAGCGGATCGTTTCGGGAGACGAGATCGCGCGCATGGACGATGCGGCGCTTGGGCACACCGCCGAGCAGGCGTCCGTGTTCACGCGCGTCTCTCCGGCGCAGAAGAACCGGATCATCCTCGCCCTCAAACGACGAGGCCACGTCGTCGGCTTCCTGGGCGACGGCATCAACGACGCGCCCTCGCTTCACACGGCCGACGTCGGCATTTCGGTGTTGACGGCGACCGATGTGGCTCGAGACGCGGCCGGCATCATCCTGGGCCAGCCGGGCCTGCGCGTGCTGCATCGCGGCATCATCGAAGGGCGTCGCGCCTCCGGGAACATGATGAAGTATTTGTTGATGGGCACCAGCTCGAACTTCGGCAACATGTTCAGCATGGCTGCCGCGTCGATGTTCTTGCCGTTCCTCCCGATGCTCCCGACGCAGATTCTCCTGAACAACTTCCTCTATGACGTCGCCCAGATCGCGATTCCCACCGACAACGTCGATGCCTCCTATGTGCAACGGCCCCAACGCTGGGATATGCGCGTCATCCGCGACTTCATGGTCTTTATCGGGCCGATCAGCTCGGTCTTCGACTTCCTCACGTTTTTCGTGCTGTTGCACTACTTTCGCGCGAGCGAACCGTTGTTCCACACGGGGTGGTTCGTCGAATCGTTGGCGACGCAGACGCTCGTGCTCTTTGTCATTCGGACGATGGGCAATCCACTCCGGAGTCGGCCGAGTCGCTCCCTGGTAGCGACCACGTTGGCGGTCGTGGCCGTTGGCGTAACGCTTCCCGCGACGCCACTGGCGGATGTTCTTGGGTTGACCCTGCTGCCCGCATCGTATTTCGGCTTTCTGCTCCCGGCGACGCTGACGTATCTGGTGCTGGTCGACGCCGCGAAGCGGCAACTGGTGCGGCGGATGCGACTTTGATCTCGGTGTTCGACCGCCGGTGCGTTGGGTCGAACCGACCTCCGGCGGCCTATCGTCCTGCGAAAGGCACAGAAATTTGGGTTGCGCTGAGTGTGTGTGGGCGGGTTCCGGCCCACCTCGGCTATGCCGATTCGCTCACGCTTCGCTAAGATCCTGAACCGATGACGCGAGGCTCACGCAGGACGCCGCTGCCAGTCGGAAGGCTGCCCCTCGACCAGCTACAGTCGCTCCTCACGTATCTTCCGCGGCGCAACCCTCGCCTCATCATCGAGGGCACCGCGATTCTCGCGCGTGAGAAGAAGGAGCGCTTGCGTGGGCGAGTCGACGTCGATCTGTTGGCCCGCGCCGAGAGGTTCCTGTTCGACCCCGGCATCAGCGTCGTCAGCGCGGCGGTCGCAGGCACCTTCATTCCAGCGGCGAGTTCGGGCGGAAACAGCAAACCTCCGCAGCGGCTACGTTTTTCGTCAGGCGACAGGCGTGTCACGCGCTTCGTTTTCGGTAGTCGTTGCCGAGGGTCGCCTTCGCGGGGTGCGGATGATGACCGGTCGTCAGGCGTGCGTAGTGTCCGTCCGACTTCACGCACAGAAACTTCTCGTCCACGAGCAAGTCGAGCACCATCTGGCACATCGTCCGCTCGATGCCGCACAGACGTTGCACCTGTTCGAGTTTCAGGCGTAAACCCGGCATTTCCAAAAACTCAGCCCGGAGACGCGTCTCCGCACCGTCGGCGCGGAGACGCTTGACCACGTCATCAATCGTTCTCATGATGACCCTCAGTGAAGCAGCCCCTCAAACGGTCGCCGGCGGTGGCAGAACCGGGCTCCAGGTCCGGATGTTCAACGCGAGGGCCAGCAGCAACGTGCCGGAGACGATCGCGTACCCGCCGATGATCCAAATGAATGCGACGCTGCCCGAGTCCGGTTGCAGGGCGACCATCGCACCGAACAGCAGCGAAAGAACGCCGCTCACGCCAAGCAGCCATTCGCCCTTCACCATTGGGCCGTTGACCATCCGCCGGAGGCTGAGCGCGCCCACCAGCTCGAGGGCGCCCGTCACGAAGGCCCACGCCACAATCAAGTATACAAACCACATCTGCGCGATTGGCGGGTAGAGGACCGTCACCAGTCCCACGGCCCCCCCCGTCACGCCTTCCAGGAAGAGGGACAGCCAGTTGACCGAGAGGCCAGCTCCCATTGTGAAGAGGCCGTCGGCGAGGGCGAACACGCCGAAGAACGAGACGAGCCACACCAGAGTTCTCTCGGGCGCGAGGAACGCCGCAACGCCGAACGCCACTGCCACGATGCCACGTGCCGCCACGATCCACCATCGTCGGATTAGTTGATCGAACATCACAACCTCCCCGCGCTCTGCTGCTGCGCAGCCAGCTATGACGAGAGCAAAATTCGGACCAAACCAAGTGGCCCGGCACACAGGTAGATGCGGGAAAAGGGCGCCGGCCAGGCGCCACGTCTTACATCGCGCGGGCGCGGTATCGTCTTGACATGCTGATCCATTGAACCGATCATTCATGCTTCGCGGTTGCAGTGGAGCGCTGGATGCGTCGACGAATCGTAGTGGGGGCAAGCAGCTTGATATGGGTCGCCGCGGCGAGCCTTCAGGCGGCGCCTCTTCGTGTCGGCTTGCATGTTGTCGTTCGCACGCCCGTGCCCGCGGACGTCCTGCGCGGCGCAATGGCCGAAGCCGCGCGTGTGTGGGCGCCCTACGACGTGCTGCTTCAACAGGTGGAGACGTCGGAAGCGACCGGCATCGCTGGCGATGTCATGGCGCTCGCGGTGGTCATCGACGAGGACGCCACGACCGGCGAGGGGGAAGACGGCGTCGGCGCGATCCGCTTCGGTCGAGATGGTGCTCCGGCTTCAACCGTTGTCGTTCACTACCATCCTGTCAGGCGCCTTGCTCTCGGCGCGCAGGTGTTGGGGTCGAACGCCTCCCGCTGGCCGGACCGCCTCCGGGCCGATGTGATCGGCCGCGCGTTGGGCCGGGCGCTCGCGCATGAAATCGGCCATTTCATGCTGGGGTGGTCCACGCACGCGAGAACCGGACTGATGCGTGCAAAACATCACGCGTCGGCCCTCGCCGACCCGAGCCTGAAAGGGTTTGCGCTGACTGACATCGATCTCGCACGCCTGCGGATCGTGAACGCCGCGCGGGCGCCGGCGTTTGCCGGCGCCGCCGCATCGACAGAAACTCCGCCGGTCGCCGATCACGCTGCGGCTTCCAACTCGGGACACGAGCGGAGAGGCCACCGACGTGGCCTCTCCACCCCGTTGCCGGACGGCTAGAACGAGAAGCGCACGCCGGCCCGAATCTGGCGTGGCGGCTGGAATTGCGGCGGCGCGCCGCCGAGGACCTGCGTGACCGGCTTTCCGAAGTCGGGATTTGGCGCGCCGAATGTCATCTCTGTCCACTGGTCGTACATCAAGACCGTCTGGGTGTTGAACAGATTGAAGATGTCGGCGAGCAGCGTCACCGTGCGCGCGCCGCCCAGCTTCACCACGTAAGACGCCTGGAGATCGACGGCGCTTTGGAACGGCGTCCGTGTCATGAAGCCATCAATCGTCTGGATGCCGGAGCCGCGCGGCGCCTCCGGAATCTCGCCGCCGTTGCTGTAATTCGGGCTGGCCGCAAACGGCGTCAGCGGCGCCCCGGATGCGACGTTCAAGCCTAGCCCAAGGCCCAGCCCCATCGGCCAGGAGTAATTGCAGAACACCTTGCCCTGATGCGACCGATCCAGCGGCAGGATGCCGTTGGTGTCGCCCAGATACCGGATGTCGCCACGATACCCGAACTGCGGCACGCCGATCGCCGTGTAGCTCGGGTCGTTGGTGGGGAAGTCGTACAGCGACGTGATGCCCGGATCCGACTGGCCGTTGTCGTCTCGGTAGAAGCCCTCGAAGTTTCCTCGCAGTCGCGACCATCGATACGACGTGAGCATCGACCACCTGTTCGCGAAGCGGCGATTCAGCGTGAATTCCAGAGCGTGGTACTTGTGCACCGCATCGTCGAATGTCGCGCCGAGGAAGTTCGCCGCCGGGAATATCGCCGTGCTGTGTGACGGGTTGGTGAGGATGTACTCGACGCTCGCGAGGCCAGGCACGCCCAGATCGTAGGCGGCCATCGGCGCGTTCGCCACGTCCTCGAGCACGCGACCGATGTTGCGGTAGATGTACCGGACGCCGACGCTGGTGTGCGGCATCACCTCGCGCTCGAAGCCCAGCACGTACTCGTTGGTAGACGAGAGCTTGGCGTTCGGGTCGATCGTGTCGGCTCCGACGCCCGCCAGCACGAAATGATTCGTGATCTGGCCGCCGCCGGGGACCTGCGTCACGACGCCGTTCGGGATTGGGCTGGTCACGTTGGCGTCGAAGTAGTCGGCCCGGCTCGTGCTGTCGTCCGCCGACAGGGCGCGGGCCGCGAGGTCGTTCGGTATCCGCGCGTAGTGGCGGCCGTAACTTCCGTAGAGTTTCGTCTTGCCGTCACCCACGACATCGAATGTCGCGCCGACGCGTGGCGCCCAGTTGTTCTTGAGCTCGAAGTCCGTGATGATCGTGCCGGCCAGCTTCTCCTGCTCGTACCGCAGCCCCGGATTGATGGTCAGCCGGTCGGTGACCTTCCAGGTGTCCTGCACGAAGAAATCCATGTACTTCTGCAGCGTGGTGCGGCCGCTGTTGAAGTTCGCACGGGTGACCTCGTAGATCTTCCCGAAATTGACGTCCGGCAGGATGGTGATCTGTGCGCCGGTTGCCGTCGTCCGGCCGTCTGGCGCCGTGAACGTCGGTCCCGTGCGCTGGTTGACCTGGCTGTAGTTCACAGCGTCGTACTCGAAGCCGTACTTGATCTGGTGGTTGCCAACGATGTTCGTCGACTTGACCCCGTACTGGTTGTTGAGGCTGCGGTTGCCCGCCTCGTAAAAGCCGATGCCACCGGTAATGACAGCCGGGGTCACCGTCCTGTCGGTCACGCGCCAGTCGTTGACCGACGGCGTCTCGTTGATCCTGTTCAGCGCGCGTGCGTACGTGGCCTCGACTAGCCAGTGGCTGTTGACCAATCCGTTGTAGCGGACGGTTTGGTTGTGTCCGCCATAGTCGAGCGAGCTGAATGACGCGGTGTTCGAGACGAGCAGCGACGAGATGCGCTGCGGACCGTTCCGCCCGGTGGAGGGGTCGCCGAAGAGCGACGCGTCGATCCGATGCGAGTTGCCGACCTGCCAGGTCGCCTTGCTCGAATACGTCAGCGTTTTCCGGACGCGGTCTACTTCGCCGAGTCGTTGCTGGAGCGGAAATCCCTCCGGCGCCTCGAACGTCCGCCTGTCCCAGCCCGGGTCGACCGCGCCGAAGAAGAACAGTTTGTTCTTGACGATCGGGAAGCCCCCCTCGGCGCCGGCGTCGGTGAGCTGCGTCCGTTTCGTCTGTACGCTGCCGTTGACCGTCTGGTACCCGGTCCAGGTGCCTTCGAGGTCCGAAGGACGCGCGTAGCCGAAGACCGATCCGCGGGCGACATTGCTGCCACTCTTCGTAATGACGTTCATGATACCGCCGGTGGACTGTCCGAATTCGGCTTCGTAGCCGCCCGTCTTCACCTGCACTTCCTGCACGAAGTCGAATGGCATCGCGTTGCCGAGCGACCCGAACACGATCGAGTACGATCCGAGCGCGCCGTATCCGGTATTGGTGACGTTGACGCCATCGATGATGTACAGGTTGTCGAGACCGCTCCCGCCGCCAATCGACGGATTCGCGCTGCCAGCGGTCCCTGAGCTGCTGACGCCTGGTGCCATGTAAAGTATGTCGCTGACGCGGCGGCCCACGGGCACCAGCTGGAGCAGCTCGTTCGGGATGTTTGCGCCGATTGTCGTCGTACTGGTGTCGACCACGTCGGGCGTCGCGATGATTTGAACCGTCTCGGTCACGCCGCCGAACTCCAGCTTCAGGCGCAAGTCGACTCTCTGGCCGAGCCCGACACTGATGTCCTTTCGCTCGACCGCCTGGAATCCCTGAAGCTCAGCGCGGACATCGTAAGTGCCGGGCGTGAGAAACGGGACGGTGAACCGCCCTTCGCCATCGCTTGCGACCGTCTTCGTTCCCTGAGGTCCGGCGATCGTGACCGTGGCGCCAGGGACCGCAAGACCTTGGGCGTCGATGAGATGCCCGGTGATGGTTCCGGTCGTCTCCTGTCCGTGCGCGATCCCGCCGGCGACGAGCAGGAACGAGAGCAGCAACGCCGAATGCTGAAGCCGCATAACCCCTCCGCTCCTCGAGAAAGTCCCCCCGGTTTCGGGCTTCCGGCTTCCGAGTTCCGCCGGAAGCCCGTTAATGTCTGGTGCTTCGATCTCAGTGGAGCAAGACGGTGACCATGCAGGGAGCGGCGCCGAACACCGGCCGGCGCCAGGTTACGGGGCTTGGCGCGGGAGATGTGAGTCGGCGCCGGCTCACCACCGAATAGCGCTTTTGGCC
>JBGPKK010000219.1:0-7479 GCA_041485905.1 Vicinamibacteria bacterium
CAGAACTTTCCGACCCTCGGCCTCGAGCGTAGACTCTCGGCCTCGGGGTAAACCGCGGGCCCCACCCCCGCTCGCTGGCAGAACTCTCCGACCCTCGGCCTCGAGCGCAGACTCTCGGCCTCGGGGTAAACTGCGGGCCCACCCCACTCGCTGACCCCAGCCTCAGCCTGACGCGTAGACTCTTGGCCTCGGGTATCACCGCAGGTTGCGAATCGCTTCCTCTATCAGCGTGGAGAGTTCGCGGTATGTTAACCGAATTTCCCCTTCATGCGTGTCACTTGGCGGAGCCGAGGAAGAGCCCAAAGGCGTGTCCAGCAAGCCTGGCACGAGCCGCAATCCCCCGCCTTCAGGCGCGTCGACGACCTGACAGGTGGCGTCTTGGGTCGGATCCACCGGATCGGCGCAAATAGGGGCGGGCGCCTTGATCCCGTACGTGCCGCGCAAACCCTGGAGCCGCTCCACCTCTTCGCGGGCGATCAGATTCTCGCGGCCCAGCAGACGAGCGACGAGGCTGATCTTGGCAAAGTGTTCAATGGTCTCCATCTTGTAATACGCCGCGAAGAGGTCGCCGCCCACCGTCAGCGCGCCGTGGTTCGCCAACAGCATGCCGTCGTGCGCCTTGATGTACTTGCGCACGGCTTGTGGGAGCTCGCTGGTCGAGGGCGTCGCGTACTCGGCGATCGGGATGCTCCCCAACGTGGTCAGCACCTCGGCGAGCACCGGGCGCGTCAACGGAATGCCCGCCACTGCGAACCCGGTCGCGATGGGCGGATGGGCGTGCACGACCGCCTGCACATCCGACCGCTGACGATACACCTCCAGATGCATGAGCATCTCCGATGAGGGATCGCGGTCGCCCTGGAGCTTCCGTCCGTCGAGATCCGTGATGCACATCATGTCCGGGGTCATGAACCCCTTGCAGACGCTTTTCGGCGTCATCAGCAGACGATCGGAGCCGAGACGCACGCTGATGTTGCCGTCGTTGGAAGCGGTATACGCACGGGCGTACAGCCGCCGGCCGACCTCGACGATGTCGCCGCGAAGCGTGCCTTCGAGAGTCATGCGGTTCGCGCCCGATATCTGTCGCGGCAGGCGGTCGAACAGAAGGAGATCCGCTGCCGGCCGTCGGTGAGAGTCACCGCGCGGTCGGGCAGCACGAAGGTGCCGCACACTGGATCGCGGACCATTTGAACGCCGCGATCGGGGACGCCGGTCGTGCGGCGACCGGTCACGCCTTCGATAACCCCGTCGACCACGCGCCAGAACGTTCGCGCAGCGAGAACCACGAGGATCATCAGCAGGACAATGCGCAGCATCAGTCACCAGGCTTCTGAGTCGTGCCGCCGCCGATGCCGGTGTGCGCCGATTGCAGGCTGTCGAGCGCGCGCTTGGCCGCCTGTCCTTCCGCACTGTCCGGTGACAGCGCCAACACTTTCTGCCAGGCTTGGACCGCGCCGTCGAGGTCCTGCTTGCCGAACGCCCGGACGATGCCGAGGTTGAGGAGCGTTTTGGTGTGATTGGGATCGAGCGTGAGCGATCGGTCGAACTGCTCGAGTGCCTTGTCCGGCTGGTTCGTGTAGTAGTAGCAGATCCCGAGGTCGGTGCGGATGTTCACGTCGTTGGGCGCCAGCTTCACCGCCTCGCCGTACCACTGAATCGCGTCGTCGTAGCGTTCCGAATCGAAATACAGGTTGCCGAGTTGCGCACGCGGCTGCGCGTTGGAGGGCTCGCGGCTGGCGACGGACTTCAGCGCGTTGACCTGCGCTTCGTCGAGCAGCGCGGCGCGCGTCCCGCCACCCGCGGCAGCCGGAGCGGCCGTGCTGGCCGGCGCGGCTGCGGCCGCCGGTGTGCGCGGCGTAGCCTGCCCGGTGCCGATCACCCAGCCGGCAATCAAGCCGAAGACGACGCCCGCAAGGGCGAAGGCGATGCTTTCAGTTTTCATGCGTCAAAGGAGAGTTGTTTCGATCATAGCAGCGGGCGCGGAACGCCGTCCACTTGGAGAGGCCGGAGTGCGCATTACGGCGCAGGCTCAGCTACGGCAAGGAGTTGCAGGTACTCGCGGATGACCGTCGACAGCCCTCGGAAGAGCGCACGTGAGACGATCGCGTGGCCGATCGAGACCTCATCAAGACGGGGCAGCGTCCGAAAGAGCACCAGGTTGTCGAGATCGAGATCGTGCCCGGCGTTCACGCCCAGGCCGAGCGACTGCGCCAGCCTGGCGGCGCCGGCGTACACCTGAAACGAACGATCGGCCTCCTCTGGCCCGGCCTCGAAGGCGCGCGCGTATGGCTCGGTGTACAACTCGACGCGGTCGGCGCCGATCGCCGCGGCCCATCGAATGGAGTCCGCAAGCGCGTCGACAAACACACTCACGCGGACGCCGCGCGATCGCAGATCCGCGACGGCCTCGGCAAGACGATCGCTCTCCGCGGATGGGCGCCACCCGGCCTGGCTCGTGACCTCGCCGGGCGCGACCGGCACGAGCGTGCACTGATCCGGTCGGACCTCGCGAACCAAATCGAGGAGATCCGGCCGCGGGTCGCCTTCAATGTTGTATTCGACGTGCGGCTGCCGAGCCCTCAAGGCCCGCGCGATGTCGCGGACATCTTCGGGCGTGATGTGGCGCCGGTCGGCGCGCGGATGGACGGTGATGCCGGACGCACCCGCCGCCAGGCAGACATCGACGGCTTCGAGCACGCTCGGGATGGGCCCGCCGCGCGAGTTGCGCAGCGTCGCGACTTTGTTGACGTTGACGGATAGGCGGACCATCGACATGCACAATGCTCAATGCACAATGTCGTCACACAAACTGCATTCGGCATTGGGCATCGTGCATTACCCCAAATGTGCCTTGACGACGTCGACGATCTCCTGCGCCCAGGCCTGGATTTCGTCCTGATGCCTGCCTTCGATCATCACGCGCAGCAGCGGCTCGGTCCCGGAATAGCGGACGAGCAGCCGCCCCTCGCCTTCGAGCCGCGACTCGACGCGCGCAATCGCCGACCCGATGGCGGGGACGGTTGAGAGATCGGGCTTCTCCCGCACACGGACATTCACAAGCACCTGCGGAAAGCTCGTGAGATCGGAGGCGAGATCACCGAGCGTCCGGCCGGTAAGCGCCACCGTGCGCAGGACGTTGAGCGCCGTGCACAACCCATCGCCCGTAAAGAGATAGTCCGAAAAGATGACGTGCCCGGATTGCTCGCCTCCGAGCGATAAGCCCCGGCTGAGCATCTCCTCCATCACGTACTTGTCGCCGACGGCGCAGCGAATCATCTCGATCCCGAGGTCGCGCAATGCGATTTCCAGGCCGATGTTGCTCATCACGGTCGCCACGATCGCGCCGCCCTTGAGGCGTCCTTCAGTCTGCAACTGCCGGGCGCACATGAGGAGGACCTCGTCTCCGTTCACGACGCGCCCGGTGTGATCGACGAAGATCGCGCGGTCGCCGTCGCCGTCGAACGCCACCCCGAGCTGACACCCATGGCTGACGACGTGCGCGCCAAGCCGATCGGGGTGCGTCGATCCGCAATCCAGGTTGATGTTCCGGCCGTCGGGCGTGTTGCCGATCACGGACGCTCGGATCCCGAGCCGATCGAACAACCGGGGCGCGACCGTGGTCGTCGCACCGTTGGCGCAGTCGACGCCCAGCGTCAGGCCGGCCAACAGCGAGCATTCCGGAAAGACCGCCTGGAGATGATCCAGATATGCGTCAACCAAATCGGACGTCGCGACCGATCCGGGCTCGCCCTCCGCGACACTCCACGCCGTGTCGGCCACGATCGCTTCGATCTCGCGTTCGACGCGCTCGGTAAATTTCTCGCCGCGGCCGGAAAACACTTTGATGCCGTTGTCGGCGAACGGATTGTGCGAGGCGGAAATCACCACGCCGGCGTCGTATCCGGCCGTCCGGGTCAGATATGCCACCGCGGGCGTCGGGACGACACCAGCGCTGGTTACGGTGGCGCCTTCGGCCGACGCGCCGTCGGCCAGGGCGGCCTCAATCCACGCGCCGGACTCGCGGGTGTCGCGGCCGACGAGCAGCCGCGGCTGGGCGCCGCACGGCAGCGCCCGCACGAGCGCTGCGCCAAGTCTCTGCACGGTGGCGCGATCGAGCGGGTAGCGGCCGGCGACGCCACGAACGCCGTCGGTGCCGAACAGACGAGGGGGCGCGGATTCAGTTCTTGCCACTGGTAATCCGCACCTGGACCATGGCGGGCTCTATCCGCGTCACCCCCGCCTGGCCGGCCACGGCGGCACGAACCGGCACGGGGTATTCCCCCGTGCCGAGGCCAGACAGGTCCACATACGCGCTCACCTCGTCGGATCCGAGACGGTTCAAGCCTTCCCGCGTACCGCGAACGCTGACATCGACGGTCGACGGCGTGAAGTGCGCGACGAGATTGGACGGCAGGTTTCGCCAATGGACCGGAAGGTCACGTACGGCTCGTTCGGCCGGCGCCGGCAGGATCTGCACGTCGACGACGGCCGAGCGCGTGTTCTTCAGGCGGAGCGCTGCATCGAGGACGCCCACCGTGACCGTCTGGCGGACACGCTCGCGAGCGCCTGCCACCGACACGGGCTCGGTCAACGCCGCAGCCGCGCGCTTGACGGCGCTCTCAGGTCCGATGATTTCCACCGTCTCCGGATCGGCGGAGAATTTGCCGACGACGAAACCCGGCGCGGGGGTGCCGTCGATCGCGGGCAACACCTTCACCTGCTTGGTGGCCGAGTTCTCGAACGTGAGCGCGACGGTCGCCGGCGTGACCTGTACGACCTCGACGCCGAAGGGTACGCGCACTTGCTCGGGGGTGAGATGAAACAGCCGCTGTCCGACGCGGGCGCCGTGCAGATCGACGACGGCAACGATGTCCACGGGCGTCAGGCGGCTCAGCGCGCCGGAGCCGCCACGGACGCGCACGTCAACGGTGGACGGCGGTTCCGTCTGCAGCTCGAGGCCGGCGGGAAACTGCTGGAGCTCGAGCGGAATCCGCAGTCCGCGCTCGACCGTTTCCTCGCCCGCCACCACCATCCACAACAGCACGGCGAACGCGACCGACACCAGCTTGAGACCGAGATGACGAAACGGCCACGGCGTCATGTGTACTGCACTGCGGCAGGCTTACGCGAGGCGGGTCGTCGTTCTCGGAGACGCTCCCGCAGATCGTCGGCGGCGACGCCGCGCTCGATCTGGCCGTCGGTTACCAGCGAGATGGCGCCCGTTTCTTCCGACACGACGATCGCGACTGAATCGTTCTCTTCCGTGAGACCGATGGCGGCGCGATGGCGCGAGCCGAGCTCCTTGCCGAGCTTCGGGTTGACCGTCAGCGGAAGAAAACATGCGGCTGCCGCGATGCGGTCGCCCTGGACGATCACCGCTCCGTCATGGAGCGGCGACGAGGGTTGGAAGATGCTGAGCAGCAAATCGTAGGTCAGCATGGCGTCGAGCGGGATGCCGCCTTCGATATAGTTTCGCAATCCGATCTGACGCTCGAGGGCCACGATCGCGCCGATGCGCTGCGCCGAGAGCATGCTCGCCGCGACGACGAGCTCTTCAATCGTTTCCTCGGCGGACTCGGGCTTGGCGAAATACCGGAAGAACGGCGCCCTGCCCAGATGCGCCAGCGCACGCCGGATTTCGCTCTGAAACAAGACGATCACCGCGAAGACCATGAACCCGAACAGATTGCGAATGAGCCAGTTGACGGTTTCCAGGTGGCCCCACCGTGAACTGTAGAACAACGCGACGAGGATCAGCCCGCCGAGCGCCATCTGCGCGGCGCGGGTGCCGCGAATGAGCTTGAGGACCTCGTAAATGAGCAACGCCACGACGGCGATGTCGGCGAGGTCCCACCAACTGATGGGCGGTCGGCGCCACAGCGCTGTCAGCCACGTCATTTCGCGCTTCTCCGTATCTCCTCGGCAACTCTGACGACCTGCGCCATCTCGGCGACCGCATGCACCCGCACGATGTGCGCGCCTGCGAGCACGGCGGCGGTCACGGCGGCAGCGGTGCCCCAGTCGCGTTCTGCCGGCGGCCGGTCATGCAGCGCCTCGCGCATGAACGACTTGCGCGATGGCCCGACCAGCAGGGGCCTTGCGAGCGCGGCGGCCAGCTCGGGAAGCCGGGCCAGGACACCATAACTGTGCTGCGGCCGTTTGGCAAACCCGACGCCGGGGTCGACGATCATCCGCTCGACCCAAACCCCGGCGGCCACCGCATGGTCCATGCTCGCCTTCAATTCGGCGGCCACTTCCGTGACGACATCGCCATACACCGCTCCGGCGTGCAGCGTGCCGGCTCCCCCGCGCGAGTGCATCAGCACGAGGCCGGCGCCACGCGCTGCGACGACCTGGGCGATCGCCGGGTCGTGACGGAGGCCGCTCACATCGTTGACGAGCGACGCGCCGCCCTCGAGCGCGGCGCGCGCGACCCTGGCCTTGGAGGTGTCGATGGAGATCGGAACGCGCAGGCGCCCCGCCAGGCCTCTCACAACCGGCAACACCCGCGCGATCTCGTCTTCGGCGGGCAAGGCTTCGGCCCCCGGGCGGGTCGACTCTCCGCCGACGTCAATCAGATCCGCGCCCTGCGCCTCCATCTCCAGCGCGGCGGCGACGGCTCGCTCCGGATCGAACCGCGACTCGGTTTCGGCAAACGAATCGGGCGTAACGTTGAGGATGCCCATGACCAGACACCGCGCGCCAAGATCGAGAACGCGGCCGTCCGGCAATGAGATGCGGTAGGGCTGGCGTACGGGAAACACCGAGGCGATTGTAGGGCGGGGTGCCTACCCTTGTGGCAGCGGCTTGGTGAGCGCGGGCACGATCGGCGTGCGCTCTTTCTGGCGCGGACGCGCTTCGTCCTCGTCTGCGACGGCCGGCCTGGCGGCCACCGGCCGCGGGTCGTCGAGCGGCAGACCGGCGGCCACGCGCCTGACCTGCTCGGCATCAAGCACTTCGCGCGCGAGGAGCGCCTCGGCGAGCGTGACCAGCGTCTCCTTGTGATCGCTCAGAATGACGTGCGAGCGCTGATAGTTGTCGGTGACGAACCGCTTGACCTCCTGGTCGATCTTGAGCGCCGTGTCCTCGCTGTAATCCTGATGCTGCGCGATCTCGCGGCCGAGAAAGATCTGCTCTTCCTTCTTGCCGAACGTCAGCGGCCCCATGGCGTCGCTCATGCCCCACTCGCACACCATGCGGCGCGCGAGCTCGGTGGCGCGCTCGAGATCGTTGCCGGCGCCGGTGGTCACGCTGTCCATCGTGATCTCCTCGGCGATGCGGCCGCCGAGCAGGATCGCGATCTGATCGTTCAGATAGTCGCGCGAGTAGTTGTGCTTCTCGTCGGCCGGCAGCTGCTGTGTGAGCCCGAGCGCCATGCCGCGCGGAATGATGGTGACCTTGTGAATCGGATCGGCGTGAGGCAGCAGCACCGTCAGGAGCGCGTGCCCCGCCTCGTGCACGGCCGTCACCCGCTTCTCG
>JBGPKK010000220.1:0-7464 GCA_041485905.1 Vicinamibacteria bacterium
AGCGTGACCAGCTGCACCCCGCGAATCACGAGGAGCTCGGGTCCGTGGTGCAGCCGCCACGATTGCCACGACCCGCGCTCCGGCACGAGCGCGATGGTTGACAGCCGGCCGTCGCGGTCGACCGACAGGTTTATCGGACGCGCGAACTCGACGTTCGCTTCGACGGCCATCCAGTCGAGCCGATCGCGAAGCGGTCGGCCCTCGAATGAGACGAGGTGATCACCGAGCAACAGGCCCGCGCGTGCGGCAGCGCTGTCGGGTGCCACGTCCGCGACCGTGACGCGCCCGCCCTCGAAGGCCAACGCCACGCCCTGAGGCTTAGGCTGCCAGAGATCGCAGTCGACGAGCAGGGCCCAGTAGCCGACGAAGGCCGCCGCCACCAGCAGCACGCCGGCCCGCGCCAGTCGGGATGTCATGGAGGCGCAGATTATAGGCTGACGCAGTACCAATGTGGCGCGGGGCTTTAGCTCACTCGATCTCGACGGCCAGGAGATCGGCAATCTGATCGATCGCCTTGTCCGCCGGAGGATGCGCGGCGAGGAGCGCGGCATCGTGGGCGTAGTGGCCCTGTTTCACGAACACGGTCGTGAGACGCTCGCGCCAGACTGCTTTCATCGCCGCGAGAATGGGCACCTTGTCATCGACCATCACGTATCGCCGCGCGGGATAGCGGCGCTCCACGTCGTCCAGCATCTCCTCCTTGTGGATGTAGATGAGGACGTGTCCATCGACGGCGTGCCAGAGGCCGGAGCTCTCGACTTTATGCGGCTGGAACACGACGTCGCCGTCCGAGAGGATGACCACGGGCGCGCGGACGCGCAGCCTCGCGACGGTCTCGAGCGCGCCCGGATAGAGGCGGTCCGCGAACGGATAGTGAAGAAGGAACAACGAGGTGCGCAGCATGTGCGGATCGCGCGGGCGCTCGACGCGATAGCGCTGGAGAGCGCCGAGGTAATCGGCGTACCCGAGCTCGTGCCAGAGCTCGCCGAAAATGTCCCAGTAGCGCTGCTCGCGCTCGATGCCGAACGTATCGGCGAGATGCTGCTTGAGATCGTTGGTGACGGTGTCGTTGTCGAGCAACGTGTTGTCGACGTCGATGAGGTACACAAGATCGGCCTGCATGTGGTCATCGAGATTACCCGATCACCCCGTTCCCCATGGTGGCGAGTCTTCGGCTAGAATCGTTCGATGCATCGCCTGATCATCACGTGTTTCGTTGGCTCCGCGCTGACTGTCGCGCTGCTCGTCGTCACGAGAGCCGCACCCTCCGCCCTTCCCGATCGTGACTGGACGCTGACGATCGAGCCGTTGACGTCGCCGGCGGCCGCCGAAAGCTCGGCGCCGCAACTGACGACCGGATCCGGTCGCGCGATCCTGAGCTGGATGGAGCGCGACGGACCGGAGGCCACGCTGAAGTTCGCAGAGCGCACGACGTCAGGATGGTCGCCCGCCCGAACTGTTGCGACCGGCGCCGATCTCATCATCAATGCGGCCGACGTCCCATCGGTTCGCGCGCTCGCCAACGGATCGCTGGCGGCGGCTTTTCTGCGGGAGAACGGCGAGGACCCCGAGGCGTACGATCTGCGGCTCGCGTGGTCGAAAAACGGCGGGACGACGTGGTCGGCGCCGACGAGCCCGCACCACGACGGAACGAAGACCCAGCACGGGTTCGCTTCCCTCTTTGACGCCCCCGGCGGCGGGCTTGGGCTGGTCTGGTTGGACGGCCGGGCCACGAACCCCGATGCGGCGAAAAAGTCGGACAACATGAGCCTCCGCGCCGCCGCATACACGCCCGCAGGGAAGCAGCTGCGCGAGGTGGCAATCGACACGCGTGTGTGCGATTGCTGTCCGACATCTGTCGCCACAACAGCGGAAGGACCGATCGTCGCCTATCGAAACCGCAGCGACACCGAGGTGCGCGACATCTACGTGTCGCGGCTGCTCGCTGGCCGCTGGAGTACGCCGGTGGCGGTCCACAACGACAACTGGAAGATCGAGGCATGTCCCGTTAACGGTCCCGCCGTCAGCGCCCGCAATCGCGATGTCGTCGTGGCCTGGTTCAGCGCGCTGAAAGAGGAAGGCAAGGCGTTCGCGGCGTTTTCTCACGATGGGGGCCGCACGTTCGGTGCGCCCGCCCGCGTCGATGACGTGGCGGCCAACGGCCACGTCGGTATCGAGATGCTGAAAGACGGATCGGCGGCTGTGACGTGGATCGAATTCGCCAACGGACGATCGCAGTTCAAGGTCCGCCGGATCGAGGCCGGCGGCAGCCGCTCGGTCGCGGTGACCCTGGCCGGGACGGGAGACGATCGAGTCGCCGGGAATCCTCGAATCGCTCAGGGTCGCGACGAGCTCGTGTTCGCGTGGACCGAAACCCGGAGCGGCGCCTCGCAGGTGCGAACCGCGCGGGCCGCGCTTCGCTGACCCGTGCGTCTACCAGTCCTTGTCCGACCTGACCATCATTGATAAGAGCGTGCCGATGATGGAAACGACCAGCGCGCCCCAGAAGGCGGCCCAGAACCCGTCGACGTGAAACCCCAGGCCCATCGCACCGGACAGACGGCTCGTCAGCCACAACATGAGTCCGTTGACGACGAGCGCGAAGATGCCGAGCGTGAGGATGATCAGCGGAAACGTGAACACCTTGGCGACGGGACGGATAAACGCGTTCACGAAACCGAAGACAAGCGCGACGCCCAGGAATGGAATCCATCCACCGGTGTACGTCACGCCATCAACCAGGTGCGTCGCCACCCATAGCGCCGCTGCGTTCACGAGCAACCGAATGACGAACGTCATTGAGACCCTCCACCAATTGTCGCCCAACTCAGCAATAAGTCATACACCGGCATCACGTCGGAAGTAGAATCTTCGTGATGTTCGAGTCAGTGTTTCGCTTTCTGTTCAAATACCCGCCGCTGTTTTTCCAACAGGGCGACTTCGTATTCGGCGTGTCGCGGGCGATGCTCGTGGCGATTGCGGCGGCCGCCGTGGTCGGCGGCTGGGCACTGCTCAGCTATCGCAGCGTGGCCAAAAGCCGCGGCCGCGATCGCGCGATCTTCATCGCGCTTCGGCTGGCCGTGCTTGGCGTGCTGGTATTCTGCCTCCTTCGCCCCGCCCTCATTCTGAAGGCCGCGGTGCCGCAGCAGAACTTCCTCGGCGTCCTGGTTGACGATTCACGCAGCCTGCAGATTGCCGACACGGACGGGCGCCCGCGCAGCGCGTTCGTCAACGACAACCTCGGCGTGGATCGGCCGCTCCTGAACGCGCTCTCCAAGAAATTCGTCCTGCGCTTCTTCCGCTTCTCGTCCACGGTCGATCGTCTGCAGGCGACGAGCGACCTCAAGTACGAAGGGACCACCACGCGGCTGGGCGGCGCGCTCGACCGCGCGCGCGATGAACTGGCCGGCCTGCCGCTGGCCGGTCTCGTCATGGTCACCGACGGCGCGGACACCTCGGACGCCGCGCTCGACGAGTCGATCGCGAGCCTGAAGGCGCGATCGATTCCCGTCTTCACGGTCGGCGTCGGCCAGGAGCGGTTCGCGAAAGACATTCAGGTGACGCGTGTCGAAACGCCGCGGTCCGCGCTCAAGGGCACCTCGCTCGTCGTCAACATCGTGCTCACGCAGGCCGGCTACGCGGGCGCCACGGTGCCGCTCAACGTCGAGGACGATGGGCACCTCGTGGGCACGCAGGAAGTGACGCTGCCGCCCGACGGCGAATCGGCGACCGTGCGCGTGCACTTCACGGCGTCCGAAGCGGGCGCGCGGATGTTCCGGTTCAGCGTGCCGTCGCAGGCCAACGAGCAGGTGACCCAGAACAACGCGCGCGAGGCGCTGGTCGAGGTCAGCGACCGGCGCGAGAAAATCCTGTACTTCGAAGGCGAGCCGCGCTATGAAGTCAAGTTCATCCGCCGCGCCGTCGAAGACGACAGGAACCTGGCGGTTGTTCTCTTGCAGCGGACGGCGGAGAACAAGTACTGGCGTGGACTGGTTGAAGGCGTCAGCAACCCCGACGATCTGGTCGAGGGGTTTCCCAAGACACGCGACGAGCTGTTTGCGTATCGCGCGATCATCCTGGGCAGCGTCGAGGCCGCGTCCTTCTCCCCCGAGCAACTCCGGATGATCGCCGACTTCGTCGGGAAGCGCGGCGGCGGTCTCCTGATGCTCGGCGGCCGGCGCTCGTTCGCCGAGGGCGGCTGGGAGGGCACACCGGTCGGCGAAGTCCTGCCGGTGACGCTGGGGAACCAGCCCACCGCCAACTACTTCTCGGAGCTGCCCGTGCGGCCCACGCACGCCGGGGCGACGAGCCCGGTCACTCAGATCGCCGCCGACGAAGCCGCCTCTTCGAAACGATGGCTCGAGTTGCCGCCAGTCTCGACGGTCAACCCCGTGCACGGCGTCAAACCGGGCGCGACCCTCCTGCTGTCCGCGCTCGACAACCGGAAGCAGGAACAGGTCGTCCTCGCCTCACAGCGCTACGGCCGCGGGAAAGCGCTCGCCCTGCCGATTCAGGACTCGTTTCTCTGGCGGATGAACGCAAAAATCCCGGTCACCGACACGACCTACGCCACGTTCTGGCGGCGTCTCGCCCGCTGGCTCGTCGACGATGTGCCCGACAGAGTGATGTTGACGCTGACGCAGGACCGCGTCGATCCCGGACAGCCGATGAAGCTGACCGCCGAGGTCCTCGACCCGCAGTACAACGGCATCAACGACGCGCATGTTGTTGCGCAGGTCACCGCGCCGCGCGGCAAAACAACCGAAGTCCCGCTCGAATGGACGGTCGAGCACGACGGCGAATACCGCTCCAGCGTGGTGCCCGACGAGGAGGGGCTCTACACGATTCGCCTCACGGCGTCGCGCGACGGGAAAGACCTGGGATCCGACACGGCCTACGTCCGCGCGTCGGCGGCCGACAGCGAATACTTCGATGCGGCGATGCGTGCGCCTCTGTTGAAGCGGATCGCTGAAGAGACCGGCGGACGTTTTTATACCGCGGCAAACGTCGCGACGCTGCCCGAAGCCATCAGCTATAGCGGGCGCGGCGTGACCGTCGTCGAAGAACGCGATCTGTGGGACATGCCCGCGATTCTCCTGCTGCTCATCGCGCTGACAGGCGGCGAGTGGGCGTACCGCCGCACGCGGGGGCTCATATGAGAGTCGTCAGTCGACAGGCGTCAGTCGCGTCAGTCGACAGTCGACACTCGGTTGTGGCGCAGGGCTTCAGCCCTGCGTTCGCGATCGCAGGCCTGAAGGCCTGCGCCACGGTCTGTCTCTGCTTGTGTCTGAGTGTCGTCGCGCGGCCGGCCTCCGCCCAGGACACCCACCTGCTCGTCATCACCGGGGTCGAGGGCGACGCCGAGCACGGCGAGCAGTTCCACAAGTGGGCGGCGGCGTTGGTCGACGCGGCGAAGGCCAAGGGCGCCATCCCTGACGCCAACATCACGTTTCTGGCCGACAAGGTCGACCGCGATCCCGCGCGCATTCGCGGACGATCCACGCGCGAGAACGTCACGAAGGCGTTCGCCGATCTCGCCGAGCGCGCGCGTCCGAGCGACGAGGTGTTCATCATCTTCTTCGGGCACGGCAGCTTCGACGGCCGTCAGGCGGCCTTCAACCTTCCCGGGCCCGACCTGACGGTGCCCGACTACGCCGCGATGATGGCCAAGATCCGATCGGGACGCATCGTCTTCGTCAATACCGCCAGTTCGAGCGGTGAGTTCGCCAAAGGGCTCGCCGGCCCGGGCCGAACGATTGTGACCGCCACGAAGACCGGCGGCGAACGCAACGAAACGCGCTTCCCCGCCTATTTCGTCGAAGCGTTTACCGGCGAGGGCGCCGACCGCGACCGCAACGGGCGCATCTCGGTCCAGGAGGCCTTCGAGTTCGCGAAAACAAAGGTTCAGCAGGCCTTCGAACGCGAAGGCTACGTCCTGAGCGAACATGCGACGATCGAGGATCAGGCAGGCGTGGCGGGCACGGTGTATCTCGAGTCGGAACGCGCCAAGTCGGCCGCGATCGCCACGGTCTCAAATCCCGCGCTGCGCACGGCGCTCGAAGAGAAGCGGAATCTCGAAGATCAAATCGCCGGGCTGAGGCTGCGAAAAGCGAGTATGCCACCCGAGCAGTACGACCAGGAGTTTGAGAAGCTCGCCACGGCTCTCGCGCAGCAGACGCGCGCGATTGGGCAGCTCGAGGCCAAGAAGTGATCAGCCGTTCCCGGATCGCCGCGGGCCTGACGGGCGTCGCGATCCTGGCGGGAGCCGTCACGGTGCTCGCGCAGCGCCAGTTCTTCGGCGGCTTTCAGCGCGACCCGATCATCACCAACCCCACCTACGACGGCCGATTCACCTTCACGCGCCTGAAATACACGGTCGGGCCTGGCGGCTATTACTACTGCGGCGGGCTGCCGGCCTGGGCTCACGGCTACGCGTCCTGCCGGGGCGGACAGCGGGCCGAAAGCAGCCTGATGAAGATCATGACCGAGATCAGCTACCTGAATCCGCACATCGAAGAGAGCATGATCGTCGCGCTGGACGACCCGGCGCTGTTCAAATACCCGCTCGCGTACATGACCGAGCCCGGCTTCTGGACGATGAACGACAAGGAAGCCGCGGGGCTGCGCGCGTACCTTCTCAAGGGCGGATTCGTGATTTTCGACGACTTCCGCGCGGACGGTCAGGGCAACAGCGGCGGCGGCTGGGCGAACTTCGAGGACAACATGCGGCGCGCCATGCCCGAGCTGCGCCTGGTCCAGATCGATGCGAAGGCTCAGATCTACCATTCGTTCTTCGAGATCGACTCGCTGGAGATCATCCCGCAGTCGTACGACCGCGGCCGGCCGGTCTTCTACGGACTGTTCGAGGACAATGATCCGAAAAAGCGCATGATGGCGATCGTCAACTACAGCACGGACGTCTCGGACTTCTGGGAGTTCTCCGCGACCGGCTTCCGGCCCATTGCAGAGTCCAACGAAGCGTACAAGCTCGGGGTCAACTACCTCATTTACGGGATGACGCACTGAAAAAGTTGAAAGTGAAAAGTTAAACGTTGAAAGTAAGGCTTGAAGTTCCTGCCCGTTTGCACTTTACTCATGCCTTCCTCTTTTGCCTTTTGCGTTGCCTTTAACTTTGAACTTTCGACTTTGAACTTTTAACTTTTGAAGGGGACACAGCTGTGGATGCTCTAGGGACACGCACCGTGGAGTTCGAGTCGGCCGACGACATCGCGCTGGCCGACAAGATGAACGCCGGACGCCAGCAGATCGTCTCGGAACTCAAGAAGCTCATCGTCGGACAGGACGATGTGATCAACCAGGTCCTGCTGACGCTGTTTGTCGGCGGCAACAGCCTGATCGTCGGGGTGCCTGGCCTCGCCAAGACGCTGATCATCGCGACGCTCGCGAAGGTGGTCGACCTCAAGTTCACGCGCATCCAGTTCACGCCCGACCTGATGCCGTCGG
>JBGPKK010000221.1:0-7394 GCA_041485905.1 Vicinamibacteria bacterium
GAGCAGTACCGCCCGGAGATGCGGAGGTACTACTTCGATCCGACGAAGTACAAAACGTATCTCGATCAGCTCGGGATCAAATACCCGACCGTGCGATAAGGATTTGGTGAGTTGGTGAGTGCATCAACTTTCCAAGTCGCCAATTGTGCAAACCATACCGTCGCCATTGACTCTTCACCTCACTGAGGAATCGACTGTCTCATTCGAATCGAGGCACCGGAGCGGCCCGTCATACCACCTTCGGATCGAGCAGTTCGGCAGCGATGTCGAAATACAGATCGCGAATCTCGGTGTCGAAGTCGACGAGATCCTCGCGCGTCATCAACCGCTTGCGGAACAGCCGCTCGCGCCAGTCGATGATGCGCGTATGCCAGCGCGGCGGCACGACAAATGGCGCCGTCCCCAGCATGAACATCGTCGTAGTTCCAGAAATCCTCCCAGGCATGAACGATGAACGACTCGCCCCACGTATCGGCGATGAACCGCAGTAGTCCGTCCACGACTCGCCCTTCGGCAGCGCGGAGACGCAGACGCGCGGAGTCTTCCGCTGTCCTCGCCGGCAGGCAACAATGTTTGAACTTGCGTCCACTGCCGCACGGGCAGGGATCGTTGCGACCGGGGGCTGCGGTGGGCATGGCGGGCAATTCTACAACCGGTCCGCGGGTACACCCGTCTCACGACGACAGCGGCCCACTCCCATGAGACGATTGAGACGGTGAGACGACGGCTGCTGACGGGCAGGTTGAGCCTTCACCTTCGACCACCACTCCCGACAGTACGGACGCATTCAGGTGCCCGGCTTGAAAGGATGACCGTTATCGTGGCACCAGTTCCGGCGTCGGCGCGAACGTGTATAGATGACGGCCGACGACTTCCTCGATGACGACGTCGGGATGCTCCTGCTGAACGAGGTCGACGTCGAAATCGCTCTGCCACTGGTAGACGATGCGGCTGAAGTGCTCCGAGAGGTACGGAATCAACCGGCTGGCAAATGAGTCGCGGAACATAAGGGCGCGCGGCAATGTCGTTCCCGCGATCTCCGTTGCGACGCGTCCATCCTCCCCGTACGGATCCGGTTTCTGCGGTTCGACGACGATCGCCGACCACCCACGCCGCGGGACCAGGCCCGGCATCGTCACCTTTCCACGATCGACGAGGCCGAGCATCGTCGTCTTGTCGCCAGAGGGCGTTGATGGGGACGTGTCGAAGTCCTCGCGCGTGAGCGGCTGGATGACAGGGAACCAGCGATGCAGTCGTGTCGCGATCTCCTGATACCCGACGAGAGCGCCCCGATCGTTCCAGTGCGTGTCATACAGGTGATACAGGAGCGCCGTCGGCTTGGCGGCGATGATGGCCGGGCGTAAATCCAGCACGTCGATCGTCGAGTGCGCGCGAAGGTAGGCGATAAGCTGATCGGCGCGATAGTCGTCACGCATCCGGTGCAGCGAATCCGGCATGTGCTCGGGATAGATCATCTGCTTGTCCGGCGCGATGACGAAAAGCAGGCGGACGCCGCGTTTGTCCAGCCAGTCGTGCGCACGATCGAGGGTGAGCCGCCATCGTTCCAGTTGCTCGGGTTCGAACGGCTCTGTCTGCAGGTAGTCCTCCATCCCGCCATCGTCGGCATAAAAGAGCCAGCCGTGCTTTCCCGCGATCACGGTGTCCGCCGATGATGTTCGCAGCAGGTGCCAGAGCACGGCGGTCTGCCAGTGGATCAGCCGACTTCGGAACGCGAAATGATCTTCGAAGTAATGCTGGAACTTGTCGGGCCAGGCACCGAGGTCCCGCGGCGCCCACGACCACTGGGGCCAGGCGGCGAGCTCACGCATTTCCGCTTCCGAGATCGTGGCGCGATCGAGGCCCAGCAGCAGCCCGAGCCCTGGGGCCGCGATGACGGCGACGAAGAAAAGAATCACTACAAGATCGGCGTGGCGTCGCCCGGCGCCGATCGCATCGTGACGGGGGGCGGCCATCAGAATCTGAAGTAGATGAATGGGTTGTACGTTCGCGCCGCGATTTGCGTGATGGAGGCGGCGAGCAGCACTCCCAGCGCGGCTGCAGCGGCAAGATTCCATGTCGCGGCGTGACCCGTCCGTCCCGCCGCCGGCTGGTCAACCCACTGCTGAATCGCCGAGACCACGGGCGTGGCCCCGATGATTCCGGCCGCCAGGGCAAGCACGCGTTCCGGTGTCAGGTACCACGCGACGGTGAACGGCGTCGGCAGGGCCGGACTCAAACCGGCCATTGCCTTGAGAAATGCCATGGCGCCCGCAAGCGACTCCGCGCGGAAGAACACCCATCCGATCATGACGACCATCATCAGATAGAGGTGCCGAAGCGGTCGCCACAGTCTCGTGAGGCGATCGGCAACGCCGAGCCGTTCCACCACCAGAAAAGACCCGTGGAACAAACCCCAGACGACGAACGTCCAGCTCGCGCCGTGCCACAGGCCGCAGAAAAAAAATACGGTCACCAGGTTGACGTACACGCGTGCAAGCGGGACGCGGCTTCCGCCCAGCGGCACGAAGAGGTAGTCGCGAAACCAGGTCGAGAGCGACATGTGCCATCGACGCCAGAAGTCCTGCGCGCTTTGGGCGATGTAGGGCCACCGGAAGTTTTCCGGGAAACGGAACCCGAACATCCGGCCCAGGCCGATCGCCATGTCTGAGTAGCCGGAGAAGTCGAAGTAGATCTGCAGCGTGTAGCAGACGATGCCGAGCCACGCGTGACCGGCGCTGAGTTGCTCGGGCGCCATGGCGAAGATCTTGTCCGCGGGTCCCGCGACGATGTTCGCGATGAGAACTTTCTTCGCCAGCCCGACGACGAAGCGCCGCACGCCGTACGCAAAATCGTCGAGGCAGACCGTCCGCTTCGCGAGCTGGCCGGCGATGTCGCGGTACCGGATGATGGGACCCGCGATGAGCTGCGGAAACAGCAGCAGATACAGCGCGGCGTGCACCGGACTCTTTTGCGCGGTCGCGTCGCCCCGATACACGTCGACCACGTAAGAGATCGCGTGGAAGGTGAAGAACGAAATGCCGATCGGCAGCAGGACGCGCGGCACCACGACCGGACGGACGCTCAGGACGAGGAACAGTGTGTTGACGTTGTCGGCCAGGAAGTTCGCGTACTTGAAGATGGCCAGCACGCCGAGGTTGACGCCGATCGTCAGGGCGAGAAGACGTTTGTCACGGCGCCCCGCGATCGCAATTGCCATCCAGTAGTTGAACGCGATCGACCCCAGCATCAGCCACGTGAAAGCGCCGCCGCCCTTCGCGTAGAACAGCACGCTCGCGATCAGGAGGAGCCAGTTGCCGTAGGCCGCGTGCGTGCGCGAGAACCCCGCGAAGTACAGCGCCAGCAGGACCGGCAGGAAGAGAAAGAGAAATGTCGGTTCGGTGAAGAGCACCAGGACGCCTGCAGAAGCTACCGCCTGTTGAAGATCAGCACATGCTGGCGGGGCAGCTCGTCGTTCACGCGCCCGAGGCGGAACCCTTCGGCTTCGACTTCCAGTTTGGCTTCGGCCACGCTCATCTTGTGTTCAGGGCGGATGGGAATCGCGGGATCTTCCTTGCGGTACTCGAGCAGCACCAGCCGTCCGCCGGGCTTCAGCGCGTCATGGAGGTGCCGGAGCATCGCCTGCGGCTGGGAGAATTCGTGATAGACGTCCACCAGCAGCGCGAGGTCGATCGAGTCGGCGGGCAGCTTGGGGTCGTCCGGTGCGCCGAGAACGAGACGGACGTTCGAGATGCGGCTCTTTTTCAGCCGCGCATCCAGCAAATCCAGCATGGCCTGCTGAATGTCGTTCGCATAGACCACGCCTTTGTCGCCGACGCGTTTGGCCATCCGCACGGTCATGTAGCCGGAGCCCGCGCCGATGTCGGCGACCGTCGATCCTTTCTTGATGCCGATGATATCGAGCGCATCGTCTGGCGCTTCCTCGGTCTCGCGTTCGACGCGATCGAGCCACGCCGCGCCCGAGGCGCCCATCACCTCGGCGAATCGCCGGCCGCTTATCGGATGTACGCCGGGGGTCTGCGCGACAGCAACGACGACAAGGGCGAGCGCGAGCAGCGCCGCGATTACAGCGCTGTACCGGACGGACGTGACAGGTCTTCGGGTCATATGACTAGAATACCAACAATTTTCATCCTGCCCTCGTTCACGCGTATTCACGCGCGTGCGAATACTCGAGTTTGAGCCGATTTTCACAGGGGTCTTTGCGTTTTCATCGTATCGTGGTGTTTCAGCGCTGGGCACGCAATTTCCTCGATTTTGCCACCCCCTGTCCTTCGCCAAGACACGATCCATCAGAGTTCCGCGTGACGCGGTCAATCTGGGACGGGTGTGTTGAGGAAGGACGGACGAGATGTGTGATGCCGACGGCACCGACTTCTCGAAGAGTTCGCAGATAGGTCACACCCGCGTGGCGAGTGCTGCCGCGGGCGGTGTCTTAGGCGGCGCGCCGCTCGTACCTGTGATGGAGGCCGCCGACCTCGGCGATCGCGACGATGTCACCCCACGCCGGCGGTTGAGGCGATCGCGAATGCGGCGCGTCTTTGGCCAGCGCCAGATGCGTCCGGGTCCGATGATAGTACGTGAGGTATCGTGCCAACACGC
The DNA here is from genome assembly GCA_041485905.1 of Vicinamibacteria bacterium. GTDB lineage: Bacteria > Acidobacteriota > Vicinamibacteria > Vicinamibacterales > CAVVIG01 > JAHFUI01. The sequence goes on from JBGPKK010000221.1 coordinate 4,621, forward strand.
GGCGCAGATGCCCCTTGCTGAGGACGATGACGTGATCCAGACACTCGCGGCGGATCCGATCAGCCGCTCCACGTACGGATTCTGCCATGGACTCGACGGGGCTGAGACGACTTCGGTGATCCCCATGCCCGCGACCCGATGACAGAACCGCTCGCCATAAATGGCGTCACGATCCCGCAGCAACCACCGGGGCGCGGCATCGTCCGGAAAGGCGTTGACCAGTTGCTGGGCGGTCCAAGCAGCCGTGGGATGCTCCGTGACATTGATGTGCACAATTCGTCGGCGCGCCTGCGAGAGCAGGACGAGCACGAACAGCACCCGGCCGGTGAGTGTGGGGACCGTGAAGAAGTCGACGGAGACCACTGAGGTCGTGTGATTGGCCAGGAACGTCCGCCACGTTTGGGAGGGCGGTCGGCGCCGCCGTCTGACGAGGCGGGAGACGGTTCGTTCGGACACCCAACACCCAGCTTCCGCAATTCGCCCTGCGTCCGCGGCGCACCCCACAGGGGATTGGTAATGGCCAGGCGAGGACGACGGGAGCGTTGGAGCACCATCAACTGGTGCCGCAGGGCCAGCACTTCGGCCTGCAGGGCCGCTCGAGGTCGAACCGAGTCTCGCAGACTCACGAGCAGGGAAAGCAGGAACGGCCCCATGGTGGGGAAGCGTATCCACCGACGGCCGTAACATCAACAGCTCGAGCACGAACCGAGTACTTGGTAGGGACAACTATCGTCGTTTCTGTTCGAGCCGCCGTGCCCGTGTTTCAAACGCGCGCGCGTCGGCGTGGCGGCCTATGTCGTGCAGCAGCTCCGCGTAGTTGAAGAGGCAGGTCGCGATGTTCGGGTGAGTCGGCGGGAGCGCGACCTCGAACAGCGCAAGCGCGCGGCGATACAGCGGCTCAGCCTCGGCCGTCCGGCCTGCTTCCCGAAGCAGGCCGGCGAGGTTGTTGAGCGTCATCGCGACGTCCGGGTGATCGGGGCCGAACAACCGCTCTTTGATCGCGAGCGCCCGCCGGTACTGGCGCTCCGCTTCGACGAGATGGCCCTTCGCCTCTTCTACAGCCGCCAGATTGTTCAGCGTGACCGCGACCTCGTAGTGATCGGGACCGAACGCGCGCTCGAAAATCGCGAGCGCCCGCCGATAGATTGCATCGGCTTCCTCGTATTTCCCCTGTCCCTCGAGAATTGCGGCAAGCGCGGCGGCGTCGGCCGCCACTTCCGGGTGATCCGGACCGAGCGCCTTCTCGCGAATGACGACTGACCGGCGGGCGAACGGCTCGCCGCGCGCAAATTGTCCGCGGGCATGCTCGAGGCCGCCCAGGTTGTGCAGAATCGTCGCGGCCTGCGGATGGTCGGGTCCGAAGGCCTTTTCGGTCATTGCGAGCGCGCGACGGTAGAGGCGCGACGCCTTTGCGAATTCGCCCGTGTACTTGTAGAGCACGCCCAGGTCGTTCATGGCGCCCGCGACCTCGGCATCGTCGTCGCCGAAGGTGCGCTTCGCAATCGCGATCGCCTGCTTCAACAGCGGCTCGGCTTCGCCGTAGCGGCCGAGCGCGCGGCAGACGCCCGCGAGCCCGCCGATCGCCTGCATCCGCAGCCGCTGCACGTCACGGTCGCTCGTCTCCTGAGCGGCCTGATTCAGAATGCGGACCGCACGCCTGTAGCGTGGTTCAGCGGCCGAGTACTCCGCTCGATCCTCGTACACGCCCGCGAGGCAGAGCAGCACGTTCGCGACATCTGGATGGTCGGGGCCGGCATGCGATTCGAGGATTTCGAGCGCCTGGCTGGCGAGGGTTTCCGCTTCGTCGCGGCTTCCACGTTCACGGGCCGAGACTGCCCGATCGTGAAGGCGCACGGCTTCGTCGATCGGATCGGCCGGCTGCCAAGCCGGGTCGGAGCCAAAGGGGGAGTGGCCCGCCATCGGTTGAAAGAATACTGCAGCCGGCGCCCCGTTCCCGGCTGACAGCGGCCGCTAGCGGCGGCCGGGGCTGGTGTCGATGCCCCCGGCGCGCACGTGCGTCTGCAGCTTGAGGCCGCCACTCAGAGACTCGCTGTGGTTCGCGGCCAGCCTGCCCGCCTTGACGCTGGTTCGGACCTTGAGGCCGCGCAGCGTCTCGTTGTGATTGAGGCTCGTCCCGCCGGCCTTCACGTTCGTTTTGGTATTCATTGGTCGCTCCCTTGTTGGTTATCTCCAGAGCAATCTTGGTGCCGGACACGTCGACGTCTTGGTGACGAGTTGCGGCCCAAAAATGGCCAGTTTTCGGGGGAGTCTGCTGCGTGCCGGCGCGGCGACACTATCCGATCGGATACGGTGCAAACCCTTCGGATAGAGATCCGGGTGCAACCCGAGGAGTACGTTCGCGGCATCTGGATGGTCGGGGCCGGCATTCGATCCGAGGATTTCGAGCGCCTGCCTGGCGAGGACTTCCCGTTTCCGCCTGACAGCGGCCGCTAGCGGCGGCTGGGACTGGTGTCGATGCCCCCGGCTCGAACGCCGGTGCGAACGTTCACGCCTCGCTCCGTGCGGAGCGACTCGTTGTGATTGAGGTTTTGCCCGCCGGCCTTCACGTTGGTTCTCAGCTTCAAGCCTCCACGCACCGTGTCGTTGTGATTGAGGCTGGTGCCGCCCGCGCGGACCCGGGTCTTCAGCTTCAGCCCGCCGCGCTGCGTCTCGTTGTGATTGAGGCTCGTCCCGCCGGCCTTCACGTTGGTTCTCAGCTTCAAGCCTCCACGCACCGTGTCGTTGTGATTGAGGCTGGTGCCGCCCGCGCGGAC
>JBGPKK010000222.1:0-7314 GCA_041485905.1 Vicinamibacteria bacterium
GGCCGACATCTCCGGCGCCTCGGCCCGCTACAAAGGCTTCGCCGAACAGTGTCTGGCCGAATACAACCTGGACGGCTGGACCGCGCCCGATCTCATCAACCCGAACGACGTCAGCGCCATCATGAAGAAACTTAGAACTTAGAACTTAGAACTTAGAACTTAGAACTGAGAAGGCCTCACCGACTCGGTCTCAGGGAGATCGCAGTCCTTCTAAGTTCCAGGTTCTAAGTTCTAAGTTCTAAGTTTTGAGTTTGTGTAAAATCTGGAATCCGCCCCATGTCCATTGACACGCGCGTGTTTCGCCAGACGGTCGGTCAGTTCGTGACCGGCGTCACCGTCATCGCGACTGAAACGGACGGTGCCGTCCGGGCGATGACCGCGAATTCGTTCACGTCGTTGTCCCTCGATCCGCCGCTCGTGCTGTTCTGCGTGGGCAAGACCGCCCACTTGAGCGCGCACATCCGCGACCAGGCGAGGTTCTCAGTGAACATTCTGGCGCAGACGCAGCAGGATCTGTCCACCTACTTCGCGGGCGGCTGGAAGCAGCCCTCGCCTCCGCCGTTTGCGTTCATGAGCTGGGAGGGTGTTCACCGGCTGGACGGATGCGCCGCCGCCCTCAGCTGCGCTGTCGAAAAGATTCTCGAGGGCGGGGACCATTGGATCGTCCTCGGACGGGTTCTCGCGCTGTATCGACGCGAACCAGCGGTTTCGCCTCTGGTCTTCTGCGCCGGACACTACGCGACCCTCGCAGAGCCCGCAGAAGTGCCGTAAGGGAGGTTGAAGTGGCGGATATGAAGCAACCCGGCGTGGGAATCGCTGCGACGGCGATCGTCATCGTCCTCTCGCTGGGCTTTGTTTCGCTCTTCCCCTTCCCGACGTTCTCAGGGTGGGTCGCTTACTACCTCCTCTGCGTGATCCCGATCCAGATCGTCACGGTCGTCACCTGGGGATGCCGGCATCCCGGCTTTGCGGCCAACGCCAGTCAGCCCGTCAAAGGCATGTTGTTGACCGTGTTCGCATTGGTTGTGGGCGCGATCGCGGCCGGCGCGTACCTCCAAATCGCCGGCGGCGGCATCACGCCGCCGACGCCGATGCTGGCGCAGTGCACGATCATCTCCGTGCCCATCACGTTCTGGGCAGCCATCATGTGGGGCGGCTGGCCATTCACCAAGGTGATCAAGAACCCGCTGGCGGCCGGATTGACAATGCTGCTCGCATGCTACGCCGTGAACTACGCGCTGTTTCGGGTCTTCTTCGACTACGGCTTCATGCAGGGTGCGCCGGTCTACGTGCCGGCTCTCGATCCGCATGGGTTGTTCAATGCGTGGAAGGCGCTCGTGTTCTACGTGACGGCGCTGGCGGCCATGTTCTTCATCATCAATTTCGACCTGTGGCCGATGACCAAGTCTTCGGCCGTGATGCAACAGCCGGTGCTTGGCATCGTCTGGACGCTCGCGGCCCTCGTCCTCGGGGGGATCGCGTTCTACGTCGGGGTCGAGCAGCTGGGGATGGACCCCGTCGCGTTTCTCGTGCGCGTCCCCGTGCCGTTCATTTTCGGATCCATCGTCGTCTTGAACATGCTGCAGGGATCGCTGTTTGCCAAGCTGACGCAGCCGGTGAAAGGTGTGCTGAACGTGCTCGCCGTCGTGGTGATTGGCACGGTGCTGGCACGAATGTACGGCGCGCTGGCGCCGACGGTCACCGGGGCGCTGAAGGCAGGTCCTCCGGCCTATGATTTCGAGATCTGGCTGGCATCGGCGCTGCTCGCCGTGACCTTTCCATTTCTCATTTTCTACGCGGAGTTCTTCAAGTTCTGGCCGCTCAGGAAGTCGGCGTGATGGACACAGTTGAAATGAACAGGACGACTACGAATGATGAGCTCTGGACCCTTCCGACGGAAACACCTCGCAGGTCGCCTGCAGAAACCGCAGAACGGTGCTTGACGTCTCGCCCTTTCGCCAGGCCACCTGCACCCGCAGCTGGGCATCGGGTTCATCGAGCGGCACGACCGCGACGCCGGTCACCGGCACGTAGCTTCGACTGATCGCGCTCCGGAGCGCCAGACAGACGCCTTCTCCCGAGGCCACGGCCAGCATGGATGCCTGCTCGCCCGGCACCGCGTGCAGCGTGACGATGTTGGGCGTCACGTCGGCGGCGGCATACAGCGCGAGGATCTTGTCGTGCGCAAGAGCCGCCCAATCCCGGTCATGAAGCAACAGCGGATCCTGGGCCAGTTGCTTCAGACGCAGCGACTTGCGCTTCGCCAGCGGACTGTGCTCGCTGACCATCACCACGAATCGCTCTTCGAACAGCGGCTGGCATTCAATGCCGGGATCATCCGCGACGCGGCGCAGGACCCCGATGTCGATGATCCGGTGACGAAGCGCCTCGTACTGGCTCGACGAGGGCATGTCCGTGCCCTCCATCGTGACCCCCGGATAGCGCTCGACCAGTTGCACGCGGATCCGGTTGACGGCCTCGCAGAGACCCCGAGCCATGCCGACCCGCAACGTGTTCGTGATGCCCGTCTTCGCGCGGTTGGCGAGATCGAGGAAGCCGGTCGCTTCGGCGAGAACCGTCCGCGCCCGCTCGAGGAGCAAGGTCCCCTCGGGCGTGAGCTGGACTCCGCTCGTGGTGCGCACGAAGAGCTTGACGCCGACCTCGTCTTCCAGTTGCCGAATTTGCCGGCTCAGTGGTGGCTGCGCGAGCCGCAACTGCCTGGCGGCCTTCGAAAAACTCCGTGATTCGGCGACGGCCGAAAAAGCTCGCAGGTGTCGTAACTCCATGAGTCCAGAAAGCGTATACCAACTCGGTATCGATAAACCGGTTCTCGATCGCCTTCAATCCCTACATCGACCAAGGGGCGATCCTATCTGCCGCTGTCATTCCGCGAACCCTTCGTCGACGAAGCAGTACAGCCAGCGCTCGCCGGGTTCAGCAGATGCGACGACCGGATGGGACAACGTGCGAGCGTGCCTGCTCGCATGGCGGTTGGGTGACGAATCACAGCAGAGGGTCACGCCGCAGGCCTGGCACGTACGCAGGTGGACCCACGTCGCGCCGATCGTGACGCACTCCTCGCATTCGTGCTTTTTCGGACGCTTGATCGCCGTGATCTGCGCGATGTGCGGGCATGCCTGACCCGTCATGACCTCACCCCCGTTCCAGATCGGCGCGGTTCCATCGCGCGAGGTCTGCGCCTGCCTCGTAGGTGCTTTTCAGGAAGGCGGTTAAATCGGCCGCCGGCGACGCAGCCGTCCGCACCGCTTCGTACGGAAGGATGAATTCGGACAGCTCCGCGCTGTAAAACGCCGCGGCGGGCCGGATGGCTGCACGCTTGAAGCCCGCGGGCTCTGGCGCGGCGTACGCATAGAACACGGGCTCGGGCACGGGGCCGCCTCCCGGCCAGAAACCGTGACTGATGACCTCGTGCGAATACGACTCGCGCGTGACCGGGTCAGCACCAGGCCGCTCGGGTGCCCGGCGGCCTGAAAAGCGCGTGACGGCCAGGTCGAAGCTGCCCCAGAAAAAGTGCACCGGGCTGCACTTGCCGATGAAGTCGCTTCGGAAGCCTGCGAAGACGGGCGCGATGGCGATGAGGATGCGCCAGAACGCATTGGCCGACACCGGATCGTACGAGCGATGCACATCGTCGGCTTCGAACCGGAACGGATTCGGTACTTCGACGGGCATCGTCCAGATGCGGACGATGATGCCCATGCGGCGCAGCGTGTCCATGACCACGCGGTAGAAGTCCGCGACGGTCCGCGGTTCGAGCGGAATCGTTTCCGCACTCCCGTCTGAACACTGAATGACGAGCCGATGAGCGATGAAATCGAACGCCATCGTGAAGGCCCGATCGCCGGCCATCATCGTTGGCGTCGAGAGCCCTCGCGGCGTGATCTGAAAGGTGCTGTTCCAGAAGTGGTTGGTCCTGGGAGTCAGCGCCAGGCAGATCTTGCCGACGACCTGCGTCCACATATGGAGCGTCCCATATGTGTCGCGCCACTGATTAAGCGGGAGCGCCGGCCAGATCCGATCGTTCTCAGACGTCTTACGCCTCTGGAGAATGTCGCCGAAGTGATATACCAGGGTCAAGCGCTAAACTGGCGTCTGCGAGTTTATGGCCACTCGAACTGTGGGAGACGTGCTGCAGGTTCCGCACTGGAACCGCCTCACGCGCGTCGCCTTCCGCTTCTGCTTCGTGTACTTCGGCCTTTACTGTTTTGCGACGCACATCGTCGGTGGACTGATTCTCTTTCCCAATTTCTCGTTTCCAAGCCTCGGGACGCTCTGGCCGATGCGCCAGATCACGTTCTGGTTTGCGACGCACCTGTTCCGCGTCACCTCACCACTCGTGTACACCGGCAACAGCGGCGACACAACGTTCCACTGGATCCAGACATTCTGGCTGCTGATGCTCTCGGCTCTCGCCGCAGCGATTTGGTCCCAACTCGAGCGGGGGCGCGCACACGACATCGCGCTCCACAAATGGTTTCGTCTTTTCATTCGTTTTGGACTTGCCGCCCAGATGTTCTACTACGGACTGGCCAAGGTCATTCCGACACAGTTCCCCGCACCGTCGCTCGTCACACTCGTCGAACCGATCGGCAACCTGTCGCGGACGGATCTGCTGTGGACGTTCATCGGCGCGTCCACGGCGTATCAAATCTTCACCGGGTGCGCGGAGGTGCTGGCGGGGATTCTGCTGGTCGTTCCGCGGACGACGATGATGGGCGCGCTGATCTGCCTGGCCGACATGATTCAGGTCTTCGTGCTCAACATGACGTACGACTTCGGTCTCAAACAGATCTCCTTCCACTTGATCCTGATGTCGCTGTTCCTCCTGGCGCCCGATTTCCTGCGTCTCGCCAACGTTTTTTTTCTGGACCGTGCGGCGGCCCCTTCCTCTCACCCGCAACTGTTCCGCACCGTCCGCGCGAACCGCCTCGCGCTCGCCGTGCAGATCCTGTTCGCCGTCTATCTGGTGGGAATGTTTACCCGCCTCGCGCTGAACTATTGGTTCGCCGAGGGCGGCGGCGGAAGCCCCAAGTCGGCGCTCTACGGCATCTGGGACGTGGACCAACTCTCGATCGATGGCCAGCTGCGTCCGCCGCTCCTCAACGATTACGACCGTCGCTGGCGCCGCGTCATCTTCGATGCTCCCAACAGGATGGCGTTCCAGCGCACAGACGATTCGTTCGCGCACTACGGCGTGTCGATCGACCTCAACGGCCAGTCGATCGCCCTCACCAAGGGCAACAGCAGAAGCTGGCAAGCGACCTTCACCTTCCAACGTCCCACCGTGGACCATCTGATCCTGGACGGCGACATGGACCGGCACAAGATCCACATGGAGCTGCAGCTCGTGGAGTTCGATAGCTTCCGGCTCCTCAATAGCGGTTTTCGCTGGATCCGGCCGCCCGATCCGTACGGAGGGTGAACCCGCTCTTCATCGAGCCTCGAGCCGCGAACAATCGGATTCGATCAGACCGAGACGATTTCAAGCATGTCCGACAGTCCAGCGAAATCGCCAGGATTCCGCGTGTACAGAGGCAAGCCCGCCGCGACTGCGGTCGCCGCAACGAACAGATCGACCGCGCGCCGACCGCGGCGTACAGGCGGCCGTACGCACGAGCCACCGCCGGCGACCCATCACAAGACGAAAGATGATTGTGCCGTGAGTCCGAGCCTGTGGCGAACCTTTCACGCGTGGCCGCAGTCGACGCCGCCCGTCGCTTGATCGAACGCCGCGGTCGTGCCAAACGGCAGCGGCCGTCTGAGCGTGCCGACGCGCGCCTCGTGACCGGAAGTCGAGCGCAGCGATTCCTCACGTCGACTTCGGGCTGCGCGATCCGTGGCCCTCGCACTCGCTGGAGCGGTGTATGCCGTGAATGGCAGGCGTTCGAACCACCCGATAGTCGACGTGGGGGCGACAGGGTGTGAGCGGAGCCTCGACTTCCCGGCACGCGAAGCGGCCGCAGCCGGCCGGTACGATCGCGGCGCGCCGGCACGGCGATACACACAAGTGAAAGACAGGCTAGCTACTCCTTGTCGTAGATCGTTGTGGCGCCGGCAGTCCGGCTCGAATTCACAGTGGTAATCGTCTTGCCATCGGGCGAGAGCACGAGTCGCGCGGTTGCGACAACCTCCCCGTCGATCTTCTGGATCAGCTCGCACGTGCGGTCATCGACGCGGCGATAGGCGTTCGTGAGCACAAGCTCAACACCCTGAACCGGGTAATCCATGCCGTCGAATTTTCCGGTCCACTCGACGTGCGTGATCCCGCCCCGGCTTCGTACCATGTCGTCGGTGATTTTGATCCCGTCTCCAGACGGCTCGATTCTGCGCGTCGCGCGTGTGAAGGGTGGCGGTCCGGGACTGTATGTGGACCTGGCGAGATTCAGTGTCCAGGTCCCAAACCAGCTCGCTGGCGGTTGACCGGCCAACGCTCCGGGCAGTGCAAGGACGCTACCGATCATCGCGGCAACGAGAAACGTCCGCGTTCGCATCATCTTTAGGTCGATGGACGCGACGGTCAGTTCGCGGAGGGCTTCGCGGCGGGCTTCCTTCCGGCGGGCGCTGCGGGCTTCGGCGTCACCTCTTTGTAGACTTCGTCGATGAACATGTCGGTCGTCCACGGTCCCGTGGTCGAGCCGTAGTTCCCGTCGTAGTCGAGCGTCGGGCGCATCGCCTTGACCTGATCGAGCGTCTTGCCCTGCCTGGCAGCCGTCGCAATCCGGTCGCGGATGATCGTCGCCATGTCGCGGTACTCGACGACGTCGCTCTGGTTCATGATCCGGCCGTGGCCCGGGATGACGCGCGTGCCGCCCTGCTGGTTGTACTCCGGCACGGCTATCGAGACGACCCGGTTCAGCCCGTTGATGATCCCCTGAATCGAGCCGCCGTTCTTCGCGTCGATGTAGGGATACCGGTCGGCGGCAATCACGTCGCCGGCCACGATGACGTCTGACTTGCGGAAGAAGATGATCAGGTCGCCGTCGCTGTGCGCCGACGGCTCGTTCCACATCTCGATCGGCTCGCCGCCGTACCAGAAGTTCTTCCGCGCTGTAAAGAATGTATCAGTCGGCCAGTCGTCGACGACCCGCGTCGAGGCCTGGCCAGTGGGCGCGCTCATGCGGTTCAGCACGTTCTGGAACGCGATGATCCCCGCGCCGTAGCCGTTGAGCCCCCCCCCCCCCCCACCACCCCCCCCCCCCCCCCCCCCCCGCGGCGCCGGGGCCGGCCGCGCCCAACCAGAGGCCAGCGAGCGGAGACCCACCCGGTACCCCCCAGCCACCCCCCCCCCAACAA
>JBGPKK010000223.1:0-7242 GCA_041485905.1 Vicinamibacteria bacterium
CACGTCAACGTGCAGGAAGGCGAGCGCGTGCGCGCCGGCGAGCCGTTGATGGATGGTCCGTCCAACCCGCACGACATCCTGAACGTGCTGGGGGAGAAGGCGCTGCAGGCCTACCTGGTGAATGAAATCCAGGAGGTCTACCGGCTGCAGGGCGTGAACATCAACGACAAGCACATCGAGACGATCGCGCGTCAGATGATGCGGTGGGTCAAGATCGAGGATGTCGGCGACACCGAGTTCCTCGTGGACGAGCAGATGGGACAAGTTCCGGTTCGCCATTGATCAAAGGCGAGAACGAGCGCGTGATCGGCAACGGCGGGCGTCCGGCGCAGGGCCGGCCGCTGCTGCTCGGGATCACGGCAGGTGCGCATCCCGGCGGGCGAACCGTCGCCGCCGCCGCCGCAGCCGAGCGACGACGAGCTGGAGCTGGAGCGGGACATGGAGTATTTCGTGGAGCCGGAAGAGGCCCTCGGTCCGCGGACCGGAGACTTGGGCGAATGGAACGTCTCAAGTCGCAAGTCTGAAGTCTGAAATGGGCGGCGGTCGAGAGATCGTCGCCCTCTTTTCGTTGCTACCACGGAAGCCATGCGGCACAGGGCGATCCACCTTTTGCTCGCAGGTCTGCGGGCCGACGAGCTGCCCAACCCGGCGTTGCGGTCGGACGTGACCCTCGCTTACGCTCGGGCTCACGCCGCTGAACAAGATCGTTCGGCTGCCAAACCACGCTGCACCGCTTTGGAGGTCGATCGTATGACTGTTCGACTTGAACACGCGAACCTCTTCGTGCGGGACATCGATGCCACGATTCGCTTCCTGCAGACGGCATTTCCCGAATTCAGAATACGATTCGATGGCATAGACCCGCGTGGCTTTCGCTGGGTGCACGTGGGAACAGATGACACGTACATTGCGTTGACTCAATCAACGGTTGAGCCCGAGCAACCCTGGACGCCATATGCAGGTGTTCCGGGCGTAAACCACCTCGCGTACGAGGTTGACGACGTCGAGGCGTTAGGTGAGCGGCTCAAATCGGCGGGCTATCGCAACTCGACGGTCCCGAACAATCACCCCTTTCGGACGCGCGCCTACTTCTACGACCGCGATGGTAACGATTGGGAGTTTGTCCAGTATCTGTCAGACGATCCGGCGAAGCGACACGATTACACGTTGCCCGACAAATGACATGGAGTCAGGGTTGTCGGAGCCGTTCTGGACCTGGCGCTGACGCCAGTAGGAGTCCGGCCCGCTGAAATCTTCGTCCTCTAAATCTGGGCAGGCTCGGGGCGATCGCCTTCGGTAGCGCGGCACTGTGGATCAGAAGCACACGATCACGAGTTGGCTGGCGAGCCGTATCAAGCGCCGCGCAACATTATGATTTCGAACCAATCCGCACCCGCTGCGACGATTGTCCCTGTCTTGATCTATGAAGACGTCGGTCAAGCCATCGAGTGGCTGTGCCGAGCGTTCGACTTCTCGGAGCGCCTCCGCGTTGAACGCGACGGAGTGTTCGGTCACGCGCAACTTGCTGTTGCGGAGGGCGCCATCATGCTCGGTCGACACGGCGGGCCGTTTCGCGCTCCGCAGCCGAATGAGGTCAGCCAGTACGTGCACGTCACCGTTGCGGATGTCGATCGGCACTTCGAGCATGCGACGCGGTGTGGCGCGCACGTTGTGCAACCACCAACCAACATGCCATTTGGTGAGCGGCAGTACACCGCTCAGGACCACGCTGGGCATTGGTGGACTTTCTCACAACATGTGGCCGACATCGCTCCGGAAGAATGGGGAGCGATTTCAGCTCAGCCGAAGTAAGACGGAAAACCTGGCCGCGCGGAGCAGGCCGGCGTGCCCGATTTGAGGGTGCCGCCCAACCATTTGCAGCCGGCGGCGGCTGGCGCGACAATGAGCCGCCGCGCTGAAATGTTGCCGTCTGAGAGGGGCGTGCATGATTCGCTCGATGCGATTCCGGGATCTCTTCTGCGCCATCGGCGTGCTCCTGGCGCCGGCGCTCTCTGGTGCGCCGGCGATCACGGCGTACTCCGGGCCTCTCTTCGATGCGCACTGTCACGTGGTTCAGCCCACAGAAGGCCGCGGGCGCGGTCAGCCCGCCATACTGCCGCCGGCCCTGTTCAACCGGTTGCGTGCGACGGGAGTGACAGGCGTGTTTTTTTTCGCACCTGCGAACGTCGCCGCGCGCGTGAAACGGGTTGGCGGCGATTTCGTGGCGCCGTTTGCGTCGGTCGCGGTCGATCCGCTCAAGCAGGAGCTGCACCTGAGCGCGACGACCGCCGCGGCCGTGGAGGAGCAGCTCAAGGCCGGCATGAAAGGAACCTACTACGCTTGCGTTCGTCGGCGTGAAGACATGACTGTTGCCGACATTCGGAGGATTCCGGCATGCTCGCGAAAGGGCTCACGCCAATCCTGAACGTCTCGGACATCCAGGGGAGCTTCGCCTGGTTTGAGAAGCTCGGGTGGAAGAAGCACTGGGATTGGGGCAGTCCGACCACCTTTGGCGCCGTTCGCTCCGGCGAGTACGAGATCTTTCTGTGTCAGGGCGGCCAAGGCGGTCGTGGCAGGAGCGCTCTCACGACGACAAAGGGGTTCGCCGAGGCCGCGGACAAGGGCGTGTGGATCTCGATCTGGGTGGACGACGTTGACGCCATCCACCAGCACTGCCTCGAGCAGGGTCTCGAGGTCACCTGGCCGCCGACCGACGAGCCGTGGAGTGTCCGCGAGATGCACCTGCGCCACCCGGATGGCCACGTCTTCAGAATCAGTCAGGGGATTGAAGAAGTCGATCAGGAGGAATCATGACCCGCCGGTTCGCAGTCTCACGCCGAGCGTTTCTGCAGGCAGGCGCCATGGCGACGATCGGCGCCGAGTTGGGCGCCGGCCGCGCGATCGCGTCCGGCATCGCACAGAGCGGCGGGTGGTCGAATCCTCGGCTGGCATCTGTTAAGGCGCTCGTCTTCGACACCTTCGGCACCGTCGTCGACTGGCGCACATCAGTGACGCAGGAAGTAGTGGCCCTGGCGAAGCGGAAGGGTCTGACGGTGGACGGGGCGAAGTTCGCCGACGCCTGGCGCGCTGGGTACGGCCCGAGCATGAACCGGGTCCGAAGTGGTGAGCTGCCCTGGACCAAGCTCGATCGCCTGCATCGGATGATCCTCGACCGGATCCTGATCGACTTCGGCATCGCCGGGCTTTCGGAGGCCGAAACCGACGCGCTCAATCGCGCCTGGCATCGGTTGCGACCATGGCCCGACGCGGTCGGTGGACTCACACGGTTGAAGAAGAGCTTCATCATCGCGCCCCTCTCGAACGGCAACATCTCGTTGATGACGGACCTGGCGAAACATTCGGGGTTACCGTGGGACTGCATTCTGGGAGCCGAGCTCGCTCGTCACTACAAGCCCGACCGCGAGGTCTACCAGTCCGCCGCGGACATTCTCGACGTCAAGCCCGCCGAGGTCATGATGGTGGCGGCTCATTTGGGCGATCTGCGCGCAGCGAAGGGCGTGGGGCTGCGCACGGCGTTCGTCGCCAGGCCGCTTGAGTATGGACCGAATGGAAAGCCTGACCTGAAGGGCGATTCGTCGGTCGACATCTCTGCGAAAGACTTCAACGATTTGGCCGGTCAGCTCGGCGCCTAGAGCCCGTAGTGGGCGACGCGGCCGGATGCGCAATGCAGAATGATGAGACGTGAGTTCCCGCAACGTGTGGTGGGTCGCCGTGGTTCAATCCAGTTTTCATCGCGCGTGCGAAACAGGTACGTCGAGTTTCATCGGTGGTCCGGTGGCCATCCGCCGGCACCAGGTGGCTTGCCATCGGGAATGGATGATTCGGGCATTCGCGCTCGCTATCGGTATATCAGTCGTCAGGGTTGTCGGAGCCGCCGTGGACCTGGCGCTGACGCCAGTTGGAGTCCGCCCCGCCGAAATCTTCGTCATCTCGATCTGGGCAGGCTGGGTGATCGCCTTCGGTAGCGCATACCTCAATTCCTTTCCACAAGCCAACCGGGAGCCGTGATGAAGATCTGTCTGTTCGCCTTGTCGGTACTGCTGGCGAGTCCTTCGTTCGCTCAGCAAAGCGTGCCTGAAATTCCGTTCGACTCCGTTCCGAATTTCCTCAAGCTTCCGCCCGGGATGAATTTCGGCGAGGTCCCGGGCGTGGCCGTGAATTCAAAGGGCCACGTCTTCGTATTCACGCGGTCCAACAGCGCCAACGGGCCGGCCTTTGCTCCCACCGCGGCGCAGCTGCTCGAGTTCGGCCCCAAAGGCGAGTTCCTGCGGGAAATCGGCAAGGGCCTCTACGGATGGTCCTTCGCGCACAGCGTGCGCATCGACAAGGACGACAACATCTGGGCCATCGACAAAGGCTCCGACATGGTGATCAAGCTCAATCCGGCCGGCCAGGTGGTCTGGGTGTTCGGCCGTCGAAAAGAGTCGGCTGACTCGGAAACGAAGCCATGGGAAAACGTCAATCCTCCGCTGCCTGCCGTGGACGGACTGTTTCGCCAGCCGACCGACGTGGCCTGGGATTCGGAGGGCAACATCTACATCAGCGACGGCTACGTCAACTCACGCGTCGCCAAGTACGACAGGCACGGCAACTGGGTGAAGTCATGGGGCGAGAGTGGGACCGGGCCCGGGCAGTTCCGCTTGCCCCACGCCATTGCGGTGGACCGCAACAACAACGTCTACGTGGGCGATCGCTCGAACAGGCGTGTCCAGGTGTTCGATACCGACGGCAAGTTCCTGCGGATGTTCACGATTGATGTCCCGTCCGATCCCGCAACTCGTGCGGTGAATGGGAACACGCCAACTGGCGCGCGCCTCGCCGCCCTCATCGGGGCGCCCAACTCGATGTGCATCACGCCCGGCTCCAATCAGGTGATGTTCGTCGGCGAAACGACCTACCCCGGCCGAATCTTCAAAGTGTCGCTCGATGGAAAGGTGCTCGGCGTCATCGGCCGCTCCGGCCGCGAGCTCAAGCAGTTCTCGGGCGCCCACGCGCTGGCCTGTCCCTCGGAGAACGAGATCTACGCCGCCGAAACCTCGAATTGGCGCGTGCAGAAGTTGATCCTTCATCCGCAACTGCAAACGGGCAGCGCCGGGAGCCCTGGCACGCGCGGCCAAAGGCCTAAACAATGAGCTGCGCCATCGTCCTGCGTTATGGAGACGGATAGCAGTAACCTGGAGATCCCCTCATGCCAAAGTTCGAGCGCATTATTCCCCTTCTCGTTTACGAGGACATCCCCGCGGCTCACGACTTCCTGGTTGAGGCGTTTGGCTTCGAGACAGGAGGCGTCATGCGGAACGCCGAAGGCCAACCGGTCCACGGCGCGGTCCGCGCCGGCGAGACAACTATCTGGCTGCACCGCGTGACGCCAGAACACGGACTGATCGCCGCAGACATGCGGAGTTCAGGCCTCGTCGTGCACGTCGACGACGTCGACGCCCACTTCAAGCGCGCGCTCGCGGCTGGCGCGCGAATCGACTCCGAGCCAGCGGACCAGCCGTACGGCCAGCGCGAGTACGGTGCGCGTGATCCGGAAGGCCACAGATGGTGGTTTGCGACGCCGGGATGACAGGCTGACGCTGCCCATTACGGCTCTTGTTCTCGGTCTGGTGTCAACGGAACGCCGGGGCCCGCGTCTCAGAATAACAGTGTGGAGTCCTACCCGCCCGTCTTCAGTTCCGGCTTGGTGTACGACCAGTGTGAATGAATGATCTTCCACTTCCCGTCGATCCGTTGATAGATCTCAGTCGAGTTCCAGCGGGCCGTGGACCTGGGCCCTCCGTTGATCTGGGCTCCGTAGTCGACGAGGTTAAAGGTCAACACGGCAACGTCACCATGGCGTTGCACCTTCGGATCGACCATCTCGACACGGTCGATGCTGATCTTGCCGATGAATGGCGCAATGAACTTTCTCAGGGCCTCTTCGCCGTCGATGCGCTTGCCGATCGTCGGATCGAAATAGGTCTCGTCCTCGGACATGATGTCGAAGAACCCTTGAGGGTCGCCTTTTCCCCAGCGGTCGAGGGCGCCGCGCTCGAGCGCGATGATGTGTTCCGGCGAATAGTCATCGGCGGCTCGCGCGCACGTCGTGAGCATCATGAGCGCCGACAGGGCCGCCGTGAAAAGTATTGTTCGCATCATTCCAGCTCCAGAAACGATTTGCATTCCGGTCTCGACGGCACACCCGACATGGATCCGCCCGATCCACGCACCGTCCCCGCCGACGTACGCCTCATACATCCCCGATGTACACCCAATCCGCGCCTCGTCCATTTGGACACATCTGCGCAGTGAGTGTGACAGATTTGCAGCCGGCGACGTCCGGTGCCATCATGATCCGCTGCGGCTCAGATGTTGTTAAACTCGGTCGTTTCGAATACGGATTCCGTACGCGAGGTGGGTCCCGGTCTCTATACAGCGCTTCCGGAAGGAAACGCTGCTGCTGCATATGGTCGAAGGGCGGCGCTCTACGACGCGGTTCCGGGACGCTCGCGTACCCGTTTGCCGAGAAGATCGCCGAGCGGATCAAAGACGCCAAGCTGAAATTAGCGGCGGCGTGTGCGCGTGAGCCGCGATCGTTCGGCGCACGCGCTGTAACAGCTGGAGGTCCTATGTTTGGCAACGTCGGGATGCCGGAACTGATCGCTGTGTTTGCCATTGTCGCCATGGCGCTGGTAGTCGTCTGGCCGGCTGCGCGGATTTGCCGCAGGCTTGGTTACTCACGGTGGCTTGGGATCTTCGCGATTGTGCCGTTGGCCAATCTCCTGCTGCTGTGGTTTGTGGCGCTGGCTCAATGGCCGTCTTCGGGGACGACTCGGAGCGGCGCCTAATCAACTTGGAGGATTGCCGATGCCGAAGCTGATTGTTCTCTATCCACCGCCTGCTGACGTGACCACCTTTGAGCGCAGGTACCACTCGGAACACGCTCCAATGGTGGTCCAGAAGATTCCGGGTTTGAAGAAATTCCTCGCGGCGCAAGTTCTTGGGAGATCTCGACCGGTGGACCGCCTGTGGTCCTGATCGCAGAAGACGACAAGCCTGTTTGAGAGGCAAAACACACGTTGACGGCCGGGCTCAATTCGAAGAAAGGGCGTTGGGTCGCCTGGCGACTTCCGGAAACTTCCTCAGGATGTTTCTGTCAAACGTCGCGAGAGGGAGGTGCCGCTGCACGGCGAGCTCGACGAACAAGGTGTCGTAGACTGCGGCGCCAGAATTCACCGC
>JBGPKK010000224.1:0-7188 GCA_041485905.1 Vicinamibacteria bacterium
CGAATTGCCCGGCCCGATCGCGGTTGATCTGGATCTGCAGCGACGGATAGTCGAGTGGCTGCGCGTACTGCAGGTCGCGCAGCGCGTCGATCTTGACGAGTTCCGCCTTGACCTTCTCGGCGAAGGCGCGCGTCGCCGGCAGCGCCGGACCCTGTACGGCGACTTCGATGGGGGTCGGCGACCCGAAGCTCATGACCTGGCTGATGATGTCGGCGGCCTCGAACGAGACCGACACATCCGGGAGAGCCTTCTTGAGATCTCGCCGTAGTTGCTCCTTGAGGGCCTCGGTCACAGGAGGCGCCGTCGACTTCAGGGATACGCCAACGACGGCCTCGTGTTGTCCGCTCGCGAACAGGTAAATCGTGTTGATCGGGTAATTCGGCGACTGAACGCCGATGAACCCAGTTGTAATCTCGACGCTCGCCGGTCCGACGGCGTTCTTGATGACGTCCATCGCTTTCATTTCAATCAGCTCGGTTCGCTCGAGGCGTGTGCCGGTCGGCGCCCGCAGCCGCAGCTGAATCTGCTTCGTTTCAACGCTCGGAAAGATTTCCGTGCCGATTCTCGGGTACAGGATGTAAATCACCGCGACAGTCGCCACCACGTAGCTGCCAACCAACGCCCAGCGCAGGCGAAGAATCGATTCGAGCCGATCGCGATACGACGACCGCAGCTTCTCGAACAATCCGCCCTCTTCCTTGTGGCCTGTGCGCAGCATCCACGTGGCCAGCACGGGCACGAGCGTGCTGGAGAGCACGTACGAGGAAACCATCGCGAATCCGACGGCGAGGGAGAGCGGAACGAAGAGCTGGCGCCCGACACCCGACATGAAAAGCGATGGGATGAAGACGGACAAGACGCAGAGCATCGCGAGCAGCCGTGGGATCGCGGTCTTCTGCGACGCCTCGATGACGCCGCGCGCCCGCGAGAGACCAGTGGCCAGGTGCGTGTGAATGCTCTCGATCGAGACCGTCGCCTCGTCAACAAGCACGCCGACGGCGAGCGCGAGCCCCCCCAAGGGCATGATATTGATGGTTTGCCCGGTGACCCACAGGCAGACCACGGCTGACAGGATCGAGAACGGAATCGTGACGAGCACAATCAGCGCGCTGCGAAAGTCGCGCAGGAAGATCAGCACCATCAAGCCCGTTAAGAACGCTCCCAAAAGGGCTTCACCCACGAGGCCGTTCAGGGCACCCAGGACGTACCGGGATTGGTCGAAGATGAGATCGATCTTGACGTCTTCTGGGGCCACATTCCGCATCGCGGGCAGCGCCTGCCGGACGTTTCGGAGCACGTCCAGGGTCGACGCATCGGCGCGCTTGGTGACCGGAATGTAGACCGTACGCTTGCTGTCGACATGCGCAAAACCGACGACGATGTCGGCGGTGTCGGTAATCGTGCCCACGTCTCTCAAGTACACGGTCGGGCCAGTGCCCATGCGCAGCGGCGCGTCGAGCAGTTCCTGAATGTTGCCGCCGAGCGTCACGTTTGTCGACGCGATCCGAATCAGGTCGCCGGTTCGGACGTTGCCGGACGGCAGGACCGTGGTCGCGCGGTTCACCGCGAACACAACCTCGTCGGGCGAGAGTCGATACTGCCTGAGCTTTTCCGGATCCACCCGCACCACAATCGTCCGTTGGCTGCCTCCAAACGGCGGCGGCGCCGACACGCCCGGCAAGGTGGCGAAAATCGGTCGCACTCGATTGAGGGCGATATCCTGCATCTCGGGCACCGTGCGCGTGGAGCTCGAGAAGACCAGCTGCGCGATCGGCACGCTGCCGGCGTCGAACCGCGTGATGAAGGGCGGCACCGCCCCCGGCGGCATAAACGCGCGTGCGCGATTCACGTAGCCGACGACTTCCCCCATCGCCTGACTCATGTCCGTGTCGGGATGAAACACCAGCTTCATCAGCGCGACGCCTTGAATGTTCTTGGATTCGACGTGCTCGATTCCGGTGATATAGAGAAAGTGGTACTCGTAGTAATAGGTCAGGTACCCTTCCATCTGAGACGGATCCATCCCGCCGTACGGCTGTGCGACGTAGATGGCGGGCGCGCCAAGCTGGGGAAAGATGTCGACCTTCATTCGCTGGATCGCCATGATCGACGCAAGCGCGACGGAGATGACCGCCACGAGAATCGTGATCGGCCGCCGCATGGCTGTGAACACTAACCACATAGGGGTGACTCCTGCACTTGGTCATCTAGTCGTTTGGTCATTTGGTCATTTGGTCATTTGCGGTTCGATTGAACAATTCCAATGACCAGATGAGCAGATGATCAAATGACCAAATAGTTACCGCGTCTGCGCGAGGAACGGCGTGAGATCGCCGTGCGCCTGCGATGTCGCGAGCAACGCGCGCCACATACCGAGCCGCGCCACCGCGTCATCGGCTTCGGCTTGCGCGAGCAGCCGCAGCGCTTCCGCCACCTCGATCACGCTGGTGAGTCCATTTTGATACCGTGCGCGCGCCTGGCTCTCGCCCGCTGTCGCGGCTTGGCGCTCGATCGGTGTGTTCCGGGCGATGTCGGTCGCCGCCTTCATGAGCGCGCGGGCTTTGGCCTCCTGGGTCGTCAACGCTTGAAGCGTCCGTTCGTAGTGCGCGCTCTCCGCCAGCTCGTTCTGTATCTCGACGCGCTTGCGCGCGTTGATGGAAAACATGTCGAACGCCGGGAACGTGACCGACGCGCCGACGGCCCAATTCGGCACCTGCAGCCACAGACCATTTCCGAACGACCCCACACCTGGCGCTTCCGCCCCGGTTCCCCGTCCAGCGAACGCTGACTGAAACGTGACCTGCGGGAAATAGGCGCGATCGAGCGTGCGCTGGCGCGCACGCACCACATCGACAGCGGCCTGTCCCGCACGCGCGGCTGGATGTGTTTTCACGTCGGCCGGCTCGATGGTGAACTGCGGGACTGTGGCCAGCGATCCTGGCGCCAGCTCGAAAGATGCGCCCGCCGCACCGATCGCGTCCGCGAGCGACGCTCTTGCGAGATCGGCGATCTGCACCGCCTGACTGAGTTGATTGTTCGAGACCGCCAGTTCCGCTTCGGCGCGCGACTGCTCGGCACCGGGACGAAGCTGATTCTGCACCAGCGTGCGCACGTTATTGGCGAAGACCTGCAGCCGATCGACGTTCGCACGCGCCGCACGAACAGATTCTTCCGCGGCCAGTACGGTGAGGAACGCATCGGCGGCGGCCGACGCCACGTCAAGCTCGGTGAGCACGGTCTGGCTTTTTGCCAGCGAGGTCTGCGCCCGGGCCACGTCGACGCCGGCTTTGCGCTGCCCGAAATCGACCGCTTGCCACGAGAGCAGCACGCCGGCCGCGCTGCCCCACACGCTGTCGCCAAGTGAGCGCGTGCCAAGCACCGGCCCTGAGATGGAAGGCACAACCGATTGTGGCAGCAATAGTCCGAAGACGTTGTTCGTCGTCGCCCTGCTCTCCTGCCAGATCAGGTCGAGCCGCGGCAGGTACGCTGTCCGAGCGACGCCGACGCCTTCTTCCGCGGCTTGCGCCCGCGCACGACTCTCCTTGATCGCCGGGTAGTTCTTGAGCGCGAGCCCAATCGCATCATTCAGCGTGAGCGGACCGGCGCCCGGACTCTGGGCCGCCGCATCGGTTCGACTGAGGACGCAACCGACAAGCGCGAACCCGATCCACCACACATGACGACCGACGGAGCGTTCACGCATCGAGATTCTCCTGATCTACCAGGCTGGGCTTTGCGCCGATCGACAACACGATGCGAAAGACGGACCCGCCGTTTGCACCGCTGTCGACCGAGATCTGGCCGCCGTTCACCTCGACGGCCCACTTGGCGATGGCCAGACCGAGACCGGTGCCGCCATTGTCCCGCGACCGGGCTTCATCGAGGCGAAAGAAGCGATCGAAGATCCGCTCGCGGTGTTCAGCGGCGATTCCCGGCCCTTCGTCGGCAACGGTGAGAAGCGCCACATTGCGATTCGCGCGCACGTCAATATCGATCCTGGATGCCTGAGGGCTGTACTTGATGGCGTTATCGACGATGTTCGTGATCGCCTCACGGAGCACCAGACGATCGGCGATGACAGAAACATCATCAGCAGCATGAAGTGTGAGCCGCTGATTCCGCTCTTCCGCCAGAATTCCGAGCGAGGACACCACGTCGCGAGCGAGCTGCCCCAGATCGATCGCTTCGCGCGAGAGCCGAACGGTGCCGGCGTCTCCGTGCGACAACCGCAGGAGCGTGTCGACGAGATTCGTCATCCGATCGACCTCTTCGAGCATGCTGCCCATGGCTTCTTTGTATTCCGCCGGGGTACGGGTTTCCCCGAGTGCCACTTCGCCGATGCCGCGGATGACCGCCAGCGGCGTGCGGAGCTCGTGCGAGGCATCTGCGGTGAATCGCCGCAGCTGATCGAACGAGGATTCCAGACGCGCGAACGTCTCGTTGATGACAGCGGCCAGCCTGCCGATCTCGTCTTCCTGATTCGGCACCGACAGCCGCTCGTGGAGTCGATCCGCCGTGATGCGGCGCGCCTCTGCCGCGAGGCGGTCGATCGGCAAAAGCGCCCGTCGCGCCAGCACGTAGCCGCCAACGCCGGCGAGCAAGACCACCAGGGGCAGGCCAAACACCAACACCGTGAGGATCTCTCCCAGCTGCACCCGGACGCGATCCTCTAACCGGGAAACGCGGCCATCCGTGGCAGACGTGAGAGCCCCTTCGGCCGTTTTGACGTCGCCGTGAAGTTGCTCGTCGAGTTGCTCGAGAAACTCATGACGGACGGCCACGAACGTCGCGGTCGCGTACACCACCATCATCAACGACAGCACCAGTGCGTACCATCCCGTGAGGCGCAGGCGGATCGAGGGAGCGGGCCAGCGCACCGCTATTCCGCTCCTTCCTTCAGCACGAAACCCACACCGCGGACCGTATGAATGAGGCGCACGCCGGTATCGGTGTCGACCTTCCGACGGAGTCGAGCGATCTGCACGTCGATGACGTTGTCGAGCGGCGTCGCCCGACGTGGCTCTCTCCACACCTCGCGAGCCAGCATTTCGCGGGACACCAGATGGCCTTGATGACGCAGCAGATACTCGAGCAGCTCGAACTCGCGGACCGTCAAGTCGAGAAGGCGATCGCCCCTGACGGCGCGCCGCGTCACAAGGTCCAACTCAAGGTCGGCCGCCTTCAAACGAAAGACCTCGGATGGACGGCCCCGACGGAGCAAGGCGCGAATGCGCGCGAGCAGTTCAGGAAGCGCAAATGGCTTGACCAGATAATCGTCGGCGCCCAAATCCAGTCCGAGCACGCGGTCCTCCACGCCGTCGCGCGCGGTCAAGATGAGAACTGGTGTCTGAAGATGGCGTTGTCTCAACGTCTGCAGGATCTCGAGCCCGCTGCGGCCTGGAAGCATGAGGTCCAGGACGACCAGATCGAAGGCCTCCGCATTGGCCCGGAAGAACCCGTCATCGCCGGTCGGCGCGACGACGACCTCGTAGTGCTCCGCGTGCAGGGCCGCGCTGAGCACCTGGGCCAGTTTTCGCTCGTCCTCGACGACCAGGACACGCACAAGTGAGGAATGTTACCGGGTCGATCCGGCAGTGTTCCTGATTTTTGTGTCAGGAATGGCCGATCGCAGGGGTGGGCTGCCGATGTCAGTCCGGACAGGCGTGGTTGACGATTTCGTCGCGCTTCTGTTTGAACACCTTCACCCACTCGTCAACCGAGGTTCCGCCGATCGGGGCTTTGGTGCCTTGCTCGACCCGCTGCGTGACGCGCGAAACCTCGAACAGGTCGTGGATCTGCGCGTCGGACAACTGGGCGAGCAGGTCCGCGAGGAATTTGCGGCCGGCCTCCGAGATGCGCGGGTTGTTCAGCGTCCCGCTTTGAGAAGTCGGCAGGTCTCCGATACACCGCTTGTCATCCAGCCAGATGTTCGCGCGCGACCATTCCTTCAGGTTGACGCTGCCGATTGTGTCGCGGTTGAAGAGGTTGGCGTGGCCGAACGTCAAACCCAGATCGTTCAGCATCATGATCGGGTGAGCGCACGGTTCGTCGCCCTTACCTGATTTACCCACACAAAGAATCCGCTGCTGCACCGCTTTGTTGTCGGTGTGCTGGAGAAAGACCGCCAGCAGCTTCAGCGCGTCGCGATGCGCCCGGGGCGCGCCGCCGGCTCCCTCGTCGACGAGATCGAGCTCGGGCCAGGCCCATCCCGGCTCGTCGTGGGTTTCGATGGCGCGGCCCGGCATCTTGCGTTCGATGGTTGCCGGATCGAACACGACTCTGACGCGTCGGCCCTTGCGGCTACGATTTGGATCCTCAGGGCATCCCCGACAGACGACCCGAACGGGATACATGGCGTCGGCAGCAAAGCCCAGTGCCCACAGTAACCGAGTAGCCGCCACCTCGCCGTATACCTCCCCGTTATCCCGCCCGTACTTGACCTTCACCTCGTCGGCGGCGCTGAGAGCACAATCGAATTTCGGGGAGTTGCCGGCGGTCTTCTTATCAACGAAACGACAGGTGACGGTCTTGTTCGGGGCAAAGATCCTCGAACCTCTGGGGCCGGCCTTGATGTTCATCGAAGGTACGTTGGTCTTCGCCCACACCTGAGCTCGACTGATCGCCGCCCGTCGCTGCTTCGCGCTCACGTAGTGATTCGCAGCGCCGAGCTGGATGGTCTGGAGCCCGATCAGGACGATAAACGTCAGATTCCTAAGCACACAACACTCCGGAACAAGAATACGTCCATAAAAGACCCGCTGCTCAATTTTGCCACCCGTCAGGACGAATAAATCGTGAGACTGTGATAAAAGATCTGTGAGGTACGACGACATGCACACTCGTTTCGTCATCGGGCTGGCCGTCGCCGCCGCCACCGGCGCCTTTCTGGGTTCGGCCGTGCGCGCGCAGTCCACAACAACGACAACCGCCGGCGCGACGGTCGCGAGCGGCGTGTACACCGCCGATCAGGCCAAGCGCGGTCAGGCTGTCTATCTCGATGCGTGCTCGAAATGCCACCTGGACGACTTGTCGGGCGGCCCGAGCTCACCGCCGCTCGTGGGTGCTGACTTCATGGCCGGCTGGAAGGGCAAGACAGTCGGCGTCCTCTTCGACGAGGTGCGCATGACGATGCCGTTCGATAACCCGGGCAAGCTGACGCCGGAGCAATACGCCGACGTCATCGCTTAC
>JBGPKK010000225.1:0-7101 GCA_041485905.1 Vicinamibacteria bacterium
GCGTCCGGTCTTCTGCTGCCAGAGCCGGCGCAGATTCACCATCGGGCGCCATTCGCGGAGATCGTCGAAGTACGAGTAGACGACCGGCGTCACGAGGAGCGTCAGGATCAGGCAGAGCACCTGGCCGCCGAGAATCGTGATCGCCATCGACGCGCGCGAACCGGCGCCGGCGCCTTTGCCCAGAGCGATCGGAATCATGCCGGCGATGATGGCGATCGTCGTCATCAGGATCGGGCGCAGACGCACGTGATTCGCGACGATGAGCGCCTCGTGGCGTTCCATGCCTTGTGCGCGGAGCGTATTGGTGTAATCGACCTGCAGGATAGAGTTCTTCTTCACGATGCCAAACAACATCATCAAGCCGATGGCGCTGTAGACGTTGATGGTCTTGCCGAAGGCCATCAGCGCGAGCAGCCCGGCCGGCAGGCTGAGTGGCAGCGACGTCATGATGGTCAGTGGATGGATGAAGCTGTTGAACTGCGACGCGAGCACCATGTAGATGAACGCGATGGAGAGCACGAGCGCAATCATGAAGTTGCTGGATGCCTCGTTGAGTGTCCGTGCGGCTCCGCTGAAGACAGCCTGATAGCCCGCCTTCAGGTGCAGCTCCTCGACCTTCACGCGCGCGGAGGCGAGGACCTCGCCGAGCGGAACCCGATCGAAGTTCGCGAAGATGGAAATCTGGCGCTGACGGTTGTACCGCTGGATCTCTGCCGGTCCGCGATCGTTGGTGAGGACCGCGACGTCGCTGACTTTGACGACCCTTCCCGGGCCGGCCGGTATCAGCAGGTCACCCATGACGGCCGGGTTGTTCCGGTACTGCTCGTCGAGCCGAAGCCGGACGATGATCTGGTCGTCGCCGTCCTTGAACTCGGACACCTCTTCGCCGCCGACCAACGTGCGCAGGTTCGTGGCCAGCGTATCGATGTTGACGCCAAGGTCGGCCGCGCGGGCGCGATCGACGGTGACCCGCAGTTCCGGCTGCGTGGTTTCGAAGTTGGAGTACGCGTCCACGACGCCATTGACGGAGCGGATCTTCTCCACCAACTGACCTGTGTACACCTGGAGCTGATCGATGTCCGGTCCCTGAATGAGGATGTTCAGGCGGTTTCCCCCGCTGTTACCACCACCGCCACCCTGGTAATTGCCGCCCCCCCCGCTGCCGCCAGTCGAGGCGCCCGAGATATCGGTGCCCCCGGAGACCGTCACACGCACCCGCGAGTCCGCCTGGTACTTGCGGAGCACGGTGCGGACGCGGCGCATCATCTCCTGCTGTGAAACGTTCCGCTCTTCGAGCGGCGTCATCGTGATGTTGAAGTTGCTCTGGCCGTTGCCCACCTGCTGCTGGACGCGGCTCAGGTACGGCAACGCCAGGATGTCCTGTTCGATCGGTTTGATGAATTCTTCGGTGCGCGCGTAGCTCGTACCTCTGGGCAGGCGGACGTTGATGCTGAACTCGCCCTGATCGTCATCCGGCACCAGTTCCTTACCGACCTTCGGGTACAGGTAAGCTGCCGACGCCACGACGATCGCCGCGATGCCGATCATCACAGCGCGGTGATGGAGCGACCAATTCAGCATGGTGCCGTAGACAGCATCCATCTTCGCGTAGAGACCGCCGGACTTCGTCGTGGAGTGATCGGACTTCACGTCTTCTTTCTTCAGCCACATCGCGCACAGCGCCGGCGTGAGCGTGAAGGACACGAACATCGAGATCAGAATCGCCGCCGCCGAGGTAATGCCGAAGCTGTAGAAGTAGCGGCCGATCTGGCCCGTCATGAAGGCGACCGGCACGAAGATCACGACGAGCGACAGCGTCGTCGCCATGACCGCCAGTCCGATTTCCGCCGTGGCATCGGCGGCCGCTTCCTTCGGGCTGAGACCCTTTTCCTCGACGAACCTGAAGATGTTCTCGAGCACGACGATGGCGTCGTCGATGACGATGCCGGTCGCCAGTGACAAGGCGAGCATCGTCATGTTGTTCAACGTAAAGCCGAACATTTTCATGAACGTGAACGTGCCGATGATTGACGTCGGCACGGCCAGGGCCGCAATAAGCGTGACGCGCAGGTTCCGGATGAACAGGAAGACCACCAGGCTGGCGAGGAGTCCGCCGAGGATGAGGTGGAGCCGGATGTCTTCGAACGATCGGCGAAT
Organism: Vicinamibacteria bacterium; assembly: GCA_041485905.1. Classification (GTDB taxonomy): domain Bacteria; phylum Acidobacteriota; class Vicinamibacteria; order Vicinamibacterales; family CAVVIG01; genus JAHFUI01. The sequence goes on from JBGPKK010000225.1 coordinate 2,158, forward strand.
GAAACGCGACTGATCGTTGCCGATGCTGATCTTGAGATCCTGCGGCAGCGTCGCCTGAATCTCATTGAGCTTTGCGACCACACGGTCGACCACTTCAACGGTATTCGTGCCGGATTGCTTCCGGACCTGAAGGCCGACGGACGCGATCCCGTTCAGCTTGTTGGTCTGTCGGACTTCTTGTATCCCGTCTTGTACGCGGCCCACGTCGGCGAACGTAATGACGGAGCCGTCTCGATACGCGAGCACAATCCGGTTGAAATCGTCGACGTTCTTAATGCGGCCCATTGTGCGGAGCGCGACGTCGGAGGGACCGGCGGTGAAGTTGCCGCCCGGAACCTCGACGTTCTGGCGCGTGACCGCTGTACGGACTTGATCGACGCTCAGCCCGTACGCGTTCAGCCGATCGGCGTTCAACAAGAGCTGGATTTCGCGCCGGCGATCGCCCTGAAGGCTAATCGCTCCCACGTCCTTCAGGGTTTCGAGGACCTGCTTGATCTGCTTGTCGGCGATTTGCGTGATCTCTTTCTGCGACCGCTCGCCGTAGACGTTGAATTGGAGGATCGGCGACGCGTCGGGATCCTGCTTCGTGATCTGCGGCTGTTTGGCGTCGCGCGGGAACTGGCCGACGATGGTGGCCACCTTGTCGCGGACGTCCTGTGTGGCCGCCTCGATGTCTCGCTCGAGGGTGAACGTGATGTTCGCCTGCCCCTGGCCCTGGTTCGAGTTCGCGCGCAGCTCGTCGATGCCGCTGATCGTGTTGACGGCTTCTTCGATCCGCTTGGTGATCTGGGTTTCGACCTCTTCGGCGCTGGCACCGGGCAACTGGACCTGCACGTTCACGTTCGGAGCGTCGGTCTTGGGCATCAGGTCGAGGCCGAGATCCTTGTACGAGAACGCGCCGAGCACGATGAGCGCCGCCGTCATCATGATGGCGAAGACCGGGCGCTTGACGCTGACGTCTGCCAGTTTCATTGAGCTGCTCCTTCGCGACGGCCGCGGCCGCCCTGACGCCCTCCACGACCCGGACCCCGTCCCGCGTTCTCGTCTCCGGCCGCCCCTATGCGCACGTTCGTGCCTGTTGCGAGCTGGTTCACGTTGCTCGTGGCGAGCATCTCGTGGCCTTTCAGGCCATCCACGATTTCGATCACCTTGCCCTGGCGCGCACCGAGCGTCACCTGCTGCTGGCGCGCTTTGCCGTCCTCGATCACGTACACCGTCGCGACGCCAGCCAGCGTCGATACGGCGTCGTCAGGCGCTGCCAGCACCTGGTCGTCGACCCGCGTCAAGACCGTACCCTTGGCGAAGAACCCCGGCTTGAGCGTGCGGTCGGCGTTGTCGACGAGGACTTCAACCGGGAACGTGCGCGTGGCCTGGTCGACCGACGGGCTGACGTACGCCACCTTGCCATGGAACGTCTTGTCAGTAAACGCCTCCACCACGAAGTCCACCGTCTGGCCGACCTTGATCAGGGCCGCGTTCTTCTCCTGAATGGCCGTTTTCAGCTTGAGCGGGGTCATCTGCACGATCGTCGCGACTGGCGTGTTCTCGCGGATGAATTCGCCGGGCTGCACCAGACGCTCCGACACCGATCCCGACACCGGCGCACGCACCACGGCGTCGTTGAGCTTCTTCTGCGCGAGCTCGTACGAGGCCCGACGATCTTGGAGACTCGCCTTGAGGCTTCGCACGTTGTCGACGGCGGCCTCGTAGTTGGCTTCCGTCACTTTCAGGCGGGTTTCGGCCGTGTCGCGGTCGACTTGCGCCAGCAGACCGCGTCCGCTGAGCTGTTGCGCGCGGGCATAGGCCGCACGCGCATCGTCGCGGTTCGCTACAGCCTGGCGGACCGATGCGATCTGCTCGTCGGGCGGCGGTTGCTTGTCCTGGGCGCGGTCAATGCCGAGTTGCGCTTCCACCTGCCGCAGTGCGCTCTCCGCGCGTTCCAACGCGAGCCCCAGTTCCTTCGGCTCGAGCCGCACCAGCACGTCCCCGACGCGCACCTCGCTGCCAAGCTGCACGCGCACCTCGGTGACGATGCCGGCGACTTCGCTGCTGACGCGCGCCTGATCGGGCGATACCAAGGTGCCGGACAGATCCACACGCCGATCGACGCTAATCCGCTGGAGCGGCGATGTCTCGACGCGGACGGCGTTTCCGCTCCCGCCCCGGCCGCCACCACGGCCGCCTGCGCCGCCCCGGCCGCCCGCCACGTCGGTTTCTCCAGAAGTCGTGTTGCAGCCAGCGATCGTCACCAAAATGCCCACCCCGGTGATGGCGACACAGAGCAGAGAGGCGCGGCGTGAGCGAATGGCAGAGGTCTTCCGGATCGGCAATGAGGAACCTTTGTTTTTCGAGGGACGGAACATATAAGTTTACGATAAATACGACACTCGAGGCGAGTCTGTTTCTGCTCAGTCGTGCTGCACGGATGGTGTGGTTTGATGGAGACGCGCGATCTCGGCGAGTGGATGAAGCTCTACCGGATAGCAGGTATGGCCGCCGGAGCGCTGCGTGCCCCGCCCTTCAGCCACGCCTGCAGCTGCGCCATGTAGGTGTAGACCACCGGCGTCAGGTACAGCGTCACAAGTTGCGAGAACAGCAATCCGCCGACGACGACGAGACCAAGGGGCTGACGCGCTTCGCCGCCGGCGCCGTAGCCGAGAGCGATAGGGACTGCGCCGAGCAACGCCGCCATCGTCGTCATCATGATCGGCCGGAACCGGATCAAGCAGCCCTGGTAGATGGCCTGCTCCGAGGTCATGCCGCCGCGCTCGGCTTCGAGCGCGAAGTCAATCTGCATGATCGCGTTTTTCTCGACGATCCCGATCAGCATGATCATCCCGACGAACGCATAGATGTTCAGATCCATCCGGAAGATGAGCAGCGTGACCAGCGCGCCGAAGCCGGCCGACGGCAAGCCCGAGAGAATCGTCAACGGGTGGATGTAGCTCTCGTACAGGATGCCGAGCACGATGTAGACCACCATGACCGCGATGAGCAGCAGCACTGCGAGATTCGACAGCGAGCTCTGGAACGCTTTCGCTGCTCCCTGGAACTGGCCGGTGACCGACTCGGGCAACGTTTGTGTCGCGATCTCGCGCACGCGGTTCAACACGCCGCCGAGCGACGCGCCGGGCGCCAGCCCGAACGAGATCGTCACCGCGTTCAACTGTCCGAAATGGTTCACCGTCTGCGGGCCGATCGTCTGCCTCGTGTGCGCGAGCGTGTCGAGCGGGACCACCGGTCCGTTGGCGCCGGCGCCCGATTTGAAATACAGGAGCGACAGCGCGGTGGGATCAGCCTGGTACTGCGGCGCCAGCTCGAGGAGGACCTTGTATTCGTTGACCGGCGCGTAAATCGTCGACACCCAGCGCGGGCCGTACGCGTCGTAGAACGCGTTCTCGATCTGGCTGGCGGTGACGCCGAGCGCGGCCGCCTTGTCGCGATCGATCTCGACGTCAACCTGCGGGCTCGTGACCTCGAGATCGCTCGTCAGGTCTTCGAGACCGGGCACAATCTGGAGCGCTTTGCGAAGCGTCCGCGCCGTCTGGTAGAGCTCGTCGCGGTCCGGCGACTGCATCGAGAATTGATACAGGCTCTTGCTCACCTGGCCGCCGATCCGGACGGTTGGCGGATTCTGCATGTACACCACGATGCCGGGCACCGTGGCAATCTGCGGCCGCAGCTTCCCGATGATGTCGGTGGCGTATTCGCGTCGTTCGCGGCGCGGCTTGAGGTGCACGACGATCTGGCCGAGGTTGGGCCCGCCGAGCGTCGCCGCGGCGCTGCCGCCAATTGTGGAGACAAGCCCTTCGACGTTCGGATCCTGCCGGATGATGTCGGCGACCTGGTTCTGATACTCCACGAGCTTGTCGAACGCGGTTCCCTGGGCGGCTTCGGTGACGACGGCGATCTGATCCGTATCCTGATCGGGAATGAAGCCCTTCGGGACGATCATGAAGAGGACCGCCGTCAGGGCGAGCACCGCCACGGCCGCCGTCATCGTCGCCGGTCGGTGGCGGAGCACGAGCTGCAGCGTGCGGTCGTACCCCTGCAGCAGCCACTGGAAGCCGAGTTCCGTCGCGCGTCCGAACCTGCCCTCGCGGTGCGCGATCGGCTTCTTGAGGAACCGGCTGCACAGCATCGGGGTCAGCGTGACCGATACCACGCCTGAAATCAGAATCGCCACACAGATGCTGACCGAGAATTCGCGGAACAGACGGCCGAGCACGCCGCCCATGAAGAGCACCGGGATGAACACGGCCGCCAGGGACAGCGTCATCGACACGATCGTGAAGCCGATCTCTCGCGACCCGACGAGCGACGCCGTCAGCGGGTCTTCTCCCATCTCGAGGTGCCGGTAGATGTTCTCCAGCATGACGATCGCATCGTCTACGACGAAGCCGACCGACAGGATGAGCGCCATCATCGACAGGTTGTCGAGGCTGTAGCCGAGCATGTACATGACGGCGAACGTGCCGATGATCGAGAAGGGCAGCGCGAGGCTGGGGATGATCGTGGCCCAGACGTTCCGGAGGAACACGTAGATGACCATGATCACGAGCGCGAGCGTCAGCAGCATCGTGAACTGGACGTCGCGGTAGGACTCGCGAATCGTGTCCGACCGGTCGTAGAGGACGTCCATGTGGATGCTCGACGGCAGCTCCAGCTTGAACTGCGGCATCAGGTTCTTCACCGCGTCGGCGACCGCGATGGTGTTCGTGCCCGGCTGCCGCTGGATGCCGAGCGTGATCGCGCGCTTGCTGCCTTCGGGCGTGTAGAACCACGACGCCGTCCGCTGGTCTTCGACGCCGTCGATGATGTTGCCGAGCTCCCGCAGCCGCACGGGCGCGCCGTTGCGGTAGGTCACGACCATCTCTTTGTACTGCTCGGCGTTCATGAGCTGGCCGCTGGCCTGGAGCGTGAACGACTTGTGCGGGCCGATCA
>JBGPKK010000226.1:0-7092 GCA_041485905.1 Vicinamibacteria bacterium
AGCGACATCCTCGGCGCGCTCCGCCACTTCGGGTTTCAGCAGATCGAGACGGCGTTCGAGCAGTCCGATCACCAGGCCGGACCGGCGTTCTCGGTCGTGGCCCGGCGGGCGTGACTCGTGATTCCGGTCATCAGGATTCCCCGATACCGTTCCGCGGCCCTTCACGCGGATCCGCTGGCCAACTACACTGGGGAAAATCTGCTTGACAAGGCCAAGACAACGCCGTATCGTGCGAACTCTAATCAGCCCAAATCCTCAAAGGAGCCAGCAATGATCGCCAGGTTTGTCGGGTCTGCCGGATTGGCAGTAACTTTATGTGTCGGCTTGCTCGTCGTAGCGAACGCCCAAACCAGCGGGGCACCAGGCGCCGGGTCGCAAACGGCTGCGGCTAGTCCCGCGACTGCTGCCGGTGGTGGATCCGCGCCCAGCGGGGGGACGGCCCCGGTCGCGGTGGGTTGGTACTATGCCCGTGGGGTCAACTGTTACTTCTGGACGGACAGCTCTGGAGCCTCGCTCTGGGTCTTCGACCCGGTCTACGGCTATTACTACACCTATTCTTCTCCGTACATGAATATGATAGCGCCAGCCTGCCAAACGGGCAACTGGATGGCTTTCTATATCGACAACGTTGGGTTTGCCGGCCACTGGAGCTATGTATACACGTATACATTCAAATGATCGAGCATAGAACTCGGGCATAGAGCTGAAGTGTCGGACAGGACGTGGCCGCATCGGCGGCCGCGTCCTTCCGAATTTCGTCGGCTCAAAAACTTCTGCGACTTCCCTCAGCCACGCCGCCACGTCACCCGTTTGCGTCTGACGCCAGACCAGATCGCTGCAGCTATCGCCAAATTCGTTCCGCTGCGCGTATTGATCAGCTGGGTCCGGATCGCCGTGAGATGACCAGGACCGACTCGCCGCGCGGATGCGTCGACTCGGCGAGGCGATCGACCGTGGCGCCCAGCGAGCGGCACACCTGCTCAATGAGATCGAATGGATAGTGGTACGGCTCACGGTCGGGATAGGTCGTGACGCCGTTGGAATGCACGATCGGCTCGAAATTCGCCGCATCTGGATTCTCGATCCAGGTCGCATAGAACCGGCCTGACGGCTTCAGCTTGCGAACGACGCCCGCGATGCACCTTGCGACGCCGTTGAACGGCAGGGAGGAAAACAGCGAGTTCGCAATCGCCACGTCGACCGGCTGCGGGATCCCGTTCAGCTCGAACGTGTCGTTGATGACAAAGCGGCCCCGATCCGGGCTGATGCCGGCGCGCGGAAGTTCGATGCGGACGCCGGCGTCAATAAGCGCCTGATCTCGCTCGAGCCCGTAATAATGATGCTCGTCGAGGAACGGCAACAGGTGGACGGCGCCCGCCAGGCTCCCGCACCCGACGTCAAGAACGTAGTCGCCTGACGTCAGCCCTTGACGGCGAAGAAACTCGAACTGCCAGACTCCGCTCTCGCTCCAGTGGCCGCCCGCCGCAAGCCGGTGCGGAGCGCGATCCGGATCCTCGGGTTCGACTGCGGCAGGTTGCGGAATCGCGGCCGGCGCGGCGGCGAGCGTGGCGCCATCGCCGTGCGCGGCCCGTCGCGCGAGCAACTGCTCGTAGAACGCCAGTCCTTGTTCGACGTCACCGTCGAAATTCAGCTCGCCTTGTTCGAGCACGCACACACGCCGGCAGATGGTCCGGATCGATGGGGCTGCATGTGACACGAAAATGATGGTCTTGCCTTCATTCATGAACCGCTTCACGGTTCCGGTGCACCGTTGCTGGAAATCCGCGTCGCCGATCGCAAAGATCTCGTCCAGCAGGAGGATGCCGGGGTCGAGGTTCGCAGAGATGGCGAAGCCCAGCCGCATGTACATGCCGGACGAGTAGTTCTTGATCGGCACGTCGATGAAGTGTTCCAGGCCGGAGTACTCCACGACCGCGTCGTAGATGCTTTCGATCTCCGCTCTGTCCAACCCGTGAATGGCGGCGTTCAGAAACACGTTCTCGCGCCCGGTCAGCTCCGGATGAAAGCCGACGCCGAGCTCGATCATCGACGAGATGCGCGACGCGCGGGCGACGAGCAGCCGGCCGCTGGTCGGCCGCTGGATGGCGGCGACCAGCTTGAGAAACGTGCTCTTGCCCGATCCGTTGCGTCCAACCAGGCCGACCGCTTCCCCGTGATCGATGCTGAGAGAGACATTCTTGAGTGCCCAGAACTCCTCGATAGACTGGCGGCGCTCCGGGTGAAGCAGGCCGAGAAAACGGACCTTGAGCTCGACAGAGGCGTTGTGTCTGAGCAGGAACTGCTTCGAGACCGACTCCGCTTCGATGACCGCCACTACAACTGCTCCGTAAATCTGTCCTCGAACGCCAGGAAGAGCAACGTGCCGACGACGAAGGCGCCCAGCGCGTGAACGATGGCGACTAACCAGACCGTCGCATCAGGCCATTCGCGGTAGAAGAAGATCTGGTGGTAGGCGACGACAAACGGCGAGACGGGACTCAGCAGGATGAGCAGTCGAAACCGCTCCGGCACCTGACGCAGCTCGTACACGATCGGCGTCGTCCAGAACAACATGGCCAGCGCGACTTCGAGCAGGTGACGAACGTCACGGAAGAACGCCGTCCACGTCGCCAGGGTCAACGCCACACCAATCGTAAACACAACCTGCAGCGCGAGAAACACCGGAAACAGGATCATGGGTGCGGAGAGCGGTACGCGGTACCAGAGCATCATCGCGGGCAGGAACACCGAGACGGTCAATAAGTACTGTGCCAGATTGAACAGCACGGTTCCGATCGGCAGAATGGCGCGCGGAAAGAGGACGCTCTTCAGAAGCCCGGCGTTGTCGAGGATCGATCCCGTGGACATGGCGGCGGAGTTGGCAAACAAGGTCCACGACAGCTGTCCAAGCATCAGATAGAAGACGAACCCGGCGCTGCGGACCCCGAGGATGAACGTAAAGGCAATCGTATAAACGACGATCATCAAGAGCGGGTTAAGCAAAGACCACAGGAACCCGAACACGGAGCCGCGGTATTTCAACTTGAGATCTTTCAGGACGAGGTTCTTCAGCAGTTCACGGTAGCGGTAGAGGCTGACCACGACTGCGCGGAGTGTGGTCATCTCCGCGGTGCGATCGACCAGTTCGGTGCCGGCCGCGCGAGCGCCAGCGCGCAGCCGCACCCGTGCTCTCAGGACCCACACGCCTCGCCAGCCGAGGGCCGCGACGGTCAGCAGCAGGGCATCGGCGACGAAAGCGCTGCGTGACACGCCTTCGAAACCAGCGGTCACGCCGAGGAGGACGCTGGAACCGATCGTGCCGACCACGACGCCGGCGATCACCCGAAGGAGCCAGTCGATCCGGGGCCGCCGGGCATAGGCTCGGGCGACGACGAGCGCCGCAAGTTGGCCGGCCACGACGAACGGCATCGTCGACCACGCTCTCGGGAGAAATGTCGCCAGGCGATCGCCTTGGAATCGGAGCCAATACGATGCGAGATATGCACCGATGGCCAGCGCGCAGTCCAGGAGCACGCTCAGCCACCACGTTGGCCGCCGTGGCAGCTGAGAGCCGGCCACAAGCTCAGCGCCCGGATCATGTGCGACGACTGACATCAGTTCAGGATGTGCCCGTTCGATGTATGTGGTGTGGAAATAATGGCGCCGAGAGCGTCACGGCAACCGGAAAACCAGGCAATAGTATAGCGGATGACCGTTGCGGTACTCGTGGTCAATTGGAACGGCGGGGACCTGCTCCGTCAATGCCTCGAGTCGCTCGAACGCCAGCGCCGGCGCCCCGATCACATCGTGGTGGTCGACAACAACAGCAGCGACGACTCGCTGCGGCTGGCGGAGAACGCGCTCCGCGATGTGGAACTGATTCGCCTGTCCGCCAACCTTGGGTTTGCGCGCGCCAATAACATCGCCGCTCAGGCGGCGCATCGCTTCGATTTGCTGGCGCTTCTCAATCCGGATGCGTTCGCCGAGCCGGGATGGCTCGAGGCGCTGGTGACGGCGGCCGAGCGAGAGCCGGCGGTCGCCGCCTTCGCGAGTCAGATGCTGTTGGCGTCCGCGCCGGAATATCTTGACGGTGCCGGCGACAGCTATCACGTGTCCGGGCGCGCCTGGCGCAACGGCCACCGCGCACTGCGCGCGAGCTGGCCCGCTGCCGACGCCGACGTCTTCGCCCCGTGTGCCGCGGCGGCCCTGTATCGTCGTGCTGCGTTTGACGAGGTCGGCGGGTTCGACGAGCAGTATTTCTGTTATTTCGAGGATGTCGATCTGGGTTTTCGGCTGCGACTTCGTGGCCACCGGTGTGTCTATGTACATTCCGCCGTCGTCCGGCACATGAGCTCCGCCGTCAGCGGGTACCGCAGCGACTTCGCCGTTTACCACGGAGAGCGAAATGCCGTGTGGACGTTTTTCAAGGACATGCCAGGCCCGCTCGTGTGGCTCTATCTTCCCCAGCATGTCGCACTCAATGTCGCGTCCCTGCTGTACTATCCGTGGCGAGGGCAGGGCAGGGTCGTGCTCAGGGCCAAGCTCGACGCCCTGCGCGGCCTGCCCTCCGTCCTCCGACGACGGAAACGTATTCAAGAGTCATGTCGCGCGAATCCCTGGATGCTGCGACGGGCGCTGAGACGTGGCGTTGCTGTGCCGTACGTCACCCGCTGGATTCGAGACGATTCTGATCCTCCGTAAACCTTCCGACTGAACGCCGCCGGAGGACGTCGTCCACATGTCGGAACTCCCACTCACTTGGTGGCCGTACCGACGACCCATGCCTCGTCAACGATCTCGACATGCCAGGACGAATAGCCTGCGCGAGAGAGGTACACTTCGAACTCTTGAGGCGTGGACGTCGATCCAATCTGTGGGGGCCGCTTGAACGGGTCGATTGCACGAGTGCCCTGAAAGATGTTCCACCCGTAGTCGGTCGTCAACGCAATATTGTCCACGTACAGCCGACCGCCGGGCTTCAGAATACGACGTGCGTCTTCGATGTAGTTGTAGCGATCCCATTCGGTGAGGTGCATGAACACGACGGTGCAATAGACCGCGTCCAACGAGGCGTCCGGCACCGGTCGAACGTCATAACCCGAGAGCTCGACGAACCGTACGTTCGGGAACGCCTTCAGCCGGCGCGCGGCGTGCGCCAACATATTGGGCGACACATCGCACCCCGTCCACGAGCGGCAGATCGGCGCGAAGACCTTGCCGAGGCGCCCGACACCACACCCGATCTCGAGGACGTCCTCGTCCTTCGTGACTCGGAGTCCACGCTGCAATCGGCCAATGTCGTAGCTCGCCGTGCGCTCGAGCGTTTCCTCGTCGGTGCTGCACTGCACCCAGAACGTCGCGCCGTCCGCTGTGCGCGACAACTCGGTCCAAACGTCTTTGTATTGGTGCCGACTCAGGCGCGATAAGTCCCGGCGGCCCCTCAGGCGCGCCAAGTGGCTCTTGAGGCGCGCCAAGGGCTTCTGTCGTGTTCCGCTCACGAGGTCGTACCTCCTGTCCGCTCAATTGTAGTGCACGACCTGGCATTCCTCGAACATGGGGACCTGCACTCGACGTTCGAGCGATCAACGCTGCCCCTTAAGCCCCTCACATGTCGAACTCCCTTGTCGGCATCAAGCCCGAAGGCGCATACGTATCGATCAACGTCGCCAACGTGGCCGAGGTTCCCGGTACGGTGTCAGTGTTCAAGTACGGAAACAGCAGGGCCCTGAACGTAATGTAAGGGTACTTTGGCTTGAACGTCACCATGTTCTGGGCGATCGCCCCGCGCTGAATGTGCAAACTGCTGGCGCCGGAGCTCAGGCTGGAATTCGTGGCGCGCTAGCTCTGGTGGAGTCCATGACGGACAAACGCCTGCATGAGGGGCCGTGTAAGGCGACCGTGAGATGATCGCCTGGCGTCAAAGTTATTAGGATCTGTGACGGCATTCACTTCCACGGCTGGCGTGCGGCGGAGCTGCTTGAGTTCGTCGTGACGGCGCAGCGCTTGATTCAGTTCGAACTCGAGCTGTTCCTCAGAAACGGACTCGAGACCATTCTGATCCTTCGCAAAGCTTCAGCTGAAGAGGAAGCGCCTGCGCCGCTGTCGCACCAAATCGCGCCAGCTATTTTTGGATCTGCCACGCCAGGGGCACGCCCGACGCGGCGATGGGCGCCTGTTTGATGACGACGCCGTTCATCAGCCACACCGCCACGTCACCGGTCGTCGTATTGCGCCAGACGAGATCGGCCTTGCCGTCGCCGTCGACATCGCGGAGCACGGCGATTTGCCACGAGAGCGGCACGCCGGCCGCCACGACCGGCCCCTGCTTCACCGTCACGCCGTTCATCAGCCACGCCGCCACGTCACCGGTCGCTGTATTGCGCCAGACCAGATCGGCTTTGCCATCGCCGTCGAGATCGCCCACGCGGGAGATTTGCCAGGCCAACGGCACGCCGGCCCCAATCACCGGCCCTTGCTTCACCGTCGTGCCGTTCATCAGCCACGCCGCCACGTCTCCCGTTTGGGTGTTGCGCCAGATGAGATCGGCTTTGGCGTCCCCGTCAAGATCGCCGATGCCGACGATTTGCCAGGCCAGCGGCACGCCGGCCGCCACGACGGGGCCTTGCTTCACCGTCGCGCCGTTCATCAGCCACGCGGCTACGTCGCCCGTTTGGGAGTTGCGCCAGACCAGATCGGCTTTGCCATCGCCATCGAGATCGCCGACGCCGGCGATTTGCCAGGCCAGCGGCACGCCGGCCCCGATCACCGGTCCCTGCTTCACCGTCGTGCCATTCATCAGCCACACAGCCACGTCCCCGGTTTGCGAGTGGCGCCAGACCAGATCGGCTTTGCCGTCGCCATCGAGGTCCCCGATGCCCGCAATCTGCCACGCCAGCGGCACGCCGGCCCCCACGACCGGTCCCTGCGTCACCGTCGCGCCATTCATCACCCACACGGCCACGTCCCCGGTTTGCGAGTTTCGCCAGAGCAGATCGCCTTTCCCATCGCCATCGACGTCGCCGTCGACGTTGAGGAAATCGGCCACGGTCAGCGTCGCCGCGTTGCTCGTCTGCGATGCGCTGCTGTTAGTCG
>JBGPKK010000227.1:0-7082 GCA_041485905.1 Vicinamibacteria bacterium
CCCTGCTGGCCCTGCTTGCCCTGCTGCCCTTGTTCGCCTTGCTGACTCTGTTGTTGTCCCTGCTGGCCCTGTTTCCCTTGCTGACCCTGCTGAGACTGGTCACCGTTGGCGTTCTGGCCGTTGCGGGCCCGCATCTTCTGATCGATCGACTCCATGCCGCGCACGAGGTTGCGTGTCTGCTCGAGCGCTTTATCGAGCCCCGCCTGCTTCTGCTGGTTGCCGAGCGCGCCGGCCGCTTCGCCAATCTTTCTGGCGACGGCGTCGAGGTTCGAGCTGATCACCGGCTCGTACTGACTGATGGCGTCCGGTCGCTGGGCCTGGATGCCGCGCTTCGTGTAGTCGATCATCTCTTTGAGCTGTTTGGTGCGAATCGTATCCGCCGCTTCCGACAGCTTGCGCGACGCATCCTTCTCGTTCTGCCGCGTATCACCGGCCAGCTGCTGGAGTTGTTTCTCCAGATTCGCGACCTTCTCTCCCATCGTGGTCTTCTGATCGGCGAGCTTCTGTCCCTGCGCCCGCCCCGCGGCGGCCTGATCGAGCCCTTTGACCTGCGCTTCGATCTCTTTCTGTTCGTTGGCCAGCGCCTCGGCTTTCCGCTGCGCGTCCTGGATGTCGTCCTTCGTCCGGTTGGACTGGCCGCGCGCGAGCTGTTCCTGCGCCTGGCGCAGCTTCTCGAGTGCCTGGGTCGCCTGCGCCCCGCCGTCGCGCGATCCGTTGGCGGCCGCTTGACGCATGGCGTTGGCCGCCTGCTGGAGCTGGCGCGCGAGATCGGCGATTTCCTGGCGCGGCATATCGCGCGAGAGCTGCTCGAGCTTTCGCGCCGCCTCTTCCGCTTCGTCCGCGAGCTGGCGCTGACTGGCGCCGCCGCCCGACGCATTCTGGCCGCCCGCCGCCATCCGCCGCTGACGCTCCGCCTCCTGCTGCTGGCGCTGCGCGAGCTCCTTCAGCTTCTGCGCGAGCTCGTCGATCTTCTGCTGACCCTGCTGCTCGCCGGCGCGCTTCTGCATCTCGTACTGATTCGCCAGCTTGTCGAGCTCCAGTTCGAAGAGATCCGCCAGATCGTTGGCCTGAGCGCTGCCGCCGCCACCGCCGCCACCACCGCCGTTCTGCGCGGCGATCTGCATCTCGTATTCCTGCTCGGCCGCCTGGAGGAATTTGAGCGCGGTCTGCTCCGGCGTCATCGCCGTCTTCGGATCCTGCTTCCGCAGGTCGACTTCCGCCGCGCCCATTTCCGGCACCGCCTTCGACAGCAGGTCGGAGATCTTCTTGAACCGCTCGTCCTGATCGACCTGCCGGCTCTTCATCTTTTCGATGAGCTCTTCGACCTGGGTCTTCAGCTTGCTCTGAGACAGGTTGAGGAACACCACGTTCTCGCGGTATTTCTCCGCTGCCAGCTTCGCCTTGTCGCGGATGACGTTGAACGTCGCGGCCACGATTTCTTTCTGCTGTTGCGACAACTGACCCACGTCGTTGCCGCCGCCACCACCGCCCCCGCCCTGCGCCTGCGACTGGGCCGGCTTGAAGTCCTTGCGGAACGGACGGATCTGGACGAAGTAGATGTCGCTCGACACCACCTTGCCGCCCTGCACCGAATCGGTGTCGGTGGCTTTCGCGTAGTAGGAGACCGAATCGCCGGGGTGGAGCCCGAGCTCTTCGAGATAAATCGTGTGGCCCGCCGATACGTCGGTGAGCGCCTTGGGCCCGCCAAACAGCTTGACCGTCTTCTCGCGGCCGCCGTTGACGGCGTACACGAGCTCGATCTGCTTGACGCCGAAATCGTCCGACGCCTTCGCTTCGACGAACAACTCTTCGACCGGCGTCGCCATCGTGTCGCGCCCCGGCTTGAGGAACGACACCGTCGGCGCCCGATCGGCTGTGACGTCGATCGTGTACTGCGGCGACGCGGTCACGTGCTCGCCGTGCGGCCCTTCGAGCTCGATGCGATAGAAGCCTTGTTTGTCGATCGTGAAGCTGCCGGTGAGCGAGCCGTCCGCCTGACGCGTCAACGGCCGCGAGGCCGCGTCATTCTCATTCACCAGGATCCGTCCGCTCGGCGCATTCATCGACGGCACGACGCGCAGGACGACTTCTGTGCCGCGAAGCGCCGCGACGTCGCCGCCGTTCTCGATCTTCTGCGGCGGCAGGCCTGTGTATGCGGGATAGCGGTACTCGAGCTCGAGCTTCGAGACGGTCGGCAGATCGACAAGGGTCATCTTGAAGATCGGCGATTCGACGCCGTTGGATACGACCTTGTAGTCGATCGGCTTCTCGAGATGGAACAGGATGCCCTCGAAGACGAGCGGATCCGCGGTCGGGACCAGCGGCACGCGCTCCCATGTGCCGTTCGATCCGCTGCGCATCCGCACTTCGGCATCGGCCGCCTTGAAGCCGAAAAGCCTCGCCTTGATCTGCTGATCCGATCCGCGCGGGACGGTCGCGGTGCCGGGCGTCACCTGGATCCGGTACGGCGTGGAGGCTTCCGTGCTCTGGTAGATGACCAGCAGCGCCGAGAGGCCCTGGCGCAGGAACGCCGGGCCGAAGACCACGAGGAGGATCGTGGCGGCGGCGACGCTGGCCAGCGTCATGACGTGGCGGCGCAGGCCCGCTCGCTCGATCGTGCGGTGGTACTCGACCTCGCGGCATTTCTCGACGGCTCGCTGCACGAGCCGGTCGACCAGTACGCTCGAGTGTGCATCGGAGGCGGTTGCCGCGTCGCTGCTCGTTTCGACGGCGCTTAGAATCGACGCTTCGAGCGAGGGATCGCACTCCTCGAGATACAAGGCGACCTGGGCGTCGCTGACCTGGCGTCTGAGCGGCCGCCAGAGCCAGACAGCCGCCAGCGCGGCGAACACCAGGGCCACGATCACGCGAAACGTGATGATCGCGGCGGCGCTGAACTTGAAGGCTTCCAGGCCGGAGGCCGAGAGCAGCAGCGCGACAAGGCTGCCGGCGACGACAACCACGGCGCCGCGCAGCGCGAGCTTCAGGCGCCAGCGGTTCCGGATCTGTCGGATGACGTCGACGAGCTCTGCACGATGTCCGCCCATTTTTGTGCCCCCTCAGCGGTCGTTGCCTGGTCGTTGGTGCCTGGTCCCTGGCCCTGGGGACTAGGTTACACCCGAGAGATCCGATTCGAGAGGATTGTTTCGGTTGCCAGCAGCAGAATTCCGCCAAACAGCAGATACCACCAGAGCGCCTGGCGCCGCTCGAGGTCCTGCGGAGTGACCTGGTCGGCCGCCGCGCGTAGATTGGCCTCGGGCGCGGCCCGCCCGGTCAGGGCTGCGGTGAATTCCTTCGGATCCATGGCCGACAAATCGGATTCCGCGGGGTCGATGTCCACGGCGACGGCCGGCGGCCGCGCTTCCGTGGCGCCGGTGCTCCGCAACTCGTAGAAGCCCTGCTCGTCCAACTCGAGAAATTCCGGGCCGCTGCCCGTCGAGACTTTCACGCGGCGGCCGGACGGCGTCAGCGCCACGCGGTCGCGCCGGCTTCCGCCGAGGATCGACCCGGCCGTCAGATCCAGGACCTGTCCCACGGTCCGCCACGCCGCTGGTTCTTCATACCGCGCCAGGTACCGCGCGAGCTGATGAACGAGCGGCAGAAAGACCGGTTTCTTCGCGAGGTCGCTCCACGAATCGTCGAGCGTCGTGTTCCACGCGATGACGCGGCCAAGACCGGTTCGCTGCTCGGTCGCGGCCGCGGCGCCATCGTCGAACCGCGCGAGCACGCGGCCGCCCGCCGCGGCCGTCAGCGCCCGATACCGGAACACGCGCGTGCCGGAGAAATCGCCGCTGCGCGGCGCCTTGAAGACTTCGAACACGGGATGGCTGTAGTCGAGAAACCCGAGCGCGCCGCCACGGCCGTCGGGTCGATCGATGGTGCCGCCGAGCGTGCCGGGTAGCAGCGCCGCGTCGTTGACCGGCCAGGTGGAGTGCTCGCCGAGCACCACCAGCAGGCCGCCGCCCTGCTCGACGAACTTCTTGAGCGCGCCGCCGGCGGCCGCCGGCGGAAACGGCGTGTCGTTCAGGATGACGACCGCGCGTTTGTCGAGACTGGCCGGCGTCATGCGCGCCGCCGACGTTACCTCGATCTGAAACGCGGGCGTGGTGCCGATCGACAGCGCTTTGGACAAATAGAGGGTCGAGTCGTTCCGCTCTCCGCTCTCCTCGCGTGGAGCGACAACGAGCACCGACACAGGACGGCTCGGCGTCAGCACGAAATTGAAGACGTTGTCCTCGGCCAACTGGTCGGTCCCGGCCCGCACGGTCCCGCGCACGTACGCGTCGGCGAGCGTGAACGGCGCGAACGACACCGAAGCCGAGCTGTTGGCGGCGACCGTCACCGGTTTGGATTCGATCGCATGGCCGTCGACGTCGAGCGTCGCCGTGAGACCGTTGACCGGCGCGGCGCCTCGATTGACGATGCCCGCCGTCACGGTAATGCGTTCCTGCCCGGAGAAGCTCGCGCGCGCGAACGCCACCGAAGGAATCGACACGTTCGACGCGTCCTGGCTGGCGACGGTGACCGGTGTGAGAACGGTCCCCTCGGGCAGCTTGATATCTTCCGCGCCGGTCCAGCCGGTTTTCTGAAAGTCGCTGACCAGTACGACTTCTTTCTGTTTGAGCGAAGACGCGCTGAGGATGCTTTGCGCCAGCTTCAGCGCGGGGCCGTACCGCGTCGAGCCCGACGTCACCTTGGCCGCGTCAATCGCCTGGCCGAGCCGCAGGCGATCGGGGGTCGCGCGGACGTTTTCCTCCGCGTTCCTGGAAAACAGGACGAGCGTCGCCTTGTCCTCGCCGCCGATCGCATCGATCGCCTTGCGCGCGGCCGCCCGCGCACGCTGCCAGTGATCGCCGTACCCCATGCTCGCTGATTGATCGAGCAGCACGACGAGCTCGCGCGCGCCGCCCGCCGCCCGCGCCGCCAGCGCGCCCTGCGGAAAAAAGGGGCGCGCGAACGCCGCGACGATCATCAGGACGGCCGCCGCCCTGAGCATCAGCAGGAACCAGTGACGGATGCTGCGCCGCCGTACGGATTGATAGGGGATGCGCCGCAGGAACATCAGCGACGGGAATTCCACGATGCGCTTGCGCTCGCGCTGAATCAGATGGATCAGCACCGGAATCGCCAGCGCGCTGACGCCGACGAGGAACAGGGGAGTCAAGAAATTCATGGCTGTAATGCAAAATGCCTAATGCGAAATGCAGCCCGGGCCGGCACCGTGCATTCGGCATTGTGCACTGTGCATTTCGATGTCTTCGTCACCGAACCCTCATCATCCTCTCCCGGTTCGCCAGGTAGTTGAACAGCGCGTGGTCGAGCGGCTTCGAGGTATTCAGCATCGTGTAGTCGATCCGGTGCTCGGAGAATTTCGTTCCGAGCGCGGTGATGTGCTCCTGCATGAGCGCGCGGTACTGATCGCCGAGCGCCTCGGGCACGACCGGAATCTGCTCGCCGCTCTCGAGGTCCTCGAAGCTCGTCGCATCGTCGTAGCCGAAGTCGATTTCCGCCGGGTCGAGCACGTGGAACACCATCAGGTCGTTCCCGAGAAACCGCAGCGGCTTGATCGCCTCGAGGATGACGTCGGGCTCCTCATAGAAGTCCGAGATGAGTGCCAGCACGCTGCGGCGCTTGAAGTGTTCCGCCATCTTCCCGACCGGACCGCTCAGGCTGCCGGCGCGCTCCGGCCTCGACCGATCGAGCGTGTGCAGGACGACATTGAAGTGCTTGGCGGACACCGGCACGTAGTTGACGATCTCCTCGTCGAACGTGACGAGGCCCACGCGGTCGCGCTGCCGGTGGGCCAGGTAGGCCAGGCACGCCGCCAGGTAGCAGCCGTATTCGAGCTTGGAGACGCCGCGGCTGGCGAAGCCCATGGACTTTGAGACGTCCAGGATCACCGAGAAGTTGGTGTTCGTGTCGGCTTCGTACTGCTTGACGAAGTATTTGTCGGTGCGCGCGTACAGCCGCCAGTCGACGCGCCGGATGTCGTCTCCAGCCACGTAGCCGCGATGTTCGGCGAAATCGATGGAGGCACCGAAATAGGGCGCTCGGTGCAGCCCGTTGATGAAGCCGTCGACGACCGTCCGCGCCAGCAGATCGAGCTTGCCGATCCGCGCGAGCACACTGGGGTCGACGAACCGCGCGCCGGGAATGGCGCTGCCTTCCGCGAGTCTGGCCATGCTCCCGCTACATTCCGGATTTCGGTACCGGGACCATCTCCAGGAGCTGGTCGACGATCTGGTCGGTCGTGATGCCTTCCGATTCGGCGCGGAAGTTGGTGAGCACGCGGTGGCGGAGCACCGGATGCGCCATGGCGCGGATGTCCTCGAAGCTGACGTGATAGCGCCCGTTGGTGAGCGCGCGCGCCTTGCCGCCCAGGACCAGGTTCTGCGCCGCGCGGACGCTGGCGCCAAATGCGACGTACTTCTTCACCAGGTCGGGAGCCGATTTCGCTTTCGGCCGGCTCGTCCGGACCAGGTTGAGCGCGTAACGCATCACCGGCTCGGCCACCGGGACGCGGCGAACGAGGCGCTGAAACGAAATCAGGTCTGGGCCGGTCACCGTCCGCACGAAGTGGGGATCGATGACGGCGGTCGTCGTCCGCACCACCTCGAATTCCTCGTCTTCCGGCGGGTGATCGATGACGATGTGGTACATGAACCGATCGAGCTGCGCCTCGGGCAGCGGATAGGTGCCTTCGAGCTCGATGGGGTTCTGCGTCGCGAAGACGTAGAACGGTTCCTCGAGCTGGTAGGTCCGCCCCTGAATCGTGACCCGATGCTCCTGCATCGCTTCGAGCAGCGCCGACTGGGTCTTGGGCGGCGTCCGGTTGATCTCGTCGGCGAGCAGGATGTTGGCGAAGATCGGGCCGGGCGCAAACACCATCTGCCGCCGTCCCGTCGCCGGGTCTTCCTGAATGAGGTCCGTCCCGGTGATGTCCGACGGCATCAGGTCGGGCGTGAACTGGATGCGCGTGAACTTGAGGTCGACCACCTTCGCGAGCGTCGCGATGATCAGCGTCTTGGCGAGGCCAGGCACCCCGACGATCAGGCTGTTGCCGCCGACAAACAGCGTCAGCA
>JBGPKK010000228.1:0-7058 GCA_041485905.1 Vicinamibacteria bacterium
CGAAGAAAGGGCGTTGGGTCGCCTGGCGACTTCCGGAAACTTCCTCAGGATGTTTCTGTCAAACGTCGCGAGAGGGAGGTGCCGCTGCACGGCGAGCTCGACGAACAAGGTGTCGTAGACTGCGGCGCCAGAATTCACCGCCGTCGACAGTCGACAGTCGGCGACGGTCGAGATCGGGTCCTTCTTTTTATTTGCTCAAGGTGAAGCGTATGGCTTGCTGTAAAGCGCTGTTCTGCGTGCTCGCGGTGTTCTCGTCCGTCGCGGCGCCCCGTGTGCAATCCCAGAGCGTGAGATCGGACCAGGACATCCTGATTCAACTCGAGCGGGATTGGGACGATGCGTTTCATCGCAGGGACGTCCGGTTCATCGAGACCGTCCTCGCCGACGAATTCATGGTGACCTACGCCGACGGCAGCCGCGCCGACAGGACCAAAGAGCTGGCGCTCGCGGCGGCATTCAACCAGCAGATCGATTCGCGGACGCTCGACGAATTCGCCGTGAAAGTCTACGGCGACACCGCGGTCGTGTGGTTTACGCAACATCTGATCGGTCCCAGCCAGGGGCGTCCGCTGGCGCTCACCTTCCGGTACGTGGACATGTTCGTGATGCGCGCGGGGCGGTGGCAGTGTGTGGCCAGCCAGAGCACGAAAGTCACCGCCTCGCCGTGATGTGAACGGCCTTATGGTGATCCGACTGGCGAGTGAACGCGACGCCCCGGCGATAGCGGAGATTTATCGACCCGCGGTTGCATCCACGGCCATCTCGTTCGAGGTCGATCCTCCGGACGAACGAGAGATGCAGCGGCGGATCGACGAGACGCTGGCCGGCTTTCCGTGGCTCGTGTGCGAAGATCGGCGACGCGTCATCGGCTACGCGTATGCCACACGGCATCGGGTTCGCGCCGCGTATCAGTGGTCGGTCGACACCTCGGTGTACGTGCATCGAGCATTCCACCGGTGTGGTGTCGGTCGAGGACTGTATACGTCCCTGTTTCGAGTGCTTGCGGCGCAAGGGTACACCAACGCGTACGCGGGCATTACACTGCCCAATCTAGGCAGCGTCGGCTTTCATGAGGCCATCGGATTCCAGCCGGTTGGCGTGTACCGACAGGTCGGCTACAAACTCGGTGCGTGGCACGATGTCGGCTGGTGGCAGCTGACATTGCAGCCGCACGCCTCGACACCGCGGCCACCAGTGGACCTGCGTCACGTGCGGGGCCAACCCTCGTGGAAGGGGATGCTGGAATCCGGACTCCCTTTCATCCGCCCACAGGACCGGTCAGCGTCGCGTTCCATTGGCGAAGAAGAAGACACATGATCTGTTCCGTCAAGGGCGCCGAGCTGTTCTACTCGACGCGCGGCAAGGGGCCGGCGTGCCTCGTTCTGAGCGCCATCGGTACGAAGCCGTACGAGCGGATGACGCCTCCACAACTCAGCGACCGCCTGAAGCTCGTCTACGTCGACATACGCGGAGGCGGGCAATCGACCGGCGACCCGGCGGACCTCACCTTCGACGTGCTCGCTGACGATCTGGAGGCCATCCGCGGCGATCTCGGGGTCGAGCGGATCGCCGTCCTGGGGCACTCGGCCCTCGGCGCACTCGCGATCGAGTACGGCAGACGCTGCCCCGCAACCGTCTCGCATGTGATCGCGGTGGGCACGCCGCCCAGCAACAACATGACCCGGCTGTCGGCGAAAGCCGCGTCCTTTTTCGAGGAGGACGC
This sequence comes from Vicinamibacteria bacterium, assembly GCA_041485905.1. GTDB lineage: Bacteria > Acidobacteriota > Vicinamibacteria > Vicinamibacterales > CAVVIG01 > JAHFUI01. The sequence continues at coordinate 1,724 of JBGPKK010000228.1, forward strand.
GTCGGAGGATCGCAAGCGGGTCCTGCGAGAGAATCTCGCGAAGCTGCCGCCGGGCGCGTCCTTGAGTGAGACCATATTCGCGCAGACCCCGATGCGTTTCTTCGACGCGCGTCTTGACGCCGCGCCACTGTTTGCGGAGTCGGACGTCAAGCCGCGGCTTCTCGGGCACCTCATGGGACCGCTTCTCTCTTCATGGGACGTCACCGTGGACGCGAGCTCCTTGCGAGTGCCGATGTTCCTCGCTCATGGGCGGTACGACTATACGGTTCCCTACGTGATGTGGGACAACATCGCGGCGACGCTTCCCAATACCACGATGCAGATCTTCGAGCAGAGCGGGCACCAGCCGTTCTTCGAGGAGCCCGATCGATTCGCCGCGGCCGTGACAGACTGGATGTGATCGCCGGGCCTGACAAGGCCCGGCCTACGTACGGAGGGGCGCACGCGGCCTGCGTGCGTGGGGCGGACCCTATTGGGTCCGCCGTGTGATACCTATGCTGACTGCCACATGAAATCGCTCGCATGGATCGTCGCGCTGTTCATCGTTCTCGCCGGTCTTGCGGGCCTTGCCGCCCGCCGCCGCGCTGCCTGACAGGCATCTGCTTCGGGCCGCTCACCGATGATCTCCTTCGTCGTCCCGGCGTACAACGAGGAACGGCTGCTGGGTCGTACGCTGACGGCCATTCATGCCGCTGCTCGGGAACTGGATCAGCCGTATGAGCTGATCGTGGTCGACGATGGCTCGACCGACGGCACGGCCGCGTCCGCCCATGCGCACGGCGCGCAGGTCGTCTCAGTCCAGTTCCGACAGATTGGGCGCGCCCGGAATGCGGGCACACGTGCGGCAACCGGCAACACCCTCATCTTCGTCGACGCCGATACGATCGTGTCCGCCGCCACCGTGCGCGCGACGATCGCAGCGCTTGGGCAGGGCGCCGTTGGCGGAGGCGCCACGATCTATTTCGACGGTCGCCTTCCGTTCTGGGCGAGGCTGCTGTTCCCGATTGCCCGCGTCATCGTTCGCGTCGCCGGCCTCGCGTCCGGGTGCTACGTCTTTTGCTCGCGTGCCGCATTCGACGCCGCCGGAGGTTTTGACGAGCGCTTCTATGTCGCGGAAGAGTGGGCCCTCAGTCGCGCGTTGCGCCGACTGGGGCGAGTGGTGATTCTGCGCGAGCCGGTGACGACCTCCGGCCGGAAGTTGCGCGCGTATTCGGGCTGGGAGGCTCTTCGAATCTGTGTCGATCTGGCGCGCCGCCCGAGGGCGTCGGTCCGCAGCCGCGATGGTCTGTCCCTGTGGTACGGCGATCGCCGTGAGGATCCGGAGCAACCCAACTCGCAGGGCTGAAGCCCGGCGCCAGGCCTAGTGCAGCCGCGACTCGATCCGCCGATCGGGCACCAGCCACATGAGCGCCACGAACACGTAGACCCCGTCGGCGATCCACTGATTCACGAAGGCCAACGGGATTGCGGCCGCGTACAACGCCGCCGACGCCTTGCCCTTCACATCGTTGCCCACTGCCGCCGCGAGTCTCGATCCCGGTCCCTGTTCGGCGACGATGGCGTGTTGCAGGATCGTGTAGGCGATGGCGGCCAGGAGCATGTTGCCGCCGTAGACCGCGGTCGGTAGCGGCGCGAAGTGGTTCTGTCCCATCCATCCGGTGACGAAGGGCACGAGCGACAGCCAGAACAACAGGTGCAGATTTGCCCAGAGGATCCTGCCGTTGATCCGGTCGGCCGCCTGGAGCATGTGATGGTGATTGTTCCAGTAGATACCAAGATAGATGAAGCTCAGGACGTAGGTCAGGAACGACGGCAGGAGCGGACGTAGCGCCTCCCAATCCGCGCCACGGGGAACCTTCAGTTCCAGGACCATGATCGTAATCAGGATGGCGACGACCCCGTCGCTGAACGCTTCAAGACGCCCTTTGTTCATAAGGGGTTCTCGGCGGACCCGATAGGGTCCGCCCTACCCGACGCGTGATAATCTCCTCTCACCATAGCGGGCTGACGCTGTCGCACTGCCGCACACGCCGAGGGAGACAATGAGCGAACACTACCATGATGCCGCGGATCTGAAACTGCTCAAGGAGATGCGCAAGCTCGCGCCGGCCGACTACGACGCCTGGTTCGGTCTCAACAGCATCGTCGGGCGGGACGGAGCCATTTCGAAGAAGTACCGCGAGCTGATCGCGATCGCCGTGGCGTGCACCACTCAGTGCCCCTACTGTATCGAAGCGCACGCCAAGGGGGCGAAAGCGGCCGGGGCGAGCCGCGAGGAGATCGTCGAGGCGTCCCTCGTCGCCGCGGCGCTGCGCGCCGGAGGCGCCGCCACGCACGGCGCCTTGGCGCTCAAGTTCTTCGACCAGTGAAGACCGTAGATCTTCAGATCGCTTACTGGGATCGGATCGGGCCGACGAAAACATTTGCCCATCCCGTTGATCTCGAGCGGCTGAACGAGTACCTTGAGCCGGACGCTCGAATTCTCGATTTCGGGTGCGGCTATGGCCGCGTCCTCGGTCTCCTGTCTTCTCACGGGTATCACAACCTGCTCGGCGTCGATCCGGCCCCGGCGATGGTTGCCGCGGCGCGCGAGCGGTTTCCGACGATCGCATTCAATCACCTCGGCGACCCGCCGCACGTGGAGGTGCCGGACGCATCTGTGGACGCCGTGTTGCTGATCAGCGTTCTGACGTGTGTGCCTGGCGATGATGCGCAGCGCGCGATCGTCGGAGAGGCGAGCCGCGTGCTCGGCGCCGGCGGCTTGCTCTACATCAGCGACCTGTGGCTGCAGTCCGACGGTAGGAACGTCGAGCGCTACGAAGAGTGTCGCCCCAAGTACGGTGTCTACGGCGTCTTCGATCTGCCAGAAGGCGTCACCGTACGGCACCACGACCGGCGTTGGATCGCAGAGCTGACCAGCGGATATGAACCGGTGGCGCTGAGTGAGATCCAGGTGCAAACCATGAACGGCCACGCGGCGACCGCCTTTCAGTGGTTCGGACGTAAACGTTAGCGACACCCGGAGGTTCGCATGGACTATCTGTTTCTGTTGGGTCGCATTCTTTACGGCGGGTTCTTCGTCAACGCAGGCATCAATCACTTCCGGCATCTGGGCATGCTGGCCGGGTTTGCCGGTTTCAAAGGAGTCCCAGCACCGAAAGCAGCCGTCGCCGGATCCGGCGTGCTGATCCTGCTGGGAGGCCTGAGCATCATGGTCGGCTTCCAGCCGGCGATTGGCGTCGTCTTCATCGCCTTGTTCCTGGTACCCGTGACGCTGATGATGCACAGCTACTGGACCGACAGCGACGCGCAGATGAAACAGATGAACCGGGTGAATTTCGAGAAGAACGTCGCCCTGCTGGGCGCAGGATTGATGTTCCTGATCGTGCCGCAGCCGTGGCCGTTGTCGCTCGGCTGACATGTTCAGCTTTCGAGAGGCGGGGACCGCTGACGCGGAATCCATTCTGGTGTTGCAGCGTGCGTTCTACGCCGAAGAGGGCTATCCATTCTTCGAGAGCGAAGCGCGCGCGGTTTTGACGCATCTTTTGGGCGACCCGTCGCTGGGGCGGGTCTGGGTGGCCGCTGATGGGCCGGTCGTCGTCGGCTACGTCGTCTTGACGCTCGGTTACAGCCTCGAGTACCGCGGCCGAAATGCGTTCGTCGACGAGCTCTATATCGCCCACTCGCATCGAGGGCGCGGATTGGGATCGCGCGCGCTCCAACTCGTCGAGGACGCCTGCGCGGATCAGGGCGTCCGCGTGTTGCACCTGGAGGTCGAGCGCCGCAAAGCCACGACGATGGCGTGGTATCGCCGCAGCGGATTCGCCGATCGCGACCGATTTCTGTTGACGAAGGACCTGTCGGGCGGCGCCTGAGCGCCGCTGAAACGATTCGGAGGATGTTCACATGTGCGCACCGACAATCATCGAAACCGTTCGACGCGACCTCTCACGGCGCCACTTTCTCAGTGCCCTCGGCGGAGCCGTGGCCGCCGCCGCCGTCACTTCAGACCCTGCGGCGGCACAGCAGAAGCCGATCAGGCTCGCCAAAGGGTTTCGCGATACGTACGATCTGACCCACACGTTCTCATCGAAGATTCCCGTGTTTCCAGCCTTCAAACCGGTGCAGATCCGGCAGAAGTTCTCGATCGCGAAAGACGGGTTCTTCGCCAACGAGATCACATTCGACGAGCACACCGGCACGCACATGGACGCGCCGCTACACTTCGTCGCCAACGCGAGCAGCGCGGACCGTCTTCCCGCCGATCGGTTCTTTGCGCCGCTCGCGGTCGTATCGATCGAGGCGCGCGCCGCCAGGGATCCGGACGCGACGGTCACCGTGGACGATCTGCTGGCGTGGGAGAAGCGCCACGGCCGCTTGCCTAATGGCGCGTTCGTGGCGATGCACTCCGGCTGGGACGCGCGCATCGGCGCGCCCGATCGGTTTCTGAACAAAGACGCCAAGGGCACGATGCATGCGCCGGGGTTCAGCGAAGACGCTGCCCGATTCCTCGTAAAGGAGCGTGACATCGTCGGCGCCGGCGTGGATACGCTCAGCCTGGACATTGCCGCGGCCCAGAAGTTCGTCGCGCACCTGGCGCTGCTTGGCGGCGGCAAGTACGGCGTCGAGCTGATGGCCAACCTTGGACGCGTGCCACCCGCCGGGGCCACCATCATCGTCGGCGCGCCGAAGCACGAGGGCGCGTCCGGCGGTCCTGCGCGCGTTTTCGCGGTGGCGTGAAGCGTGACTCCTATGAAAAAGTACACGATCGCCGCGCTCGCGTTCGTCGTGGGTTCGACAATGGTCCCGCGCGCGATGCAGAGGCCCCAGCAGGATCTCAGCAGGGTCGATCATCTCGTGTACGCCACGCCTGATTTGGAGCGTGGCATCAAGACGCTCGAAGGGCTGCTGGGAGTCCGGGTGACGCCGGGAGGCCAGCATCCCGGTCTCGGAACCAGGAATGCGCTGATTGCGCTCGGCCCCGCCACGTACGTCGAGATCATCGGTCCGGATCCGGACCAGCCAAAGCCGGAGAAGCCGCGTCGCTTTGGCATCGACGATCTGATTGCGCCGCGTCTGTTGACCTGGGTGGCGAAGGGGAACGATCTGGACGCGATCGTGGCCAGATCGCGGCGCGTCGGGATCAGCCTTGGGGACGTCATCTCAGGCAGCCGCAAACGGCCGGACGGCGTGGTGCTTTCCTGGCGCTACACCGATCCATCCGTCGTCCTGGCGGACCGCCTGATTCCGTACGTCATCGACTGGGGCACATCCCAGCATCCTGCGGCGACGGCGGCGCCGGGCGTCAAGCTCGTCGCCCTGCGCGCGGAGCATC
>JBGPKK010000229.1:0-7036 GCA_041485905.1 Vicinamibacteria bacterium
AAAAATCGACGAGCTCAAAGCGCGCGGCGGGTACGTCACCGCCGATGTGATCGACGTCACGGCAGACACGCCGGGACTCGACGGCATGCTCGCGAAGTTCAATTCCGAGCACTGGCACGACGAAGACGAAGTCCGCTTCATCGTCGAGGGACGCGGCTTGTTTCACATTCACCCGCCCCAGGGTCCCGTGTTCGCGATCGAGGTGGAAGCCGGCGATCTTATCAGCGTGCCCAAGGGGACGCACCACTGGTTCGATCTATGCGCCGACCGCCGGATCCGCGCCATTCGTCTGTTCCAGGAATCTTCGGGATGGACGCCGCACTACACGAGCAGCGGCGTGGATCGCGGCTTCCAGCCGCTGTGCTTCGGACCGAGATATTTCCCGCCGGCCGTTCCGGCCGCCTCGGCGTGAGCCCCCGTTAGTAATGCCGAGTAATGCCGAGTAATGCCCTCCGCGCGAAGGGCGTCCAGGCGATCGTGCTCGACATCGAAGGCACCACGACGCCCATCGCGTTCGTCTACGACGCGCTGTTTCCGTTCGCCAGAATGCACCTGCGCGAGTACCTGCAGAACCCCGCGAACGCCGACCAATTGCGCGAGCCCCTGCAGCGGCTGCACGAGGAGTGGCTCGTCGATTCGGATCACGGACACTACGTCCCGGCCGAGTATGTCGAGTGGTTGATGGACCGGGATCGCAAGTCGCCGGGGCTGAAGTTGCTGCAGGGGCAGATTTGGGAAGAAGGGTATCGCCGCGGTGATCTGACAGGCGAGGTGTTTCCCGACGTGCCGCCGGCGCTCGAGCGCTGGCGCGACACGCCCGTCGATATCGCCATCTACTCGTCGGGCAGTGTTCTCGCGCAGCGGCTGATTTTCAGCACCACGCCGCACGGCGATCTGACGCCGTTCATCTCCAGGTTCTTCGACACCGCGTCCGGCGCGAAGAGCTCGCCGGACAGCTACCGCCGCATCGCCGCCGATCTCGGATACCCGCCAGACCGCATGCTGTTCGTGTCGGACGTCACCATCGAGCTCGAGGCTGCGCGGTCGGCCGGCTGTCAGGTGCTGTTGTGCGTGCGGCCCGGTAATCGACCGCAGCCGAAACACTCGTTCGCGGAGATCTCAACCTTCGACGAGATCGCATGAAGGTCGGGTAGTGTCCGCTTTTCAAGGCGGACCGTGTTAGCATCCGACCATGAGAAGGACTCTGCTCCTGGCGGCATCCGTCGTGATTCTCCTCGGCGGCCGTCTGACTGGCGCAACGCTCCAGATCACCAGTTCCGCGTTTCCGGCCAACGGTGCGATTCCCTCGAAGTACACGTGCGACGGTCAGAGCATCAACCCGCCGCTGGCGTTTTCCTTGATTCCGCCGAAGACGCAGAGTCTGGTCCTCATCGTGGACGACCCCGATGTGCCGAAGAATCTGATGCCGTCCGGCGTGTTCGATCACTGGCTCATCTGGGATCTGCCGGCCGACAGCAAGGGGATCGCGGAAGCCGCGCCTGAAGCGAAACGCGGCATCAACGGCATGGGGCAGGCGGGCTACGTCGGGCCCTGTCCGCCGGATCGCGAGCACCGGTACTTCTTCAAGCTGTACGCGCTCGATACGAAATTAACCGGCGCGAAGATCGCGAACAAGGCGGACCTCGAAGCCGCCATGAAGGGACACGTTCTCGACCAAGCCGAATTGATCGGCCGGTACGAGCGCGGAAAGTAGGGCGGGAGACTCAGATGTTCAAGCGACTTTTGACTGTAGCCGCTGCCGTTTCGGTCGCGTCCATGACGGGATCGGCTCAAACGTCATCGGGTACTGCCTCGGCGTCCTCCTCGAAGGGAACGACCTCGGCGTCCTCGTCGAAGAAATACGTGCCGCCGAAGACCGCCTGGGGCGATCCGGATCTGTCCGGCAACTACACGAACAAGTACGAGCAGGGCACGCCGTTCGAGCGGCCGGCGCAGTTCGACGGCAAACGCATCGAAGATATTCAGGGCCAGGAGCTGGCCGACATCGTCCAGAAACGGCAGCAGACGGCCATCGAGCGCGCGCCCTTCCTCTCGGGCGATCCGACCGGGACCATCGCCGGTCCGATGGAGTTCCGCGACATCTACGAGGTCGCCAAAGCGTCACGCCCCTGGTTCGTCATCGATCCCACTGACGGCAAGATTCCTCCGATGACCGCGGAGGCCCAGCGGCGCATCGCGGCGCGTCCGCGGACCGGCAGCAGTTTCAGCAACGGCGTGTACGACAGCTACGAAAACTTGAGCCTCTACGACCGCTGCATCACTCGCGGATACCCGAGCTCGATGCTGCCCGCCATCTACGGCGACTCGTATCAGATCGTCCAGGGGCAGGGCTGGGTCGGCATCCGCATCGAGATGATCCACGAGACGCGCGTGATCCCGCTCGACAACCGGCCCCACGTCAGCAAGGGCATCGCACTGGACATGGGCGACCCGCGAGGACATTGGGACGGCAACACGCTCGTCGTCGAGACGACCAACTTCAGGGATCGCAGCATTTATCGCAACGGCAACCCGGAGAAGATGCGCCTCATCGAACGTTTCACGCGCACCTCGCCCGGGTCCATCGAATGGGCGGTGACCGTGGACGACCCGTCGACCTGGGCGCGGCCGTGGACGTTTGCGATGCCGCTGACGTTAAACGACGCCGAACCGGTGTACGAGTACGCGTGCCACGAGGGCAATTACGCGATCACGAACATCCTCAACGGATCGCGCGCGGCCGAGAAAGCCGCGGCGGCGTCGGCGAAATAGCCCGATTTTGTAAGCGGTCATCCAATTTTCCGTATCCGGACCGGTTTACAGCCGTAAATCGGCCGGAACTTCCTCATTCCGGTTGACGCAGAGCCCCCAGCTTTCTAAGATCCACTCATATCTTCGATTAAAGCAGGAAAACCAGCACGGACAAGCGTTTCCGCGCGGTTTGAGAAGGGAACAAAGGAGAGTGTATGCGCGTGTTGAAAGGGTTGCTGCTCGTCCTCGTGTGCCTGGCGATCGTGCCGTCCGCGGCATTCGCTCAGGCCTCCATAGCGGGCGTCGTCAAGGACACGTCCGGCGCGGTGCTGCCCGGCGTGACCGTTGAAGCGTCGAGCCCGGTGCTGATTGAAAGGTCCCGCACCGCGGTGACTGACACCTCCGGGCTGTACCGCATCGTCGATCTGCGCCCCGGCACGTACTTGGTGACGTTCACGTTGGGCGGGTTCACCACCTTCAAACGCGACGGCGTCGAGCTGACCGGCTCCTTCACCGCCACCATCAACGCGGATTTGAGGGTGGGAGCCATCTCGGAAACGATCACGGTGAGCGCCGAATCGCCGGTCGTGGACGTGCAGACGGCCAAACGTGAGACCGTGCTGAGAGGCGAAGTGATCGAGTCCCTCCCCGGCACGCACGCGTACGGCTCGCTCCTGAACGCCATCCCCGGTGTGACCGTCGATGGCAATGGCGGCGCCAACTCGCCGACGATGACGTTCTTCACCGCGAGGGGCGGCAGCACCAACGAAGGCCGCATGACGATCAACGGCATGGTGGTCGCCGCGTCGTTCAATGGGGGCGGCGTCTCGTCGTTCGCCTACGACTCGAACAACGTCGACGAAGTCTCGGTGGTCGTCGCCGGCGGCCTGGGCGAAACCGACGTCGGCGGGCCGGTGATGAATCTCGTGCCGCGGACGGGCGGCAACTCCTTCAAGGGCCAGCTGTTCTGGAACACCGCTGGAAACTGGTCGCGTGGCGACAACCTCGACGATCAGCTGCGCAACCTCCAGACCCCGATCACACTCGGCCCGGGCATCATCGGGTCCTACGATTTCAATCCCTCGTACGGAGGGCCGCTATTGCGCGACAAACTGTGGTTCTGGGGAAGCTATCGCAAGTTTTCGACCGCGCAGGGCGTCGAAGGCATTTTCGCCAACAAGTACGCGCTCGACCCGGCGCACTGGGACTATCTCAAGGATCCGTCCATCGCCGCGCGCAACGTGCAGGGGCGCGACATCTACCAGGGGCGAGTCACGGCGCAAGTCACGCCGAAGAACCGCGTCATGTTCGCCCATGAGTATCAGCTGCGGTGCGAGGGGTCGACGCTGACGACAGATGGCGACGGATGCCGCCAGCGGGGCGCTGACTGGATCGCGCTCGGCTCGACGATTCAATCGCCGGAGGCGAACACCGGTTACTTCAAGCTTCCCTACTACGTCACTCAGGCGACGTGGACGGCGCCGGTCACCAACAAACTGCTATTTGAAGCCGGCTTCACGCGATTCGCGTACTTCACCAACAACGGACCTGGGCAGACGCCACCGGACGGGACCATGAGCCTGATCCCCGTGACGGAGCAGTCGGCCATCGACAGCCATCCCGCGAACTTCACCTATCGCGCGGTGAACAGTTACTTCTATAACTGGGCGAATCCCGATAACTGGCGCGCGTCGCTGTCCTACGTCACCGGGTCACACAGCCTGCAGGTCGGCTACCAGGGGACGTATTCGATCTCGGATACCAAGATTGTGACCAACGACTCGCTGCTTGCGTATCGATTCCAGAATCGCATCGCCAACCAGTTCACATTCCGGCTGCCAAACTGGCAGGCGTCCGATCGTACTGAGACGGGGTCGGCATATGTGCAAGACACCTGGACGCGCAAACGGCTGACGTTGCAGGCTGCGTTGCGGTACGATCGCGCGTGGAGCTTCAGCCCGGCCGACGGCAACGGCACGACCGATACCTCGCGGTTCAATGCCGCGCCGATCACATTCCCACTCACTGCAGGAGTCAACGCGTACAACGATCTGACGCCGCGCTTCGGTGCCGCCTACGACCTGTTCGGCAACGGCAAGACTGCAATCAAGTTCAACCTCGGACACTATCTTGCGCCCGGGACGAACGACAGCCGGTACACGCTGAACAACCCGGCACAGACCACCAAGATCGTGACGACCGTTGCCCGAACGTGGTTGGACACCAACGGCAACTTCGTGGTCGACTGCAATGCCCTGAACCCGGCGCAGCAGAGCCCGACCTTGACGGGCAGCATCGACAACTGCGGCTCGATCACGGGCAATTCGCTGAACTTCGGCAAAACGGGCAACAACATCGCACAGGTCAATCCGGCCATGCTGCAAGGCTGGGGCGTCCGGCCGAATGACTGGCAGTGGGGTCTCAACGTCCAGCAGGAATTGATGCCCCGCGTCTCGCTCGACGTTGGGTACAACCGTCGCTATTTCCACTGGCGGGGGCAGGGGACCATCACCGACAATCAGTTGGTTGGTCGGTCGGATTACACCCCCTGGACAATCAATGCTCCAGTCGATTCGAGGCTCCCAGGAGGCGGCGGCTATCCGATTACGCTCTACACGATCACCCAGGCGGCCTCCGATCGAGGTGCGCAGAGCTACATCACGCTCGAAACAGACTACGGTCAGGGGGAACGTGTAGACTACTGGCACGGCGTGGACCTGACGGTGAACGCGCGGCTGCGCAACCCCCAGCTGAACCTCCAGGCCGGCACGAGCTCTGGGCGTGCGGTGACCGACACCTGCGCCTTCACCGTCTTGGTCGACAGTCCCGACCCGCGGAACTGCCGCAGCGTGGAGCCGTTCCTCACAACGCTTCGTGGCTCGGCCGCGTACACCATTCCGAAGATCGATGTGCTGATTGCGGCGACGTTGCGCTCGCAGCCAGGCATTGCTCTCGGCACGGGCGCGATCGGAAATGGCGCCAGCTGGCTGGTGCCAAACACCGTGGTGCTGGGGCTGCTCGGTCGTCTGCCGCCTGGCGCGATCGCGTCAGGCACCACGACTGTTGGGCTGCTCGACACGGACCATCGGTTATATGGGCCTCGCAGAAACCAGATCGACATGCGGTTTGCGAAAATCCTGCGGTTGCTTAACACCCGAACAAATGTTGGAGTGGACCTCGGCAACCTGTTGAACAGCAACCAGGCGACGGCGTTCCAGGGGCAGTACGATTACGTCCAGCCGAATGGCGGCTCGTGGCTCGACCCGACCACGATCCTCCAGCCCCGGTTCGCGCGGTTCAGCTTGACGTTCAACTTCTAGTTCTAGTGCAGCGTTTGCACGAATTCGGGCCCGGCCTCCGCACCCGCGGAGCCGGGCCCTACATTTTTGAGTTAAAAGTTAAAAGTTCAAAGTAGGGCGGATCTGATCAGGTCCGCCGGGACTCCAACTTTCCGTATCCGGCCGCCTTTACGGCCGAAAGACCCTCAAGATCGCCAGTATGGCGTTGACTTGACTCTTTGTGGTCCCTAGAATCCGTTCAATAACGCTGAATAGTGCAAGAGAGACTAGTCTCGCCGGGCCCAAGTAGGGTCCGGCCTACGTTCGGTACGTAGGGCGGACCTTATGAGGTCCGCCGCTCATTTGCCGATCGAGATCTGTCACAAAGGAGAATGTATGCGCGTCTTGAAAGGGTTGCTGCTCGTCCTCGCGTGCCTGGTGATCGTGCCGTCCGCGGCATTCGCTCAGGCCTCCCTCGCGGGCGTCGTCAAGGACACGTCCGGCGCGGTGCTGCCCGGAGTCACCGTGGAAGCGTCGAGCCCGGTGCTCATTGAACGGTCCCGCACCGCGGTGACTGACGCCTCCGGGCTGTACCGCATCGTCGATCTGCGCCCCGGCACGTATTTGGTGACGTTCACGTTGGCCGGGTTCACCACCTTCAAGCGCGACGGCGTCGAGCTGAGCGGTGCCTTTACTGCCACCATCAACGCGGATTTGAAGGTGGGAGCCATCGCGGAAACGATCACGGTGACCGGCGAGACGCCGGTCGTGGACGTGCAGAACACGCGCCGCGAGACGGTGATCAGGGCGGACGTCATCCAGGCCATTCCGGCGACGCGCGCCTACGGCTCGCTCCTGAACGCGATGCCGGGCGTGACGGTCGACACCAACGGCTTGGCCACGTCGCCGACGATGACGTTCTTCACCGCGCATGGCGGGAATACCAACGAAGGACGCATGTCCATCAACGGCCTGACCGTGGCGGCGGCGTTCAACGGCGGCGGCGT
>JBGPKK010000230.1:0-7016 GCA_041485905.1 Vicinamibacteria bacterium
CGCTCCCCTTCGACGGCCTTCAGGTCGAGCGTCTTGACGCCGGCACCGGTGGCGACCGTGACCGTCGTTCCGATGCGCAGCCGCTGACTCTTCGCCACGAGCGCCGCAAGACACCTCAGGCCGTTCCCGGACAACTCAGAGGGACTGCCGTCCGCGTTCAGCAGCCTCATCGTGGCCGCACGATCGCGAAGCTCGAACAGGATCAGGCCGTCGCCGCCCACGCCGCAATGGCGATCGCACAGTCGTCGCGCGAGGACGGACGCCTCGCCCGGCGCCTCGCTCGCCGCAACGAACAGGAAATCGTTGCCGTACGCGTGAGCCTTGCTGACGCGCAGCTCCGCCATCAGGGGACCCGGAAGGCGTCGAAGGCGTACGTGAAGCCGGCCGTGACGCCCACACCAGGATCGGTGTTCGTCATGCCAACCAGCACCGCGCCGTCCGCACGCCAGTCGCCCGCGGTGTACCTGGCGCCCACGCGAAGCACGCCGCGCGATTGAGTGCCGGGTAACGGCGTGCCGCTCCGCGAGTTGATGCGTCCGTTGACCTCGCCCACCACTTCGGCGGCGTTGGTCAGCGCGCGCGCGAACGACAAGCCGTACGCGAGCTCGTCGTTCTGCCGATCGCCCACCGTCGGATCGCCGAGGATCGCCAGGCCCACATTCCCCACGACCCGAACCGATTTCGTTGTCTTGCCAACGAGGATCGATGCCAGGAAGTCGGTTGTATCGAGGCCAAGGCCGCTCTCGTTCCCCGCGTTCGGCAGTTTCGTCGCGAAGCGAAAGCCGAATGCCGGACGCGTCGCGCCCTCCGGCGCGATGCGGACCTTCATGCCGATGACGATGTCGTCGACGTCGGAGGTCGTGCTGCCCAGCGCCGTCACGACATGCGCGAGCGGCGCGGGCCGGCGGCTCGTAATCGACAGGCGGTCATACAACCCGCCGTCGATCTGAATCTCCGCGATCGAGCTGACGCCGACGCTGAGGCCGATCATGGGAAACCGCAGCAGCCGGCCCTCGAGGCCCGATGCCGGGAACACCACGTTGGTCATGTAGTCGAGGCCGCCCTCGACCAGGAGACGGCCGGCACCGACCGTCTCCGGATCCTCGGTGACGAGGGGCCGCTGCTGCGCGAACGCCGAGCCCGCGCACAGGCTGATAAGAACTGCGATGAGAGTCGTCCGCATGGTTAGAACTGCCGTTTGCTGTCGATCAGGATCGTCACCGGGCCATCGTTGACCAGCTCGACGCGCATCATTGCCTGGAATTCGCCCGTGGCCACGGGCACCTGAGCCGCACGCAATTCTCTCACGACGCTTTCGTACAGCGCGCACGCTTCCTCTGGCGGCGCAGCCGCATCGAACGCTGGCCGCCGCCCCTTCCGGATGTCACCGTAGAGCGTGAACTGGGAGACCACGAGCACGGAACCGCCGGTGTCGGCGACCGATCGGTCCATGTGGCGGCCCGCCTCGCCCTCGAAGACCCGCATCCCGCGGATCTTCGTCACGACGTAGGCCACATCATCAGGCCCGTCCTCGCGACTGATGCCGAGCAACACGAGCAGGCCAGGGCCGATCTCGCCCGCGAGGCGATCGCCGATGCGCACGCGCGCCTCGGTGACACGCTGGACGACCGCGCGCACGTTATTGCTGCCGGATCCGGATGAGACGAGCGCCTTCGTCCTCGATCCTGAGCGCGACACTGTCGCGCAGCTCGCCGCTCGGATTCAGGCGCGTGTCCAGGAGGTGCCGCGGCATCACGTTGGTCAGCGCCTTCAGCATCGACTGCTTGACACCCGCGTGTTCCTGTTCGAGATCGAGAATCAGCCGCTTCACGCGCTGGCGCTGGAGGCTGAGGTCGCCGCAGGCCGGACAACAGCAGCCGATGATCGGAAGCTCGCGCTCCTTCGCGTAGACGCGCGCCTCGGCTTCCTCGACGTAGACCAGCGGGCGGATCACGACATGTTTGCCGTTGTCGGAGACAAGGCGCGCCGGCATCGCCTTCAGGGCGCCGGCGAAGAACAGATTCAGTACGAGCGTCTCGATGAAGTCGTCCAGGTGGTGACCGAGCGCGATCTTCGTCGCGCCGACCTCGGTCGCGATGCGATACAGCACGCCGCGTCGCAGCCGTGCGCAGAGCGAGCAGGGCGTCGCGTTCGCCTCGAGAATATCGTCCATCACGTCGCCAATCGACGTGTGCTCGATGCGGTACTCCCACCCGTGCGCGCGGCACGTCTTCGCGATGAGCTCGTGCTTGAACTCTTTGTAACCGGAGTCCACGTTGACCGCGATGAGCGAGAAATCGATCGGGGCGCGCTGCCGCAGCTCGTCGAGAATTTGAAGGAGCGCCCAGCTGTCCTTGCCACCGGAGAGGCCGACCATGACGCGGTCGCCGTTTTCGATCAGATTGAAATCGGTGATGGCCCTGGTGGTCTTCTTCGCGATGCGGGCTTCGAGCGGGCTGCGGTAGGACATCGATCAGTGCGGGCGCTCTCGAAGTATAGCGCACACAGTTCCTGCTGCACTCGCCAGAATCACGCCCATCAGAACACCGGAGTCGACCGACCGACCTGCAAAGACCGATTCCAGAGGTGCAAAAGCCTAGGCGTGATGTCGTATCAGGGGCCGGCACTGGATGTGTAGTACACTGACGTCATACAGGAGACCTGTCGATGCCACTGAGCGTCCGGCTCGACCCGAAAACCGAAAGTGTCGTCAAGCGCCTCGCCCGCCGCCACAAGCAGACGCAGTCGGCGGTCGTCCGTGAAGCGATTGCCGCCTATGCTCGCGACGAGGCCGCGCATCCGCCCGAGCCGTCCAGTCCATGGGAGGCGCTGCGGCACCTGGTGGGCGTGGCGAACAGCGAAGACGGACGGCTGTCGCAAGACACAGGCGAGCGGTTCCGCGCGCTGGTGCAGAAGAAGGCTCGTGCCCGCCGTTCTCGTTGATGCCGGGCCGCTCGTCGCGCTGGTCGATCGCGGCGATGCGCACCATGCGGCATGCGTCGACGGGCTGAAAGCGATTCGCGATCCCCTGATCACCGTCTGCCCGGCGTTCACCGAGGCGATGTACTTGCTCGGCTTCTCATCGTCGGCTCAGAGCGCGCTGTGGGAAATGGTGGAAAGCGAGGCGATCGCGCTCGCGCCGCTCGGTCGCGAAGACACGCCGAGGATGCACGCCTTGATGCGAAAGTATAGCGACCTGCCGATGGACCTGGCCGACGCGGCGCTGGTCCGCGTCGCTGAGCGCGAGAAGCTTCAGCGGATCTTCACGTTGGACCGCAGACACTTCCGTGTCTACCGCCCTGCCGGCATCGGCCGATTCTCGATCCTGCCGTGAACGGTCCGAACGACTCGAACGAGCCGAACGATCTATTTCGTCGGGACGAGCCGCTTCAGCTCTTCGCCCCAGTTCTGCACGACGATGAGGCTCGTGGGCGCGGCGGTCTGGTCGGATCCACCGCCCTGTTTGATCATGAGAAAGCGCTGACCATCGGGTGAGATGTCGTACGTGCGGCCGAGATTGCCGCCTGGACTCGTGAAGTACCCTTCCTTCACGATCACGGTCGGCGTGGTCGCCGCCCACGACTGGCTGCGCTCCACGCCGACGCGCATGAGTGCGCCGGTGGGAGAGACGTACAGCAGCTCCTGGCCGTTGCGCGCCCACAGCGGTCGCGTGCCGCCGCTCGTGGATACCTGCCAGTGGCCGCTGTTGACGTCAGGATAGGGCCGCACGTAGATTTCGAGTCGGCCGGAATCATTCGCCTCGTAGGCGAGCCAGCGTCCGTCGGGCGAGATGATCCCGTTCCGCTCGGCGAACGATGACTGCACGAGGGGCGTCACGCGATGGGTCGCGTCCAACTCGACCTGCATCACATCGTCGCCCGTTTTCGGGGCGGTCTCGGTGAAAATCAGTCGGCGGCCGTCGGGCGACACGGCCGTCGCGCTCTGGGAGTTGGGACTGTCAGTCAGGCGCTCGACCGCGCCGGTGCCGTCTGCCGCCTGCCAGAACAGGTTCCGCGTGCCGGTGCGCTCTGAACTGAAGATCAACCGGCGGCCGTCGGACGTCCAGACCGGGTAGAAATCATTCCCAGAATCGAACGTAGCGCGGGTGAGCGTCGTGCGAGCCAGATCCCAGACCCAGATGTCGCCTTCCTGATCGTTTGCGAACAAGGCGATGCGCGTACCATCGGGCGACAGCCGGGGAAGGACGTACACGCGCGGTGGCGCCGGGATCGGCGTCTCGTGGCCCTGCCGGTCGACCCACACGAGCGTCCGCTGCGTGGCACCACCCACCGCGCCGCCTCCCGACACGTACGCCAGGGTGCCGTCGGCCGCGATCACCGCGTCCACACCACCGCCGCCGGTCGTCACCACGTCAGAGATAACCGGCACCGGCGTGCCGCGTATCGTCAAACCAGCCAAGTCGAAAGCTACCGCCCGCAAGGTGCCGGCCGCAGCGTAGACCAGATGGCCGCCTTCGCGCTCGCCGCGCTTCGGCGAGCCAAGCCCGCTCGGCACGTAGTGGGCGTGGCTGCCGCCGCGGATGATGATCTTGCGCGCCCCGGTTTGCAAATCGAGGACGGCTACTTGCGCGGCATCCAGACCACCGGCCAGGGCGGTAATCGTGAAGAGCACCGCGCGACCGCCGGGCAACATTTCCGGCCAGAGATGATTGGCTTCGCCTCGCCCGCGATCAGGCCGCGTGAGCACGGTCGGCTTACCACCGCCGGCCGCCCCCACCTGCTGCAGCCCCGTCGTTGCAGCAGCCGTCGCAAAAATGATCGTGTCATCCGGTGCCCAGGTAGCGCCGCGGGGAACGCCGCCGTCGAGCGTCGCCAGCGTGACCGGCGGGCCGCCGGTCACGGCCACCTTCTTCAAGACGGTGTTGTTGTCCGTGAACCCGATCCATTGGCCGTCGGGGGAGACGAACCGTCCGCGCGGCGCGCCTTTGAACACGGCCGCCGGCTCGAGGGCATCGAGCGCGCGGACAAAAAGCTGCGTGGCGTTGTTGCCGACATAGATGACGCGTGAGCCGTCAGGCGTGATCGCCAGGTCACGGTCGTTGCCGTTGAGTGAGAGTGAGGCTAAGCGCGAGGACGTGATCAGCAGACGCGAGACGCGCAGCGGCGCGGGCAAGGGCCGCACGTACCACGCGACGGCCGCCACGGCCGCCCCTCCGAGCACCGCGCTCACCGCAGCAGCGAGAAGCCGCCGCCACAGCGGCGTCGGCCGCGCGACGAGGGTAACGGCGGCGGGGACGCTGCGCGGGTTCGCCGCAATGCTTTCCAGCTCGGCGCGCAGGTCGCCAACCGCCTGCCAGCGTCGCTTCGGATTCTTGTCGAGACAGCGCTTCACGAGATCGGGCAGACGCGGATTCAAATTCGGCGGCAGTGCCGTGAGATCCGGTTCGCGGATGAGCACCGACGCCAGGATTTCAGGCGCCGTGTCGCCCTGAAACGCCTGACGGCCGGTCAACATCTCGTAGAGCACGCAGCCAAACGAAAACACGTCGCTGCGCTGATCGGCGGTGAATCCCTTCGCTTGCTCGGGCGACATATACGCGGCGGTGCCGAGGATCATGCCCGCCTGCGTCGCCATGATGCTCAACGTCGGCGAAACCGAGACGTTCGCGGCGGCCGGCTCCCCTTCCATCGCCTTCGCCAGGCCGAAGTCGAGCACCTTCACCTGATCGTCCGGGGTGATCTTCACGTTGGCGGGTTTCAGGTCGCGATGGATGACGCCCTTCTCGTGCGCGGCTTCGAGCGCCTCCGCTATTTGCACGGCGATGCGCAGCGCCTCCTCCACGCGTAGAGGCCGACCTTCCGCCTTCGCTCCAGCTTCGGCGGACAAGCCCGGCCGGCCTGCCGTGGCGATCCGCTCGGCCAGCGTCTCCCCTTCGACCAGCTCCATGATCAACGCGTGGACGTGGGAGCCGGCTTCCGAGGGTGCATCCTCGACGCCGTAGATCGCCGCGATGTGCGGGTGATTCAGGGACGCGAGCAGCTGTGCCTCGCGTTCGAAGCGCGCGATGCGGTCCGGATCGGACGCCAACGCTTCGGGGAGGACTTTGATCGCAACGGTGCGCCCGAGCTTCGTATCGCGGGCGCGATACACCTCGCCCATGCCGCCCGCGCCAAGGGCGGACAGAATTTCGTACGGGCCGAGGCGTACGCCGGGCGTCAATGCCATGTGTTGAGAGGAAGCGTCGCGATTATAAGCGCGTCTTCGTGGTTTCTATCCTGTCTCCCGGATCTCCGCGATCTCGTAGAGCCCTGACGTATCCGTGTTCGGATCGATGGCCTGCTGCATCAGCACGCGGAGCTGCGAGAGATCCGCAACCACCCGGAACGTCCGCGACAAGCCGTACTTCGATCGTCCGTGTTGCCGTGGACGATGATTCACCTCGACCTCGGCCACGCGTCCACCCAGCTGACTTGCCAGCGCCGGTAGATAGCGGTGCATGCCCGGCCGCAGCCGGAGCGGCTGCACCACCGAGGCGCGATACACCTTCAGCGAGCATCCGTTGTCGTGCAGCCGTACGCCGCTGACCACGCCGAGCAGCCAGTTCGCGACGGCCGAAGGGAGATGGCGCGTCAGGAAATTGTCCTTCCGCTTTTTTCGCCAGCCGCTGACGATGTCCTTCCGCCGGGCCAGCGTCAGCATGGCCGGGATGTCATGCGGATCGTTCTGCAGATCGCCGTCGAGCGTCACGATGTACTGGCCGCGGGCGTGGGCAAACCCCGCGGCAAACGCCGCGGTCTGGCCGAAGTTCCGCGTAAAGCGAATCACCCTGACCTCCGGATCCCGCGCCTGCAGCTCCGCCAGCTTCCGGAACGTGCCGTCCGTACTGCCATCGTCAACGAGGATGATTTCGAACGACACGGCGAGCTGCGAAAGTACGCCCGTCAGCTCCTCGTAAAGCGGGACGACGTTCTCCTCTTCGTCGCGAAGGGGAATGACGATGGAGACTTCGGGATCGACCAATGCTGAATCTCGAATGTCGAATGCTACTTGCGCCG
>JBGPKK010000231.1:0-6698 GCA_041485905.1 Vicinamibacteria bacterium
ACCGGGCATTGGCTGATCGGCATGGGTCACGACCGAGCCACCTCGGTCCAATCCGCGATCGGCGACGCGATATTCCAAATTACCGGCAAGCGCTTCCGCGATCTGCCGTATAGCCGTCACGATCTCAGCTGGCGCTGAGACGCCGATTTCTCTGGTGCAGACCTCGATCTAGCCGACTGTCCGGTCAGTCAACGTTTCCGTCCCGTGACACCCAGTTGCACGGCGGTGCCGATCAGACCGAGCACGATCCACGCGATCGGCACCCATTGCGATCCTGATGCCGGCGTGAACGGATACAGGATCCACGTGTCGGGCGCCGACGCGGCCCGCGGTGCGCCGCGATCGACGAGCGCCAGCGCTCCGACGATGACGGTCCACGCACCGGTAAACGCGGTGCCGACGATGATGACGTAGCGCTGCAGCAGCAAGGCAGCGATGGTCCCCAGCACGACAAAGAGAATGGTGATCGCAACCGGCGGATCCGCTGCCGACAACTGGTTCCACCCCACGTGCGCGACGAGCGCGCCGAGGCCGGCGCCGATAAGCGCGATCGCGACGAAATACGCAAAGAACAGCACGATCGAACCGATGACGCCGCCCACCAGCGCCGCCACCACCATGCCGCCCGCGTTACTGCCGGCCATCACGGAGCTGCCCATCCACGCGCCGAAGATGAAGCCGTAGATCGCCAGGTTGATTCGGAACAACCGGTACCCGGCCAGGCACGCGATCGCGCCGCCGACGACGAGCGCGATCGCGATCGGGAGTTGATACGACGCAGGCAGCATCACGTGCGATCAGACCTCGCGCCGGCCTTCCATGGCCTTGTGCATGGTCACTTGGTCGGCGTACTCGAGATCGCTGCCGACCGGCACGCCCATCGCGATGCGGGTCACCTTGACGCCGAGCGGCTTGAGCAGGCGCGCCAGATAAATCGCCGTCGCCTCACCCTCGACGTTCGGGTTCGTGGCGAGAATCACTTCGCTGACGCCGTTCGATATCCGCGCGAGCAGGCTCTTGATCTTCAGATCGTCGGGCCCGATCCCCTGCAGCGGCGACAGCGCACCCATCAGCACGTGGTACGTGCCCTTGAACTCGCGCGTCCTCTCGATGGCGGTCACGTTGGGCGGTTCTTCCACAACGCAGATGATTCGATGATCGCGGTCCGGGTTGCTGCAGAACGAGCAGGGATCGATCTCGGTGATGTTGTGGCAGATCGAGCAATACGTGACGTGGTCCTTGACGTCGCGCACGGCGTCGGCGAGGCGATCGGTGGTCTCGCGCGGCGTCTTGAGAAAGTGGAACGCGAGGCGCTGCGCCCCCTTGGGACCGATGCCGGGCAGGCGCTGAAGCTCTTCGATGAGGCGGAGCAGCGGGTCGGGAAGATGGCTCACAGTCCGGGGATCTTCAGGCCGCCCATCATGCCGCCCATTTTCTGCGCCATCTCCTCGTCCGCCTTGCGGTGGGCGTCGTTGATGGCGGCCACAATCAGATCCTGCAGCATCTCCACATCGTCTTTCGAGACGACTTCAGGATCGATCGTGAGCGACTGCAGCTGCTTCGAGCCGTTGACGATGACCGTGACCATGCCGCCGCCGGCGTTGCCCTCCACCTTCAGCTCCGCCATCTGCTTCTGCAGCTGATCCTGCATCTGCTGCGCCTGCTTCATCATCTGTTGGATGTTCATGCAGCCTCTGCCGGACCCAATAGGTCCGGCCTACTTCACATTTCTTCTACGTCACGGATTTCCGCCGGAAACACTTCGAGCAGCGCCTGGACGCCCGCGTCGGCCATGGCCTGCACGCGAAGCGCCGACTTCCTGGTGGCCGCCGCATCAGAATCGAAGGCCGCGGCGGGCGCCGGTGATGCCGCGTCGACCAGCACCGCCGTCACAGACACCTTGCTGCGGGCGATCGTCGCCGCGGTCGATTCGAGCCACGCACGGTTCTGCTCGAACGTGTCCCGCAACATGCGCTGGGTGGACGAAAACGTGAACGTGACACGCTCGGCGCTCACCTCGATTTTCTGCGCCTGCGCGACGACCATGTTGTAGAACACGCTCTTCGCCTTTTTGATTTCGGCGAGAAATGCATCCTTAAACCCTGTGTCGACGGTGGCAGGCGTCGCGCTGACGCCGGACGCCACGGGAGCTTTGGACGGCACGGGAGTCCTGGACGGCACGGGAATCTTGATCGACGCGCGCGGGGCCCCGGAAGAGCCGGGCGACGCTGATGCCGCACCGGCGATCAGATCCTCAATCGGCGTGAGCTTCCGCAGGTGAATCCATCGCAGCAACGCCATTTCCAGGTGATACCGCGGCTGAGCGGCATTCCGGATGTCGAATTCGGCTTTGGTCAGCAGGTCGAACGCACGCAGCAGATCCTCGCGCGAGAACGACGCGCCAAGGTCCGTCAGCCGATCGCGCTCCCCTTCCCCCACAATCTCCGGATCGCTCGCACGTGCCGGATCGACGCTCAGCACGAGCAGGTCGCGCACGACACGCGACAGCTCGCGGCAGACGAGACGCAGGTCGTACCCCATATCGACGGCGCGGGCCGCCAGCCCGAACGCCGCCGGCGCGTCTTCCTCTGCCACCGCCTGGACGGTGTCGAGCACGAGATCGCGCCCGACGAGACCGAGGACCGTGGCAATGTCGTCGGTCGTGATGGTCTTGCCGGTGAACGCGATGACCTGATCGAGCTTGCTCTGCGCGTCGCGCATGCTGCCTTCGGCGTCGCGCGCCACAAGCTGCAGGGCCGCGTCGCCGACGGCGATCTGCTCCGCATCGACGATCGTCCGAAGCTTGGCGGCAATCGCCTTGGTGCTGATGGTGCGGAGCTCGTACACCTGGGACCGCGAGAGCACCGTCTCTGGAATCTTCTCGATCTCCGTGGTCGCCATCATGAAGATGACGTGGGGCGGCGGCTCCTCGATGGACTTGAGCAAGGCGTTGAACGACGGCGCCGACAACTGGTGCACTTCGTCGATGATGAAGATCTTGTAGCGGTTTCTGACCGGCACGATGGCCAGACCGGAAATGATCACGTCGCGGACGTTGTCAATCCCGGTGTGGGTCGCGGCATCGATCTCCAGGACGTCGATGTCCCGCCCCTCAGCGATTTCGACGCATGCATCGCACTGGCCGCACGGGTCGGGCGTCGGTCCGTTGACGCAGCTCAACGCCCTCGCCAAAATCCGCGCCGTGGTCGTCTTGCCGACGCCACGAGGGCCCGCAAACACGAACGCCTGCGCGAGGCGCCCGCTCTTCAGCGCGTTCTGCAGCGTCCGCGTCACCCCCTCCTGGCCGACGACATCGTCGAACCGCTGCGGCCGCCATTTACGGGCGAGGACTTGGTAGGACATCAGAACATTTAAGATTGAAGATTTAAGATTTCAGATTGCGGACTTCACGGCGTCACGGCGTCACGGACTGAACCGCGGCCCGGAGTGGCTGCGGCACATTGCAGGATCTACTTAGCGCTGCTGCCTTCCGGCCCTGACGCGGTTCGTAGGCTGAAATTGCACAGGTTCCGGACCGCGGTGCAATCCGCAAACAGGCAGTGTACTACACGGGCACATGGGTCGCGAGGAGCAGATACTTCGCGAGCACCTCGCCGACGACCACCGTGAAAAAATCGACGTAGAGAATACCGGTGGCTGACTGCGTCGACCGAATCTTCGCCGTTTCCCACGTCAGGTAGGACAGCAGGGCCGGACCGCCGAGGCCGAACAGGACGCGCTGCCAGAAGAACACCCCGCTCACCGACATGATGTAGTGCCGGAAGCTTGGACCGAGGCCGGGCTGCCACGTCTCGATCGCCACCACAACCGCGGCGACGACGACCACCACGCGGGCAACCGTCGAGACGACGTGGACCTTGACGATCGACTGCAGGTGGGAGACCTGCATCGACGGAATCACCAGGTACCAGTGACCGAGAATCATCGCGGTCGAGGCGCCGCCGAGCAGCGCTGCCGAGCTGAGGAAGCTCGCGACCGTCAGGACAGTGAAATCGTTCGCGCCGCCGGAGTTGACCGCGATGGCCTGCGCTACGAGGGCCACCAGACCGCACACACAACCCACGGCGACGAGCGCCGGACGAATGGACGCAAGCGCCCGTCCGACCGTCGCCCAATAGATCACGATCGCGACTTCTGACACGGCAAGCGAAGCCAAGGCGATGGTGCCGGACGTGGTCAGTGCATCGCCGGGACGGAGGGCGAAGGCGGCGGCAATGAGCGCCGCCGCCAGTCCCGCGTTAAACCGAAAGAACTTCACGCCCGCGTCGCGCGGGACGACAACGAGCGTGAAGATGATGCCGAGGCCGAGGTGCGTGAGGAAGAGAAAGAGAATCACCCGACCGTCAGCGGAGCCTCTTGTTGATCTCTGCCCAGTTCACGACGTTCCACCAGGCGGCGATGTAGTCGGGGCGACGATTCTGATACTTGAGGTAGTAGGCGTGTTCCCAGACGTCGATTCCGAACACAGGCTTCTTACCTTCCATCAGCGGACTGTCCTGATTGGCGGTGCTCTCGATCACCAGCTTGCCGCCCTGATCGATCACCCACGCCCAGCCGCTGCCGAAACGGCCGACGCCGGCTTTCGCGAGCTGCTCTTTGAACGCGTCGAATCCCCCAAACGAGGACTTGATCGCGTCCGCAATGGCGCCGGTCGGCTGGCCGCCGGCGTTGGGACCCATGATCTGCCAGAACATCGAGTGGTTGGCGTGACCACCACCGTTGTTGCGCACCGCCGTCCGAATGTCTTCGGGAACCGTGTTGATGCTGCGTAGAAGATCCTCGACGGTCTTCGTCTGCAGGTCGGGATGCTTCTCGAGCGCCGCGTTCAGGTTGGTGATGTACGCCTGATGATGCTTTCCGTGGTGAATCTCCATCGTCTGCTTGTCGATGTGAGGTTCCAGCGCGTCAGGCGAGTACGAAAGAGACGGGAGCGTGTGAGCCATCGAACGTCCTCCTTGTCGTCCTTCGACCGAGCTCAGGACGACCCTGAGCGAAGTCGTAAGGGTCGGGCGGGTCGATCAGTAGAACCTGCGGATCGTACTGCCGGGAGGCGATTCACGCAAGCTGGGCGGGATTTACTGAATCGTCAACATTCGGTCGAGGGCGACTTTGGTCCAGTACTTCTGGTCGTCCGGCACGACGATGCGGTTGTGGACGTCTTCGTCTACGAGACCTTCGAGAATCCACAGCAGGTGATTGGGCGACACGCGGAACATCGTCGAGCAGAGGCAGCCAAATTGATCCAGCGACAGCACCGTGCGGTCGGGCTGCACCTGACGCGCGAGCCGGTTGACGAGATGGACCTCCGTTCCGACCGCCCAGATGGAGCCGGCAGGACTGTCGGTCACCTGCTTGATGATGTATTCGGTCGACCCGGAATCGTCTGCCGCCTGGACGACGTCCCACGGGACCTCCGGATGCACGATGACGCGCACGCCGGGGTGCTCTCGGCGGATGTTTTCGATCTGCTTCACGGTGAAGCGCGCGTGGACCGAGCAGTGCCCCTTCCACAGAATCATCCGCGCGCGTTCCACTGAATCGGCGTCAACGCCGCCGCAGATTTCGTTGGGATCCCACACGACCATCTGATCGAGCGGCACGCCCATCTTGAACGCGGTATTGCGGCCGAGATGCTGATCCGGCAGGAACAGGATGCGGTCGCCGCGCTCCCAGGCCCAGCCGAGCGTCGCGCCGGCATTGGAGGACGTGCAGACGACACCGCCGTGCTCGCCGCAGAACGCTTTCACGGCGGCCGTGGAGTTGATGTAGGTGACGGGCACGACGCGCGAGATCCCGAGCTGCTGGAGGTCGTTCCAGCACATCTCGAGCTGCTCGAGATCGGCCATGTCGGCCATCGAGCAGCCCGCGGCGAGATCCGGCAGGATCACCTGCTGATGATCGGCGCTCAGCACATCGGCGCTTTCGGCCATGAAATGGACGCCGCAGAAGACAATGAAATCGGCCTCGGGATGTTTGCCGACGTGGCGCGCGAGCTTGAACGAATCGCCGGTGTAATCAGCGAACTTGATCACCTCATCGCGCTGATAGTGGTGACCGAGGATGACAAGACGGCGGCCGAGCGCAGCCTTCGCGGCCGCGATCCGCGAGTCCATCTCCTCGTCGGACAGACCGAGATACCGCTGCGGCAGTGTCTGCCGTTCGGCGATGTGTTCCTTCTCGTAGGCCGTGAGAACAGGAAGCAGCATGTTCGTCAGCGCCCGTGCGCTTGTGAAATTTTTCTCAATCCAGGGACACGAAAAAGCCAAGCGCCCTGGCCCGTCTCCGGGTCGCTTGGCCGTCTCTTATTATAACACCGCCCCGCGCCGGGGGATGCCCGCCGGCCGCGAACAATCAGGCCGACGCCACCACGTTGTAGAACGTATCGCGCTGGATGGGCTCGCGCCCCGCGGACCTGATGAGTCGCTCGATCTCACGCGGCGTCATCGACTCGGGCGTCGTCGCCCCGGCCATGTGGTAGATCTTCTCTTCCTGCACGGTCCCATCCAGATCGTCCACGCCGAACCACAACGCCGTCTGCGCCACTTCGACGCCGGTCGCAATCCAAAACGCCTTCACGTGCGGAATGTTGTCGAGCACCAGCCGCGCAACCGCGTGAACGCGCAGCGTGTCTGCAGCGCTGGGCGCCGGCAGCTTGCGCATCTGGTTGTTGTCGGGAT
>JBGPKK010000232.1:0-6684 GCA_041485905.1 Vicinamibacteria bacterium
CGGGCAGGTCCCGGCACGCGCCTCACGGCGGCGGCCTATCAACAGGCATTTGAAGGAGCGCGACAAGCTGGCGCGGCCGGATGGGTGTTTCATACGGCCGCGGGTTTCGAGCTTCGCCAGAAGCCGTTCCTCGATGCCTTGAACCCAGACGAACGGACGGCGCTTCCGCGTTTGCGGTAGCTCCTGCTCAGGTCCGGACGTCGATCTAGCCTGGCCGCGAGTGCTTCTTCAGCGTCGCCATGACACGGTCTGGCTCGAATCCCTGTCCGATCAGGTATCGATAGAGCCGGCGGAATTCCGCATCGTCGGCGATCCGTTCGCGGCCGCGGAGGCGTTTGGCGAGCGAGGATTCCAGGAGCGCGTCCTGGTCGAGCGCGCCGTATACCGCGTTAATCACTCGATTCGCCGTCGCGGGCAGGATCCCCGCCTGCTCGATCTGACGGCGCACGCGCAGCCTCCCGCGTTTTTTGATCGACACCTGCGTCCGCGCAATCGCTTCGGCGACCCGCACATCGTCGATGGCGCGCTCCTCGCGGAGCCGGGCTACGGCGGCGTCGATGTCCTCGTCGGCGTGCTGCCGCCGCGCCAGACGCTGCCGAATCTGCGCTTCGGACAGCTCACGCCGGCCCAGCATCTTGAGCGCGTCGATGTAGGCGTTCACGTGTGGCGGCTGTGTCCTAACTGCCGAAGCGCGTGATTTCCGGGGCGCCGACGACTGTCTTGGCCATCTGGTCCCGGCTCAGGTCTGAGGTCGTCGAGATGCCCTGCACCTTCAGCTTGAACTCGTCGACGTTGCTGGCCCACCGCAGCGCCTCTTCGTAAGACACGAGGCCCTGTCCGAAGAGGCTGAAGATGGATTGATCGAACGTCTGCATCCCGTACTGCGACGTGCCGGCGGCGATCGCGCCATGAATGAGGTGGGTCTTTTCCTTGTCGACGATGCAGTCGCGGATGAAGGGGGTGCTGATCATCACCTCGACCGCCGGGGCGCGGCCGCCGCCGTCGGCCTTCGGCAGGAGGCGCTGCGAGACGACCGCCCTGAGCACGCTTGCCAGCTGCAGCCGGATCTGTTTCTGCTGGTGCGGCGGAAAGACGGCGATGATGCGGTTGATGGTCTCGGTCGCATCCAGCGTGTGCAGCGTCGAGAACACCAGGTGGCCCGTTTCAGCCGCGAGCAGGCCCGTCTCGATCGTCTCGAAATCGCGCATCTCGCCGACGAGAATCACGTCAGGATCCTGCCGCAATGCGCTGCGCAGCGCCCGCGCGAACGATCGGGTGTCGACGGCGACCTCGCGCTGATTGATCATCGACTTCAGATCGCGGTGGAGGAACTCGATGGGGTCCTCGACCGTCATCACGTGCGTCGACCTGGTCTTGTTGATGTGGTCGATCAGTGCCGCGAGGGTCGTGCTCTTGCCGCTCCCGGTCGTCCCGGTCACGAGGACGAGGCCGCGTTCCTCGTCGGCGATCTTCTTGAGCACCGGCGGCAGCCCCAACTCCTCGACCGTCCGGATCTGCATGGGGATCACGCGCAGGACCAGGCCGACGGTTCCGCGCTGCTGGAAGATGTTGCAGCGGAACCGGCCCAGGCCCGGGACGCTGTAGGCCAGGTCGACTTCCTGGGCTTCCTTGAACTTCTGCCGCTGCGTGGTCGACATCACGGCCGCGCTGATGGCGACGACGTCCTCGTGGTCGAGCCTCTTGTCTTCGCTGGCGACGAGCAGCGTGCCGCGCACGCGCATCATCGGGTAGTTGCCGACCTTGATGTGGAGGTCGGAGGCGCCGTTCTCGACGGCAATCTTCAGCAGATCATTAAGGTGCATCTCTGAAGATTCTAATCCATCTACTGCGCCTCGCCGCAGAACGGACACCGATCCGATCGGGCGTGCAGCGGTTTCCGGCACTGCCAGCAGAAACGCGGCTGCAGTGTCTCGCGCGCTTTCAGCCGCGTGTGGATGTCCTGTACCTGCCCAGACTCCTGGTCAGGGGATGACGACGGGCGGCGCGTACTGCGCGGCCGCGCGGCCAGCACATCGTCGAGCAGATCGCTCGCGCGCTGGTAGCGGTCGGGGACGTCGGGAGCCATCGCCTTGAGGACGATGTCGTTGATGGCCTTCGGAATTTTCGGGTTCTTCAGCCGCGGCGCGGACACGAGCTCGCCGCGCATCAAGCGATCCAGATCGGCGGGCGACGGCGTGTCGTACGGCAGCACCCCGGTCAACATCTGGTACATCGTGACGCCGAGCGAATAGATGTCCGACGCGAACACCGCTTTCCCGTGGAACTGCTCCGGGGCCATGTAAGGCGGGCTGCCGATGACCGTTGTGCCATGCGCGGCGATTTCGAGAAACCGCGACGTGCCGAAGTCGGCCACTTTCAGCAGCCCGTTCTCGGTGATCAGCACGTTGGACGGACGCAGATCGCGGTGCAGGACGCCCTGGCGGTGCGCATGATCGACGGCGTTGCAGATCTGGCAGGTGTAGTCGAGCGCCAGCGCCAGATCGAGCGGGCCGTCGCGTGCGACGATCGCCTCGAGCGTCTCGCCGGGCACGAACTCCATCACGATGAAGAAGACGTTGTCCTGTTTCTCCGCCGTGAGGATGGTGACGATGTTCGGATGGTTGAGCGTGGCGAGCAGGCGGGGTTCCCTGAGCAGCTCGCCGAAGTCGACGCCTTGTTTGTGGGGGACCTTGAGGGCGACTTTCTTGTCGATCCAGGTGTCTTCGGCGAGATAGACGCTGCCGAACCCGCCGCTGCCGATCGTCGCCAGTACTTTGTATTTGCCGACGATCTGACCTCGAAAAAACACGGTGGCGAGTATAGCAGTTCGGTAACGCGGTCCCTCGGCCGGCATTTGCGCCTGCCGGTCCTTGCGGGTGAGAATGAGGAGGACCTATATGCCGAAGATCAACAACCTCACGCACCCGAGCTGGCCCTCCGAGCCGCTCGATCCACGCCAGTTGGAGTTCGGCAAGATGTTCACGCCGAACTTCTTCGTCACCGAATACCGGAACGGCCAGTGGCGCGACCCGCGGATTCAGCGGGTGGAGCCGTTCGCTCTGCATCCGGCCTCGCTGGTCTTCCATTACTCGCAGACGGTCTTCGAGGGGATGAAGGCGTTTCGCCAGCTGGATGGCCGCGTCGTGCTGTTTCGGCCCGAGATGAACGCCAGACGGTTTCAGCAGTCGGCGTTGCGGCTCAGTATCCCGCAGGTCGACGAGGATTTCTTCATCCAGGCCATTCGCGAGCTCGTCGAGAACGAGCGGCATTTCCTGCCGGGCGCGCCAGGGTGCCTGTACATCAGGCCAACCGTGATGGGGGTGGACGCGACGCTGGGCGTGAAGAGCGCCAGCGAGTTCATCTTCTTCATTCTCACGCTGCCGTCCGGCGGATATTTCAAGGGCGCGGCCGAAGGTCCTGGCGCGATTGACGTGCTCGTCACCAGGTCCGTCGTGCGCGCCGCTCACGGCGGAATGGGCAACGTGAAGGCCGGCGCCAATTACGCCGGGACGCTCAAGATCACGGAAGAGGCGAAAGCGGCGGGCTGCTCGCAAGTGCTGTTTCTCGACGCGCACGACCACCAGTACGTCGAGGAGATGGGCGGCATGAACATCATGTTCGTGCAGAAGGGCGGGCTGCGGACGCCGCCTGTCGCCACCGACACGATTCTGCGAGGCGTGACGCGCGACTCGCTGCTGGTGCTCGCCAGGGAGAAGGGGCTCGAGGTGAGCGAGGAGCCGATCACGATCGACGAAGTCGTCGCCGGCGTAGGGACGGGCGATATTTCCGAGATATTCGCGTGCGGCACCGCGGCCGTCGTCGTGGGGATCAAGAGTCTGCGGCTAGAGGGCGGGGCGTCGATCACGCTGGCCGCGTGTCCGGGTCCCGTCACCACCCAACTGTACGAGGCGCTGACCGGTGTGCAGTACGGACGTTCACCGGACCGCCAAGGCTGGATTCGCGAAGTGTGCCCGGCCGACGCTGAGGCGAACGTGCACGCGGTCGGCAAGCGCTGACGCTCGCGTGTCCCTCCATCGCTTTTTCACCCCCTCGCTCGATCCCGGGGATGACCTGGTCACCCTTCCGCGCGAGGAGGCCGAGCACCTCACACGCGTGCTGCGACTCACCGACGGCGATTCGGTCGCGGTGTTCGACGGGCGCGGGAACGAGTTCCTCGGGCGTGTGGCGGCGACCCAGCGCCGCGACGTGCGCGTGCAGATCATCTCGAGAATCGAGCCTGCCGCCGAACCGGCGGTCTCGCTCACCCTCGTGCAGGCCGTCCTCAAAGCCGACAAGATGGACGACATCGTCCGCGACGCGGTGATGCTTGGCGTCTCCGCGATTCATCCGATCGTGACGCGCCATACCGAAATGACGGTCGCGGCGCTCAGGCAGGGCGCGCGAGTCGATCGGTGGCGCCGCATCGTGCTCGCCTCGGTGAAGCAATCGCGCCGCGCCACCCTGCCCGATATCCGGCCGCCGCTCCGCTTGGAGGATTATCTGGACGAGCCCGCACCGGCCGTGCGCGTGATGCTGGTCGAGCCTGGCATCTCAATGTCCCCAGGCGCCGTCGAGCCGATCGGGGCGTTGCGTCAGGAGACTGCACCGCAGGATGCCGCCGTGATCGTCGGGCCCGAAGGCGGATGGGTGGAAGAGGAGTGGACGCTTGCGCGGGACCGCGGCGTCCGTCTCGTGACCCTCGGCCAGCGCACGCTGCGCGCCGACGCGGTGCCGGTCGCGGCCATCAGCGTGCTGCAGTTCTTGTGGAACGATCTGTAACCGGACACTACGTTACGATCTACCTTGTGGAAAGCCTGAAGTCGTGGGTCTGGACATCGCCGTCGCCCAGCGTGATGTGCGTGGCCCTGATCCGCTGCTGATCGAGAAACGCGGGCTCGAACCATTCGCCCTGTTCGGTCGGGTCCACGGTGGCGAGGTAGTAGTCGCCCGGGGGCAGCCCGCGCATCTGGAATTTCCCGTTCTGGTCGGGCCGCGCCGTCATGATCTGGCGGGCCAGCGGCCGCCACAGCAACGGATCGGTGGGGAAGGCGAGCACGGTGAAATCGGTGATCGGATTTTGCAGCTCGCCGAGGAGCGTACCGTTAATCTCTGTTTGCCTGCTCGTGAAGATCACGCTCACGTCTTTCAGCATCTCACCGCTGCGGATCTCGATTGGCACGTCGGCGACGTCGCGGCCGTCCACGATCACCGATTTCAACGACCAGCCGCGCAGTCCACCGCCCGAGCGGATCAAATGCAGACCCGCGGGGACGCCGTCGAGCGTGAAGTACCCATCCTTGCCGACGCGCGCGTTCGGGTTCGGGCCGATGGCGGCGTTCTCGGCCGATGGCGCCGTGATGCGGATCTGGTTCAGCTCCGGCGCCGGCGTGCCCTGGAACGTCACCGTGCCGCTGATTGACGCGCTTGGATAGAGGACGACGCTGACGTCGGTAAGGTCGCCGCTGGCTACTGTCAGCGGCTGGGTGGCGTATTGCGGCGTCTCGGTATCGTCGCCGCGCGCCCGCAGCGTGTATCGCCCCGGCGGCACGTTCCCGATCTCGAATTTGCCATCCCACTCGATCCGACTGCCGAAGTTGACGCCCAGCTGACCGCCGCGTCCACGGGCATTGCCCGATTCCGGCGTCAGCGTGATTTGTCCGGCGCTTGTCCCCGTGCCGTCGGGGTTCGTCACGATGCCGGTAATGTGTGCCGTGCGGACCAGCAACAGGTTGAAGTTGATGTCGAGGAGCTCCTGACCCACGGCGAGCGTGACAGGAGTCGCTTCGCTGACCGATCCGACCCCGGGATAATAGGTCGGCGCGTACGCCTTCTCCGTTTCATCGGTCGGTGGAAAATCAATCGGGGCGCCGCGTCCGCCGCCGCCGCGCCCGCCGCCAGGTCCGCCTCCAGCGCCGCGCCCACCTCCGCCGCCCCCGCCTCCGGGCACACCTCCAGGTCCGCCGCGGGCCGGAGCGCCGAAATCGAAATTGCGCGCCACGGCGCTGACGTAATACTGGCCAGGATCCAATCCCCACACGCGGAACGTGCCCTGGTCGTCAGTCTGCGCCGTACCCGCCGGCACGATCTGCCGTTCGCCTTGCGCGTACTGATAACGCATCACACGCACGGCCGTTCCTGGCATCGGATCGCCGGTTTCATCGAAAACATGACCGCCGACGACGCTGCCGCGCGGCAGACGGAATTCGATCCCGGCCATCCGTTGACCGTCGCGCAGCTGGAGCGGCGTGCCGGCCTGGAGGGGTCGGCGCTGCCCGTACGACAGTGCGATGAAGCCGGTCTTCGACACGGTCAGCGTGTACCGGCCCGCGGGCAGGTCGGTCAGTTCGAACACACCGTTGTCGTCGGTCAGCGTGCCGCGTCCCTCCGGCAACTCAGGCGCGCTGACCATGGCGCGCGCGCGCTTGATCGGGCGGCCGTTATCGGCGGCAAGCACGCGGCCGGTGATTCGGCCCATCGGTGCCGGCGGCGGGGCATCTTTCTGCGCAGGCGTGTCGCGCGCAGGTTGTTGCGTCTGGCCGGGCCGCGACGTCTGCGCCGAGAGCGCGCAGACAAAGAGGAGCGGCGCGAGGAGAATGTGACGGACCATGGCTTCTCTAATCAGTCCCGACAGAATATCCCAAGCATACCCATTCATCTTCCTGCCCGTGCCAAGCAGGCCGGACC
>JBGPKK010000233.1:0-6659 GCA_041485905.1 Vicinamibacteria bacterium
CGGAACAAGCCAGCCGAAACGCCCGAGCCCCACGGCTATATCGAGCCCACGTGGCTGAGCTGTGTCAAGCCCTGGGACCACGGTGTCGCTGGTCCGGATTCCGGCGTGACCGCCGACCAGATGGCGGCGCGACATATCGGTCAGGACACGCGGTTGCCTTCGCTCGAGCTCACGACTGCGCAAGGCGGTGCGCGATTGGCCTGGCGAACGCCGACACAATCGCTGCCGCAGGAAGGAAATCCGCGTGCCGTGTTTCAGAAGCTGTTCGGCCAGGGCGATACCGACAAGGAACGTGCGGCGATTCTCGTCGAGACCGGCAGCATCCTGGACCGCGTCAAGGAACAAGCCGCCCGGTTGCAAGCCAGCCTTGGCGTCCGCGACCGTGTCGTCGTGAGCGATTACCTGGACGCGGTCCGCGAGATCGAGCGGCGTGTGCAGATGGCCTCCCGGCAGGACGAGGCCTCCCTGAGCATTCCGGACGCGCCAGTTGGCACGCCCAATGACATCGGCGAGCATTTCAAGCTGATGTTCGATCTCATGGCTCTGGCATTCCAGGCGGACATCACCCGCGTCATCACGTTTTCGATGGATCGCGAAGCGAGCATGCGCACGTACACGAACCTCGGGATCTCGGAAGCCTTTCATCCTCTCTCGCATCACGGGAACAACCCGCAAAAGCAGGACAAACTGGTGCAGATTCAGAAGTACCACGCGGAGGTGTTTGCGGGATTCATCAAACGGCTGTCGACAGCGAAGGAGGGCGACGGCACGGTGCTGGATCACTCCACGATCCTGTTCGGCAGCAACATGAGCAACAGCAATCGGCACAACAACGATCCGTTGCCGTCGGCTGTGCTTGGCCATGCGCACGGGCGGATCAAGGGCGGCCAGCACTTGAAGTACCCGCAGGACTCGCGCTTTGCCGATCTGCTCCTGACCCTGTTCGACCGAAACAATATCCCGGTGACATCGATCGGCGACAGCGGCGGCATTCTTTCAGAGATCTGATATGCGCAGGGTGGCAGGGTTGGTGGTCGCGGTCGCGGCGATGTGGGTCGTTGCCATCTCGATCGCGACAGCCGCGAAGACGACATTGCTCGACGCGGCCGAGTCCGGCGATCGCGCGACCGCGTTGCGCTTGCTGGCCGATCGCGCCGATCCGAATGCGCTCGGGCCGGATGGGACCACGGCCATCATGTGGGCCGCGCATCATGACCATCTCGATCTGGTCCAGGCGCTGATCAAGGCCGGCGCGAACGTCAAATTGAAGAACCAGTTTGGCACGTCTGCGCTGATCGAGGCCGCCATCATCGGCTCGGCGCCGATCATTGACGCGCTGCTCAAAGCGGGCGCCGATCCCAATACCAGGAATCCGGAAGGCGAAACGCCGTTGATGGCGGTGGCCCGCGGCGGCAATGTCGAAGCGGCCAGGCGGCTATTGGATGCCGGCGCCGACATCAACGCCAGGGAAGATTGGGGCGGACAATCGGCGTTGATGTGGGCCGCCGCGCAACGCCAGGCCGACATGGTCAAATTCCTGGCCTCCCGCGGTGCCGACCTCAATGCGCGTGGCGTCATCCGCCAGTGGGAACGCAAGGTCATCGCCGAGCCGCGTCCCAAAGACCTGAACAAGGGTGGTTTCACCCCCTTGCTGTATGCCGCGCGCGAGGGCTGTGTCGAATGCGCGCGGAATCTGATCGCGGCCAGGGCCGACCTCGATCTCGCAGACCCCGACGGTGTAACGCCGCTGAACATGGCGCTGCTCAATCTGCATTTCAACTTCGCCGCGACGATGATCAAAGCCGGCGCCGATGTCGACAAATGGGACCTCTTCGGCCGTTCGCCGCTGTACATGGCCGCCGACGTCAACACGCTGCCGCTCAAGGGTAACGGTGCGATGGCCGTGATACCGAGTGAGGATTCGCTCACCGCGCTCGACGTCGCCCGGTTGCTGCTCGAAGCCGGTGCGAATCCGAATCTGCAGCTCAAGCGCCGCCCGCCCTATCGCGATGTGCCCCAGGATCGCGGTGGCGATACGATTCTTGCTCAGGGCGCAACTGCCTTGTTACGGGCAGCACGGGCAGGCGATGCCGCGTTGGTTGAGCTCCTGCTGAAGCACCGTGCCCTCGTCGATTTGCCGAGCAAGGAAGGTGTCACACCCCTGATGGCTGCCGCGGGTGTCGAATTCGGCGCGCGGGTGACGCGCGGACGCAATCGCACCGACGAAGGCGTGCTCGCGACCATGCGATTGCTGATCGACGCTGGTGCCAACATCAATGCCAGGATGGTGAC
The DNA here is from genome assembly GCA_041485905.1 of Vicinamibacteria bacterium. Lineage (GTDB taxonomy): Bacteria > Acidobacteriota > Vicinamibacteria > Vicinamibacterales > CAVVIG01 > JAHFUI01. The sequence goes on from JBGPKK010000233.1 coordinate 2,293, forward strand.
GGAGCCCAGGGCCACGGCGGGTGGTCGCGGCGGCAGGCGAGGGAGTCAGGTGCCGAGCCCGTTCGCCGTGTCGCACCAGACCGCAGTGCATGGCGCGGCAGCGCGGGGCTTCAATGCCTTTGTGGAATTCCTCGCCGCCAACGGTGCGGATTTGCAGGCGAAGGATGCCGACGGCAGAACACCGCTCGATCTCGCGCGGGGTGTCGGCGGAGGCGCTCGTGGCGGGCCGGCCCCGGAGCCGTTCCCCCAGACCGTCGCCCTGCTCGAATCCCTGATGGCCGCAAAGGGCATCCCGGTATCGTCACCTAAATAAGCGTCACGTATACTTGAACGTCCGCGGCTTGCCTTGAGCGAGCGAAGCAAGTCGAAGGGTGAGGTGGCCGAGAGGCTGAAGGCGGCGGTTTGCTAAGGCCGCCAGGCATCAGAGAACGGGCCTGAAATCGATGATTTCAGGCCCGTTTTAGACGATCATGAAGACTGACGCCGCTGAGAAGGAACTGCTCGAGTCCGTCGAGCGCGGTGAATGGAAGTCCGCCGCCGGTGGCAAGCGCGAACGAACCCGCTATTCTCGCTACGCCAAGGCCACGTTCCGCAAGGACCGTCGGCTGAATATTCGTCTGTCGAGTAAGGATCTCGAGGCGATTCAGAAGCGGGCTCTAGCTGAGGGTCTGCCATATCAGACACTGATCGCCAGTCTGCTGCACAAGTACGCAGCCGGCCGCCTCAAGGAGTTCTGATTTTTGGCGGTCCATCGTCCGCGCACGTGTCCCGAGTTCGGACATGTCACGAGAGGCGCCGTGGTCGGTGTTATTTCTTCAGCCCTGCCGTCCAGTTGACGACGAGGGTAATGGCCGACGACGTCGTTTCTTCGACCAGCGTGTTGACGAGAAATCGCTTGCCGTCGGCGGAGACGTCGTACGGATAGTCGCCGAGTGTGACCTGCGGGCGTGGACGCACCGCGAACAGCGGCCGCGCAGCGCCGACCTCAAAGCGGGCAACCTCGCCGTTCACCGTTGCAGCAGTCAGCGTGTTGTCGGGCGCCAGGTAAACAATCTCTCGTCCGTCGCGGCGCCATCGGGGCCACACCCCACCGGCCGTAGACACCCGCCGCCTCTCGCCGGGTTCCGGGAATCGAGCGACATAGATCTCGAATTGCCCCGACTCGTCAGATGCGTACGCGATCCATCGCCCGTCTGGAGAAAAGCGGCCTCGGGTTTCAGTAAACGAGGTTTCGAGAAACGGAAACGGCTTCTTATCCCCGAACAGCGGCAAGACCAACAGATCGCTCCTCGCTATTGCCGCTCCCCCTGCTATGTACAGGATGAACCGGCCGTTCGGCGACCAGTCCGACGGAAACTTGCCCAGACCGCCCTCCAACAGCACGTCTTCACTGCCCCCGCTCGATGGCTTCTCATAGAGATCGACACTCCCTTTGCTCCGCGCAAAGGCGAGTCGATCGCCGTCGGGCGACCAGATCGATTCGAACTCGTTCGCCGAATCGAAGGTGAAGCGCGTCCGCAGCTCGCGCTTCACATCGTAGAGCCACAAGTCGCGAGTCCCCGCTGCCGGATCGAGGACACTCACGGCCAACCGCCGACCATCTGGCGACAGCTCGACATCGCTGTAGTCCGCCTGATCTCCAAGCAGACCGATCTGCTTGCCCCCGCGATCAAACCAGACCAGTTGAGAGCGGACCACACCAGACCCGGTTTGATACGCGAGGACGCCGGTCTCCGAAACAGTGAAGGCCCCGGCCGCTCCGGTCACACTCCCACTGGTTGTCTGCACCTGTTCTGCGAGCGGCTCCGCCTCACCATGGAGTTCGCGACGGTTGGCGTCGAACGGCCGCGCCATGAGCGTGGTGCCGCGCAGGAAGATCAGATGGCCCTCCGCGTATTTCGCGTGGGATCCGTCCTGCAGCAACAGTGTGCTTGACTCTTTTGGATCGAGCGAGCCGACATAGACGCCGCGCGGGTCAGTGGCGCCCACCCTCTTGCTGCCCAGGGTGGAATAGAGGAAGTGTCGGCCGTCGGGCAGAAAGAAGGGGAACCAGTGTTGGGCGTCCCCGTTCGCCGCATCGAATGTGGTGACCGGGGACGGCGTGCCGCCTGACGCAGACACACGATAGAGCGGGGACCCCCCTTTCGGGGTGAAGAGAATGACGTCGTCTCGGTTCCAGGCGCCAGTGGCCCCAAGCGACGCGTCGCACAACGTGAGCGGCGCGCCGCCGGCCACGCCGATCTTCTTCAGCTTGCCCTGCGCCAGGAAGGCGACGAAGCGAGAGTCGGGCGACCAGAACGGGTACGTGGCGCCCTCGGTCCCAGCCAGGCTCTGTGCCACAACCGCATCGAGCGGACGCACCCAGAGCATGGATAGTCCGGCTGCATCCCGTCTCGCCACGAACGCGAGGCGACGTCCGTCGGGCGACAATGCAAAGCGTCCCGCCGGGCCGAGATTCGCCGAGCTGCGGTCCCCCGGGATTTGCGTTCCCTCGGGGAGAATGATCGAGGAACGATAGACGCGGGCGTCCACTGCCGACCGGTCGATAAAGCCGACGCGCCCGAGAGCCAGCGCCGCGATGATTGCGGCCACCGACAGAGTTGCGGCGGCGATCCAGGCCAGCCGGACACGCGCCCTAGCGCGCGCACCGTTCGTGACGATGGGCGCGGACAGATCCGTTGACATGAGATGACCGGACGCGGATGGCTGAGGGAGTGTTTCTTCGAGCTCGATTCGTGCGTCGGCGATGTGGTGAACCCGGCGCTTTGGATCTTTCTCGAGGGATCGGCGCAGCAGCCGCCGGACGCTCTCTGGCGTTTCCGCGGGCAACGCGAGCCAGTCGGGCTCGCGGCTCAGGATCGCTGCCACCGCATCGGACACCGTCTCTCCCGAAAACGCGAGCCGCCCAGTCAACATCTCGTATAGGACACACCCGAACGCCCAGATGTCAGTACGCTGGTCGACTGGTTTGCCGCGCGCCTGCTCCGGACTCATGTACGCAGCGGTCCCGAGGATGGTGCCTTCGCGCGTGCCACCGAAGCTGACGGTCGGCGACTGCGAGAGGTCCTGACCTGCTCGGTCGCCCTCCGTTGCCTTCGCGAGACCAAAGTCCAGGACCTTCACGACCTCGTCAGGCGTAATCTTGATGTTGGCTGGCTTGAGATCGCGATGGATGATTCCGCACTCGTGCGCGGCTTCGAGCGCCCCCGCGATCTGGATCGCGACCTTCAGCGCGTCTTCGACACGGAGGTGGCCGCGTCCTGATGCATTTGGGGAGGCGATCCGCTCGGCCAGCGTCTCGCCCTCGACCAGCTCCATCACGAGGAAGTGCCGGCCAGCCGACTCCTCCATCCCGAAAAGCGCCGCAATATGCGGGTGGTTCAGTGACGCGAGCACTTTCGCTTCACGCTCGAACCGCGCGATGCGGTCGGGGTGAGTCGCCACTGCCTCGGGGAGGACCTTGATTGCGACGCTGCGCCCGAGCTTCGTGTCACGCGCGCGATAGACTTCGCCCATACCGCCGGCGCCGAGCGGCGAGATGATCTCGTACTGGCCGAGGCGTGTACCAGCGGACAGGGGCACGGGGAGACGCTGATTCTAGACTGATAAGCGAGTAACTTGGCGAGGAGTCCGACGATCATGAAGAGGTTTCGCGAACTGTCTCCCGAGGCGCTCTTCCCTGACGCACCTCGGTAGCGGTCGGGCGGCCTACTTCGCCGGCACCTTCGCCTTCAGCTCTTCACTCCAGTTGAGCACGACGTTTATTTGCGTGACGGGCTGCTCGGGCTCGGCTGGCTGAATCATAAGAAAGCGCCGACCATCCGCAGACACGTCGTAGCCCGACGTGCCCGTCCCGGTCCCTTCGTAGTGACCGTCGAAGAGCCGACGAGGCAGCCCCGCGACGAACGCCGGCTGGGTCGTAATCGCCACCGCCAGCATGGTGTCGCCGCTGCGGTAGAACAGTTCGCGTCCATCGCGCGACCAGACAGGTTCATCTCCGCCCTCGGTGGATATCTTCGACTTGCCGCTGGGACCAGGGAATGGCTGCACATAGACTTCCCTGCGGCCGGACTCGTTCGAGACGTAGACCAGCCAGCGGCCGTTTGGCGAAAAGTGCGAATTGGTCTCCATGGATGGGGTCCGGAGGGACGGTTTCGGCTTGCGGTCCCCGTCGAGCGAGAGCATCCAGACGTCGCTGCCCGTCGTGCGATCGACCTCTGAGAAGGCTAAGTGGGTCCCATCTGGCGACAACGACGTCGGCGTGTGCATGTTGTCGCTGCTGGTCAACCGTTCCTCGTCACCGCTCCCGTCTGCGGCCTTCCAGTAGAGGTTCCGAAAGCCCAGTCGCGTTCCGCGGTAGATGACGC
>JBGPKK010000234.1:0-6642 GCA_041485905.1 Vicinamibacteria bacterium
CGATCAAAAAACGCGGGAGGCTGCGCGTGCGCCGTCAGATCGAGCAGGCGGGGATCCTGCCCGCGACGGCGAATCGAGCGATTGACGCGGTATACGGCGCGCTCGACCAGGGCGCGCTCCTGGAATCCTCGCTCGCCAAACGCCTCCGCGGCCGCGAACGGATCGCCGAGGATGCGGAATTCCGCCGGCTCTATCGATACCTGATCGGACAGGGATTCGAGCCAGACCGTGTCATGGCGACGCTGAAGAAGCACTCGCGGCCACGCTAGATCGACGTCCGGACCTGAGCAGGAGCTACCGCAAACGCGGAAGCGCCGTCCGTTCGTCTGGGTTCAAGGCATCGAGGAACGGCTTCTGGCGAAGCTCGAAACCCGCGGCCGTATGAAACACCCATCCGGCCGCTCCAGCTTGTCGCGCTCCTTCAAATGCCTGTTGATAGGCCGCCGCCGTGAGGCGCGTGCCGGGACTTGCCCGGTTCTCCTCACTGAGGTAAATCGGCAGACGGCGATCCACTCGCCCGAGCGCGGTCCGAATTGCGCCGACGCGAGCGGCCGTCGCGGAGGCCCAGTCTCCGGTCCGCGGAAAATGCATGGCGACCACATCGACGCCTACTGCATTGGCGTCTGTGCCGACCTCCTCCTGCAGGTTCCGCGCCTCGCGCTCTCCGACGCGTCCATCGGCAGAGATCAGATGGTATTCGGTGCTTGACACCGTCACCAGACGGTCCGCGTCGAGCGCCTTCACCCTGTCGCGCACAACGCGCAACGCCGCATGGGCGATGGGGCCGTCTCCGTGATCGTGCTCGTTGTACAGATCGAACAGCACGTTGCGGTAGTCGCCGAGCGCGACAGTCATCGCTTCGACCGCATGCAGACGCGCGGCCTCGGACGCGAAGATCGGAAAAGGCTGGCCGGGGAGCTGGCCCGGGCGTAACAGCACGAGCTCGAAGATCATTTTTCGCGCGCGAAGTCTGTCTGCCAGCCGCAGCAGGCGGGCCCGACCCTGCTTCGTCAAGCTGCCGTCTGCCTGGTAGATGGGCTCGTGCCAATGCGCCCAGACGCGCACCAGGCGTACGCCCCATCGTTGCATCGCGTCAAGATCGGCGTCGCGGGGTGCGACAGAGCCGAGTGCGTCGAACATGCTGACGCCGAACACAAACGTTGCGGCGCCATCGATGGCGAACGTCGAACCAGTCGCGGTGAGCGTCGGGCCCTTGCGAACCGCGGCAGGACCCGCGGCGATGCCCGCGACAGCAAGGGCGACGACGAGCAGCGCCGGGAAGCGTTTCACCTCAGCAACTTAGACTCCGGCGAAGGCGAGCTGGCTTCGCTGGCGTCTTCCCGTTGAGCTACGTACAATATTACGGTGCGTCACACTCGAATCCTCGTGTCGATTGTCCTGTTGGTGGCGGCCGCTTCGTGCTCGAGCCCGACTGGGCCTTCGGGATCGGCGCCAGTCATCACTGCGATCACACCCAGTGCCGGCACCACGCTCGGCGGCACTGCGATCACCATCAGTGGGACGAACTTCGCGACCGGTGCGACCGTCATGTTGGGCGGCGCGCCGGCGACCAACGTCGCGGTCACCAGCTCGACGACGATGACGGCGACGACGAGTCAGCGCGCGTCGGGGATTGTCGACGTGATGGTGACTGTCGGCGGCCGCGCTGGGACCTTGCCTGGCGCGTTCACCTACGCCGCACCGCAGCAGGTGGTAAATACGCCGCCGACGATCGCGTCGCTGACAGCGCGTGGCCTGCGCAGCAACGAGCCGCCGCAATTCGCGGATCTGGGTGAAGAGATCGACGTCGTGGCCTCGGTGCAGGATGCGGAAACGCCGGTGTCGCAGCTCACCTATGAATGGACTTCCACCGTCGGCGGCACTTTCACGGGCAGCGGCGGGGCTGTGAAGTGGCGGGCGCCCCAGACAGCGATCACACCGCTGAACGTGACCCTGACACTCACGGTCATCGAGCGGTACACTGCGTTCGACGGTAACGGCCTTCCGGTGACCAGCGAGAACCGCGTGAACAAGTCGACCGTGCTGAGCCTTCACGATTCAATCGCGGAGGTGGGCCGCATGGCTCGCCAGTTCCTCTTCGATTTCTCAGATTCGAATATCACAGACGTCAGCTACATCATGAGAAACTTCACGGACGCCACGCCCTTCTGCGCAGACCAGACGGCGCAGGAAACGAGCCAGGTCATACACAATAGAAAGACCTTCCGGATCACGTCGTCTTCGGTCGGTCTCGCGGACGTAACCGTTGCGTTCGGCAGTAGATGTCCCGTCTATGACTCGCCGGCCGACGCATGCGCGCAGGTGCCTGTGGATTGGGTGTCGGTGATCCTGGCGGACGGCAGTCACGAACACGCGCGGGGCACGGACCAGGTGACGGCCATATACCTCTCAGATCAGCGACGATGGGGATTGTGCGACAGCAGCTTCAGCGGCGATCATGAGGATTCAGCCGGTGTTCATCGATTCATTCCGTACGCAAGAGGGCCGTATCCTTTATTGCCCCCTTTGCTACACAAGTAGATTCCTCACCGCTCCAGAGGCCGCGCCCTCGCAGGCCTCAAGGCCTGCGCCACAGGCATTGTTAACGACTGCATCTCATACCGACTGCTGATCGCCAAGAAGAAGGTCTGTCCCATCACCTTGTAGCCCTCGACCGTCGGATGCAGACCGTCGGCGTCGATCCACGGATCCGGCGAGCCGCCGAACGCCTGGTACAGATCGACCAGAATCACACCTTCACTACTGGCCAGACCGCGAATCTCTTTGTTGGCAGGGTCGATAAGCAGGGGCGCGACGAAGCCGGCTCTACTCCCGCCCAGACGCATCGGCAGCAACGTCCCCAGGAACACGACGATGCCACGGCTCTTCGCCTCGTGGATCATCGTCCTCAAGCCATCGATGACGCTGGCGATCGAGCCGCCGAGGATCAGATCGTTGACTCCCTCCTGTAGCAGCAATACCTGGGGAGCGGCCGCGTTCAACTCGCCGGGCAAACGTGCCACCCCACCCTGCACGCGCTCGCCGCCCACGCCTCGATCGGTCACGTCAATGGTTTGCGCCGTGTAACGCAGGGTCATCAGCTTGTAAAGTACGGCGGCGTACGCGTCGGGAAATTGATCCTCGCCGTCGTATCTCGCCGGACCGGGCTTCCCTTCCGTCACGCTGTCGCCGAAGGCCAGGTATTTCGTCCAGGTGATTCGCGGCGGCGGAGCGCCGATCGTCACCGTCACGGTGAAGCTGCAGGAACCGGTTCGGATGTCGGCGTCGATTGCGGTGCACGACACGGCGGTCGATCCGACCGGAAAGCTCGAGCCACTGGTCGGCGAACACGAGATCTTGACCGGAGCCGTTCCGCCCGTGGCGTTCGGCGACGGATACGCCACGAGCGTGGGCGCAGCGACGACTTGCGCGGTCTGCGACGCTGGACACGTAATTTTCGGCGCGTCGGTCACCGGCGATGGACGCGACGGCGACCCGCATCCTGCGGCCCCCCATCCGGCAACGACGAGGGCGACGACAAGCACGACGGGATAAACGCGAGTCATGGGATCTATCGCAGGTCCACGCGCACCTGACAACCCAGTGCCCGGGTATCCGCTGATTTCGGATCGACCGTCGCCGGCCGGAACCATCCGGGCGCCCGAATCAATATGGGCACGAGCGCGGCGCCCTCTCGTACCGACACCGACACCTGCCGCGTTTCATCGGGACCGAGCATGACGTCCCTGGTTTGTCCGTCTACGGTGAGACTGACCGTGCCGTGTATCGGGCCGACGTGCAGCGTCAGCACGATCTCTGACGCGCCGGCCGGCGCCACCAGGATCTGGGCGCGGTTGTCCGCCCTGGTCCAGAACACTCCTCCTTCAGGGTACGACTCATCGTCCACGTACACGATATACGCGTTTGGCCGGCTGGCGATCGCTTCAACCGCGCGAGGCTGCGCGTTGATGCGGACGCTCGCCGGCACGATCGAGAGCGGCGTGATGTCCACACGCTGCACGGCCCGCGCCGTCGAGGGCTCGGACAGGCTGAGAAATACGCCGACCTGCACGGGCAGGTCGAACGTCACGGTCGCCGGATTGGCGAGCGGGCCGCTCATGCGCGCGAGGATATTCCCGCGCCGGGTCGACACCAGCAAATCGCCGTCGTGCTCGCGCTGACCCTGGAACCACACGCGCGCCTCATAGCGGCCTGGTGGTAACGCCGGCGGTCCCGCGACGCGGCCCTGCGCGTCGACCGGGTCGTCTGCCGCCCGCAGAATCGACAGGGACGCTGCACGCAGCAGGGCCGGAGCATCCGCTCTGGTCATCGTCGCATAGGTGAATCCGCGAAGACGCTCCGGATCGTACGCCGTCAGCAGCTCGACGCGGCCGCGCATAGCCGATTCGGCGCGCGCGGACGCCGCGACCGTCGGCGAAAGCAGGCTGCCGACGAGGATGAAGGAGACGGCCTCGACGACTCCAATCCAGAACGCACCCAGACGCCTGGCGCGCGCGGCCACCAACCACGCGAGGCCGAGAGCCGCCGCAGCGGCTACCATCCACGGCACAGCGCGCGCCAATGGCGTCGTCCAGTTGTCCTCAGTGAAAGTCGGGAGCGTCGCGGTGACAGGGGCGCTGCCCTGAATGGCGTCGAACAATCGCGCGAGCCCGTGCGGGTCGCTGAACAGCAGGAAGCGCTCGGGCCAGGCGACGCCGACCGCCGCTATGAGCAGGCTCAACGCGATTGCGATCGTGACAGTCGCCTGCCCCACTCGTCCACGAACCGAGATGAGCGCCGCCGCCATCGGCGCTGCCAGCAGCGGCAGGAGCGGGACGACGAAGCGGGCGGGGGGACTGCTGCCGCCCCACCACATGATCAACCTCGCCGAGCTGATGACAAATGGAACGGCGATCACGATGAGAGCCACCGCCAACCCGCGCCGCGCACGGTCGCGCAGGAGGACCCACGTGCCGGCCGCCAGCAGCGCATAGACCGGACTGTAAACCAACAGTCCGAACTTTTGATCGAACAGAAGACCGAGCAGGCTGCGCGGAATGTTCTCCGACCGGATGAATGTGTTCATGAACGCACGGCCGTACGCTGCTTGCGGATCCACGCTCCCGTAAATGACGTAGAAATACGCGAGCCACGCGACCGCCGACACGCCAATCGGTGCGAGCAGCACAGCTGCGTCCTTGAGACGCGATCGCATGCGCCACAGAAACAGCGCGACCAACGCCGCGAGAAGCAGCGCAAACTTCGTGTGGAGCCAGGGCAGGAATCCGAGGCAGGTCCCCCGCCAGAGCCAGACCCACGCGGTCCGGCGCGGACCGTTCTCCATCAGCCACACAATCGCCCAGCCAACGATCGCCGCGCCCGCAATTTCCGGGTACAGCATCCAACTGTGCGGCACGAATGGAATGGTCAGGCAGATGCTCGCCCACGTCAGCAGGGCCACGGCGCGCCCGCCAACGAGGAGGGCGATGTCGTATATCGCCAGCGCGGCCAGGGCGCCCAACAGGCACATCGTGATGACCGCACCTCGGGCGCCGGCGATTGCATACCCGGGCAGCACCAGCACTGAGAGGCCCGGGGAGTGAATCGAATAGATCTGTCCATTCACACCACGTTGCAGGTAGTCGGGACGCAACTCGCCTGGCCAGAATGCGCGGTAGTCGCGCCGCGCGTGGTTGTTCTCGATCTTCAGGTCGTGATCGACCAACAGGCTGTGCGTGATGACGAGATAGTGAGGCTCGTCGCCCCCAAGGCCCGCGGTCGTCAGCGACCGCAGGCCGAGGCAGATGTACACCGCCAGGCTGGCCATGAGCACGGCTCTGCGGCCAAACAACGGAAAGGTCCGGCGCGGACGAAACGAGCCAATCCAGGCGGCCAAAACGCCGCCAACGGCTGCACCGGCGACAAGCCAGCGTACGGGGCCCCCGAGAATCAGCAGGACCGGTGCCCGATCGGGCAGCCAGGGCCAGTACGGCAGCGTCCAGAGCCACAACAGCGCCAACGGCGCGACGATCCTCACCCGCGCCGCTCGAATCGCTCCGTCTTTCGAGCTCGCGAAGATAACTGCGGCGGCGATGGCGGCCACCGCGAGCGCCAGCCATAATCTGAACAGAGGGGCGAAGATCGCGACGCGCGCCGGACCGGCCGACGGCCACGCGATAATATTGATCGAGGCCGGCAGCAGCCAGAAGGCCACGGCGGCGCCAAGACACGCGGCCAGCAGCAGCACCAGACCGGATCCCTCACGCATGTGAATCGACATGATACCGTGGCGGGATTGGCGTCCTATTGCAGCTCGACTCGCGTCTGACAGCCAAGCGCGCGCGCGTCAGTCGATCCGGGCTCGACGTCCACGGGCCGAAACGATCCGGACGCCTGGACCGTGATGGGGACAGATGAAGCGCCGGGTGATACGGCGATCGACACGCGGCGCGTTTCATTTGGCCCCATCGCGGCATCCAGATTCTGACCCGCGACGTCCAGATGGACGATGCCGGCATTCGGCCCGACGTGCAGCGTGAGCGTCAACTGCGATGCACCGGCGGGTACGACGACAACCTTGCCTCGAGTCGTGCCACGCGTCCAGAACACGCCGCCCTCTGGATACGTGTTGTCGTCCGCATA
>JBGPKK010000235.1:0-6572 GCA_041485905.1 Vicinamibacteria bacterium
GATGAACGCGCCGACGCGCCGGTATTCGTCCGGATCGGCGAGCGCCTTCTTGTCCCGGTAGTAGTCGCTCTTCTTGTCAGCGATGAGCTTCTCCAGCTCGGCGCGACGACGGTCGTAGCGGAGCGAGAGAAACCGCAAAAAGATGATCGGCAGAACGTAGCGCTTGTAGTCGGCAGGCTCGATCGAGCCGCGCAGCGTGACCGCGGCCTGCCACAGCTCCCTTGTGAGGGCGACGATGCCGCCGTTGGGGGAGGCGTCGACGGGCTTGCTGCCGACTTTCTTGCCGCCGGAGGTTCGTTTCGCCATGGACGCTGGTGCCGGGGTCTGAGCTTACTACGGAGCTTCTTGGGCGCTGGTGGCTTTGAAAAGGATGTCTCACCAAAAACTTGTACGAAGTGAATCGGCACGATATAATCCCGGAAATTTTGTCCGCGCCCGGAATGCCTCACCTTCCTGCTGCGCTTGAATCTCGACGCCAATGCATCGCGAGCCCGATCCCACCGCTGGGGATAACCAGTCTGTCCAGAACGATTTGCGGTTGATACAATTGGGGGGTCGATGAGCGCACGTCCATCCAAACTGAAAGTCGGCGTGATCGGGAAAGACGGAAGAACGTCGGCGATCACACAACTGCTTGAATCGAGCCCGCGGGTTGACGGTCGCGTCATCTTGCTGTCGTCGGGGAAGGGGCCGTCGGCCGTTGAAGAAGCCGTACGTGCGGCGCGTCAGCATCGTCCCGATTTCGTCGTGATCGGACCTGAGGAACCTTTGGCCTTCGGCGTCGTGGATGAACTTCAAAGCAAGCTCGGAGTCCCCTGTGTCGGACCGACCAAATCGCTTGCACGCCTTGAATCGAGTAAGACGTTCACACGTCAACTGCTTTCCAAGTACGGAATCGCCGGCAATCCTGAGCATCGAATTTTCACCGCGATCGATGATATTGAGCCATACCTGCATCAGCTCGGCGAGTTTGTGATTAAGCCGGACGGACTGACGGGCGGCAAGGGTGTCAAGGTCTCAGGCGATCATCTGCAATCTGTCAGTGATGGAATTGAATACTGTAGGGAGATTTTTCAAGCGAAACATCACCGAATCGTCGTTGAGGAAAAACTAGAGGGTGAAGAGTTTAGTCTGCAGTCGTTCTGCGACGGCTCCCACGTTGCCGACATGGTGGTCGTGCAGGATCACAAACGCGCCTACGAAGGCGATACGGGACCGAACACCGGGGGGATGGGCTCCTACACCTGCGCGGACCACCTACTCCCATTTATCAATTCGCACGTCCTGGACGCTGCGAGCACGATCAACGCCCAAATCGCACATGCGTTGTTGCTGGAAACCGGGGAGAAGTACAAGGGCATATTGTTTGGTGGCTTCATGACGACCAGGAATGGCGTCAAGCTTCTTGAATACAACGCGAGGTTTGGCGACCCTGAAGCCCTTAACGTTCTCTCGCTACTGGAAACGGACCTTTGCGAAATCTTCGAAGCAATTATCGACGAACGGCTCGATCGGGTGCCGGTGGTGTTCAAGCACCAGGCGACGGTCTGTCGCTACATCGTCCCCAACGGGTATCCGATGAATCCTATCTCTGGTGAAAAACTTGAAAACATTCCTCTCAGTTCAGACAATCTGAGAGTCTACGACGCTTCGGTCGATCGAAGGCCGGATGGAGTGTGGATGACCGGCTCACGTGCGGTCGCTGTCGTTGGCATCGGCAAAGACCTGGACGAAGCGAACTCAATTGCTGAAGCTGCTGCAGCCTCCGTCAAAGGGCCGGCGTTTTATCGAAAAGACATTGGTACGCGCGAGCTCGTTGAGCGTCGAGTCAAGCACATGCGTGATGTCATGACACGCGATGCGGAGTCACCAAGCGAGGACGGTAGAACGATCGCGATTGGAGAGTCAATCCGCGTTGGATGAAGAAGACACGCCGCGCAATCTTCGTCAGTATCGCCAAACCGTTACCGACAGATCTGGTTCCGTCATTACTTGACGCTCTTCAACTCGACGGCATTGAGCCGTTCGTCTATCACGGTGTGCCAAAACCGGCAGGTCAGATCGTCACAAGTGTATTCGTCGAAGCGCGTGATGAATTGCTCGCCTCCGACGCGGCGTTCCTGATTCTTGCGACCGATGGCTCCGGTCAGATTTCCGACGACTGGTCACTCTCGTTTCTTCCTGAACTCCAACGAAATAGAGTGCCCGTCTTCGTCTATCTCATCGTCTCTTCTGGAGTTGGGAAGGAACCCGTAGCACAGTCGACTCTTGATCGTGAAACAATCCGGCTCAAGATATTGGCGAACATAGGAGACGTAACAGCAACCGTGACCGCTGACGCGATCAGTCAGTTCGGTTCGACATCCCAGTAGAGGCGCACGCTAAAAGGTGGACGGGAGTCACTGTCGCACGAAGGGCAGCGGCGTCACCACAGCCGACCGCCCCGCAACAGAGACCGTGGTTCCCGGCGCGAGAAAGTCCCGGTGCAAGTACCCCAGCGCGATCGACCGCTGCAATGCGGGCGACATCGTGCTGCTCGTGATGCGCCCAATCTCTCGACTCTCGACCGTGACCGCCGCCCCTGGCGCCGGCACAACACCGTTGTCGAACAGCAGTCCGACGAGCTTGCGAGCCACGCGGCCGTGCCCGCGGTGGAGCACCCGAATGATGACTTCCTGTCCCACGTAACAGCCTTTGGACAGGCTGATGGCGCGCGATTCGATTCCGGCTTCGAGCGGAATCGTCTCCCCATCCATGTCGCGGTTGAACTTCGGGACACCCGCCTCGATGCGAAGCGTATCGGCGGTCTCCTCGTCGGCGGGCGCGACGCCGGCGTCGGCCAGCGCGCGACGAAACGCGTCCACCCGCGGTTGCTCGACGTAGACGTCGTAACCGGGGGTTCCAGTATCCATGACCCGCGTCACGATCGCGTGCTGACCCTCGAACTGTGCGCGCCGATTCCCATGCTCGGCCAATGCCTCGAGCTCGCCCACAGTGCACCCGACAATCCCGCTGACGATGCGCGCGGCGTCAGGCCCGACGATCGCGACGGCGAAAAACGAATCGGTGACGTCCCCGAGCTGAACGTCCTCGCTGAAAATGAACTGATCGAGCTTGGCGAGCACCGCATCTTTCTGTTCGAGGGGCACCGTGAGCAGGATCACGTCGCCGAGCTCGTACACGAACAGGTCGGCGATCATGCGGCCCTGCGGCGTCAGATAGGCCGCGTAGCAACCCTCGCCGGCCTTCAGCGCCACGATGTCGTTGGTGAGCATCCCCTGCAAATAGGCCGCCCGATCGGCGCCAGAGACGACGATCCGGCCGCGATCGGACCGGTCGATCGCGACCGCATGCTCGTGCGCCGCCGTGTACGTGTCGGTCGAAACCATGGTGTAATGCTGAAGCGATGGCCCTGTCTCATTCTATCCGCGCCGCCGTGCTCGCGATCGCGACGGCCTCGGCCACGGGCGCACAACAGGCGCCGCCGCCGGCGACGGCCGCGGCGGATTTCAAGATCGTCCTGGGCGGATCGCAGGTCGGCACCGACCAGGTCGCTGTCGTGCGCGGCGCCGACGGGTGGACGATTACCAGCTCCGGCCGATCGGGCGCGCCGCTCAACGTCGTGACCAGAAATCTGCAGATTCGGTACGACGCCGATTGGAAGCCGCTCGAGCTGACCCTCGACGCCACCGCGCGCGGACAGGCGGTCGCCCTCCACATTACGGTCGCGGGAACGATCGCCACAACACGGGGAACCAACGCCGGCCAGACGATCGACAGGACCGACACCATCGATCCGACGGCGCTGCTGCTCCCGAATCCTTTTCTTGCGGCGTATGAAGCTGTCGCGGCCCGTCTGAAAACAGCTCGCCCCGGATCCGCCATTCCGGTATATCAGGGCGGACCGACGCCAATCACGATTCGGGTTGGCGATTCACAGACCGAGCAGATCCAGACAGTCGCGCGTCTCGTCCGGGCGACCCGCACGCGCGCGACGCTGGCAGCCGCCGGAGTCGCGGAGGTCGACGCCGACATCTGGGCGGATGAGGCCGGACGGCTGCTGCGCGTCAGCATTCCCTCGCAGGCGCTCGAATTCGTGCGCGACGATATTTCCTCGGTCGGGTCGCGGCGCGTTGTCATTTCGCGGGACGGCGACGAGCAGGTCCGCATCGCGGCCAACGGCTTCAACCTCGCGGGGACGATTTCGAAGCCGGCCGGCGCCGCCGGGAAGCGGCTGCCGGCCATCGTCCTTGTCGCGGGATCGGGTCCGGTCGATCGTGATGAGACGGTCGCCGGCGTTCCGGTGCTCGGCCAGCTCGCCGGCGCCCTCGCCGACGCGGGATTCCTCGTCCTGCGTTACGACAAGCGGGGGATCGGCCAAAGCGGCGGACGTACCGAATCGGCGGGACACACGGAGTACGCCGAGGATCTGCGGACGGCCGTGAAATTCCTGGCCGACCGGAAGGATGCCGATCCCAGGCGCATCGCCATCGCCGGCCACAGCGAGGGCGGTTCCGTGGCCTTGCTGGTTGCGGCCAAGGATCGCCGCGTCGCCGCGATCGTGCTCATGGCCGCGCCGGGGCTGAGCGGCAACGATCTCATTCTGGCGCAGCAGAAACATCTGCTCGATCGTTCGAATCTCTCAGAGGCGGACAAACAGGCAAAGGTCGAACTCCAAAAGCGAATTCAGGAGGCCGCCATGACCGGCAAAGGACTGGACGCGCTGCCGGCCGATGTTCGACGCCAGATCGACAACGCCGAGTTCCAGAGCATCCTCACCCACGATCCCGCGAAGGTGATGCCGTCGGTCCGCCAGCCGATTCTGATCGTGCAAGGCGCGCTGGATATGCAGGTCGATCCCTCGAACGCCGATCGCCTGACCGCGCTGGCGCGAGCGCGCAAGCGTCCCGCACCGGTCGATGTCGTCAAGATCCCCGGCGTGAACCACCTGTTCATCCCGGCGACGACCGGTGAAGTCGATGAATATGGGACGTTGAAGGACCGACAGATGACGCCGGCGCTGTCGTCGGCGATTGTCGCCTGGCTGCGGCAGACCCTGCCGGCGCCGACCCGCTGACACGGTCCGGCTGAAGCCGGACCTATTCGTATCGAAGCGCTTCGATCGGATCCAGCCTCGACGCCTTGATTGCAGGCAGCAACCCGCTGATCAATCCGACAACCATCAGGATCGTGGAGCAGACGGCGACGAGCTGGACCGAGAGGACCAGATGAATGTCGCTCAGCCGGCTCGTATCGTCGAGCAGCTCGGCGAGGAACGGGCGCGGGCTGAGCAGCCACACCAGTCCGTAAGACAGCACGATACCGATCGTGCCGCCCACGAACGTCGTCGCCAGCCCTTCGAGCAGGAACTGCAGGAGGATGTCGCGGCGCCGCGCGCCCAAAGAGAGCCGGACGCCGATTTCGCGGGTGCGCTCCTGGACGTTGACGAACATGATGTTCATGATCCCGACGCCGCCGATCGCGAGCGTCACGACCCCAATAAACGTCAGCACGATCTTGAGTCCGCCGACGATGCCGTTGGTAATCTCGTTGGTCTTGTCGGATCCGAACATGTTGACGGCGCGCTCGTCGATCGCGTTGTAGCGATAGCGATTGGCCAGAAATTCGCGGACCTGCTTGGTGGCTTTCTGCTCGAGCGACGGCGACACGGCCTGCCAGACGAACGTGCCCACGTATCGGTTGTCCCACAGCCCGCCCATCGTCGTCCACGGGATGAAAATGCAGTACTTGTCGGGCCGGTTGTAATTCGACAGCTGGACTTTCTCTTCCATGACGCCGACGATCTCGAAGGGCTGTCCGGCGATCCGAATCGTCTCGCCGACCGGCGGCACCGCACCAAACAGCTTGCGTTGAACCTCGCTGCCGATGAACGCGACGCGGCGGCGCAGTCGGACGTCGCTTTCATCGAGGAACCGGCCTCCGGGCTGCGGCGTCTCGCTGCGCATGCTCCCGTAACTCGCCGCCACACCTCGGATCAGATGATTCGACTGCTTGTTTCCGTACACGGTCGGAAAATCACGCATGAACTCTGGACTGATATTCTTGACGAGCGGCAGTTCGCCCATCGCGAGCACATCGTCGACCGTGACCCGCACGCGCTTGCCTGCCCGCTCGCCGCCCGCCTGGAGACTGGTTTGGCCCGGAAACGCGACCACCGTTCCGTCTGAAAACGCCCCGCGAAATCCGACGTCGAGCGCCGAGCGGAATCCGTTGCCGTAGGCGAGCAGCATGACGACGGCGACGATGCCCCAGGAGATGCCGAGCATCGACAGGGCGGCACGGAACAGGTGGTGGTACAAGCCGTAGAACGCCTCGCGAACAATCTCGCCGACGCGCGACAGCCATGCGAGCCGCCGGGCAGCGGTCCTGCGCGCAACCGGAGCCGGGAGGTCGCCTTCGGCCGACGTCGCGCTGAAGCCGGACGTGACGGTGACGCTCATCTCACATCTCGAAACGCAGCGCCTCGACGGGAGGCAGCTGCGCCGCCCGACGCGCCGGGTACGTCGCCGTCGCGATCCCGATCGCGACGAGAGTCGCCAGCGAGAACACGC
>JBGPKK010000236.1:0-6560 GCA_041485905.1 Vicinamibacteria bacterium
CAGGGTTCAACGACAGAACATGGCTCGACTTCACGGGCCACCCCCACACCGAAGCGTTACAGGTGACCGAGCGCTTCCGGCGCAAGGACTTCGGCCAGATGCAGCTCGAGATGACGTTCAACGATCCGAAGGCCTATGCGAAGCCCTGGACGATCGCCGTGGGCGTCAACTTCGTCGCCGACACGGAGCTCCTCGAATACGTGTGCAACGAGAACGAAAAAGACCATGGCCACCTGGTCGGCACCGTCCAGGACGAGAAGAAGGGAGAAGTGCGCGTCTCACCCGACACGTTGTCCAAGTACGTGGGGACCTATCGGGCGGAGCCGTTAGGCGACTTTCGGGTTTCGGTCGACCAAGGACAG
Organism: Vicinamibacteria bacterium; assembly: GCA_041485905.1. Classification (GTDB taxonomy): domain Bacteria; phylum Acidobacteriota; class Vicinamibacteria; order Vicinamibacterales; family CAVVIG01; genus JAHFUI01. The sequence goes on from JBGPKK010000236.1 coordinate 363, forward strand.
CTGATGATCGAATTGCCCGGGGGTGGCGGACGACAACCGCTGTTCGCGCAGTCCGACAAAGACTTCGTGTTCCCGACGCTTGGAGGCCTGGTCGAGTTCGTCACGGGCTCCCAAGGAACCATCACGCACATGCTGTTGAAGATTGTCGAAGGCGATCAACGAGCCCTCCGGGTCAGCGACACCGCCGGGCGATAGGCTGTCCGAACCGAGCGTAGCCCGCGCTAAAACGGCGCAATGTGTAGGAATGTCATGCCCGCCCGAAGGCTCGCCGAAGTCCTGTCATTCGTCGGTCGTCAGTCATCAATTCGTCATTGATTGGTGGATTGGTTTGACTTGAGCAATTCAAATGACCAGATGACTAAATGACCAGATGACCAGATGGAGTCGTGAGATCAGCAAAGACGAACCCGTCGCGCTCAACGATGATTCCCGACTCAATCGGAACGGGAGACGCGAACATGGGGCCGTCGTAGGCAAACGTGTGGAACTCGCCTCGTTCGCCGCAGTGGTCGACGGCAGGCGGCAGCTCGTCCAGCAGGGCCGCATCGAACTCCCGCCCCGCGAATCGTGCATCAAGCGTGCGAGGATCCACGCAGGTGAGCCTCGCGCGCAGCCCGCTGCCGACCATCTCGCGCGCCAGCGTCGTGGTATCGGCACCGAAAAGCGGGAACAGGGGTGTCAGACCGGTGCCGGCGAGGCGTTCCTCGCGATAGCGTCGGACGTCTTCGAGGAACAGATCGCCGAACGCGATGTGGGTGAAGCCTTCCGCTACCGCGCGGCGGACAACAGCCTCCATCGCCCGCTCGTACACCTCGTTCGGGCATGAAGACGGAATCGGAATCTGCCACAGCGGCAACCCGAGCGCGGCGGCCTGGGCCTCGAGCAGGCTGACGCGCACCGCGTGCATCGCGACGCGCTGCGCCGTTTCGTTGACGGTCGTGAGCAGCGCGCCGATCTCGACGTCACCTCTCGCGCGCAGCACATGAACCAGCCACGCGCTGTCCTTTCCGCTGGACCACGAAATCACACATTTGGTCATCTGGTCATCTCGTCATCTGGTCATTGGATTGTGAAATTGGTACGGGATATGAAACATAACGATTGAGTGAGCGTTCAAAGCGATCAACTGAAAGAGCGCACAATGGCATTCGCCATCAGTGTCTTGCGCTTGATGGAGCGACTTCCGCAAACGCCCGCCGGTAGTGTAGTCAGCCGCCAACTGGCAGTATTGGCTCGATGTGCTCGTCCGCGCCCAGATGATCCCGCAGCCGACCGTCGCTCCAATTCGGCAGGAGGCGTCCGAATTGCGCGCCATCTTTGCGAGGTCGCTTGGGACCGCCCGCTCCAATCTTCGCAATCGCCAAATCAATGACCAGATGACCAGATGACCAAATTCACCGTACCTGTCCGGGATGAAGCGCCTGAGCAATCCGCCGCGTGGCATCGACGACGCGCGGACCGGGGACGACGAATTCGTCGCCGACCAGGACGTACACGCGGTGATTCCTGACGGCAGGCAGCGACGCCAGCGTGTTCCACGCCTCGATGTCCCGCGCGACGTCGACTTTCTTGAGAATGTCCCCGTATCGCAGCTCGACGATGACGTCCGGCTGGCGTCCGAGAATCATTTCGGTGCTGGCCTGCACGGACTGCTGCCGGATGTCGGCGAATACGTTGGTCGCCCCCGCTGTCTCCAGCATGTCGTGGAGAAATCCGTATCCGCCGCTGGCGTAGATGCCCCTCAGCGATGACGGCTCGCGCTCGAATACCAGCAGCGTGCGCGGATGCGACACGGCTGCGACCAAACGGCGAATCGAAGCCAGCGCGCGCTCCATGCCTGCCGCGAGCGCTTCGCCGTGGGTGGGCACGTTGAGGCGCGCGCCGATCGCTCGTACGGTGACTGTGATGTCGGACAACGCCCGGTGCTCGTACGAATAGTACGGAATGCCGGTGCGATCGAGCCGCTGCTTCAGCTCCGTTTGCGTGTTGTAAAGGATGACGAGGTCGGGTTTCAGTGCGAGAATCTGTTCGACGTTGGGATCGAGAAGGCCACCGACACGCGCGATACGCGAGACTTGTCTGGGAAACTCATCGTAGTTGCTGACGCCCACCACGCGGTGGCCGTCGCCCATCGCGAAGATCATCTCTGTCACGGCGGGAATGACCGACACGATGCGCTGGGGCGAACCAGCCGAATCGGCAGTGGTGGCCCAGGCCAGGGCCGCTGCCAGCAGCCACGCCGGACCTAGCGAGCGAACGACTCTCATCTGAATGACCTCAGCAGCAACCAGAGGAAGAACGGTCCACCCACCAGCGCCGTGATCACGCCGACCGGCATCTCCACGGGTGCGAACAACGTGCGCGCGACGAGATCGGATGCGATAAGGAATGTCGCGCCGAAGAGGATCGAGGCCGGCAGGACCAGTCGGTGATCCGACCCGACCACCAGACGCACCATGTGCGGCACGATGATGCCGATGAAGCCGATGGGCCCGCCGATCGCGACCGCGGCTCCGGTCGCCAGTGACGCGCCAACGAGTGCAGTCCGTTCGGTCCGCGGGACGTTCACGCCGCGCGAGGCGGCGGCGTCCGCCCCGAGACTGATGAGATCCAGCGCACGGGGAAGAGTCGCGAACAGTCCAAATGCGACGAGCAGCATCGGGAGAACCGCCAGCACCGGTGCGTACCCGCCGATGTCGAGCACTCCCATCAGCCAGCGTACGGTGCGGAAGGTGTCGGTGAAGTCGGCGAGGTACTGCGTGAAGAGAATCAACGCGGTGATGAACGCGGTCATCGTCACGCCCGCCAGGAGCAGAACGGTCGTCGACAAACCGCGGTGTCGGGCCGCCGCGAGCGCATAGACAACGCCGAGCGCGCACAGCGAGCCGGCAAAGCTCGACAGCGGAATCACCGGGAGGCCGGCGAATGCGAAATCGAAGTGGAACGTGATCGCCACCATCGCGCCGAGCGCAGCGCCCGCTGAAACGCCCAGCGTGTCAGGTGACGCCAGCGGATTGCGGAGCAACGCCTGAAAGACGACGCCCGAGGCGGCGAGCGCGCCGCCGACCAGTGCCGCCGCGATCACGCGCGGGAGGCGCGCGATGAAAAAAATCTGCGCGTCCAGGTTGTCCGCAAACGGAATCGATCGATCGAACACCCGCGCGAGCGAAATGTGCGTCGACCCGATCACGGGCCCGACAACCAGCGCGATGACGAGCAGCGCGCTGAAGGCCGCGACGGTGGTGACGAGTCTCGTGCGGATGGGCTGCACGGATCAGGTCCGTCCGATGGGCACGACCGTCAGACGGCCCGTGCGCGCGTGCCGTTCGACGACCGCGTCGACGTTGTAGAGCGTCCGAATCGCGTCTGGCGTGAGGACCTCTTCGGTCGGGCCGAAGCCGACCACCAGGCCGTCCTTCAGCAGCACGAGGCGGCGGCACAGCGCCGATGCCAGATTCAGATCGTGCGTGGACAGGACCATGGTGACGCCGCGGTCGGCATTCAGACGCCGCAGCAGCGTCTGCACTTCGATCTGATGTCCGATGTCGAGCGCCGCGGTCGGCTCGTCGAGCAGGAGGAGCTGCGGACTTTGTGCCAGCGCGCTGGCGATGACCACGCGCTGCTTCTCGCCGCCGCTGAGCGTGCTGAACGCCCGCTGCTCGAACGGTGCGCTGCCGGTGGCTTCGAGCGCCCGGCGCGCGATGTCAAGATCCTCCGGGCCTTCCAGCGCAAACGCGCCCAGGTGCGGAAACCGGCCCATCAACACGATGTCGATCACCGTGAAATCGAATGGCGCCTGGGTCTCCTGCGGCACGAACGCGACACGCCGCGCGATATCGCGCCGCGTCCAGGCGGCGAGCGGCCGATTGTCGAGCGTCACCGTGCCCGAGGCCGGTGAGTACACGCCGCCAAGCAGCTTGAGGAGCGTCGTCTTGCCCGATCCGTTCGGTCCGAGAATGCCGACGAGATCGCCTCGCTCGACGTGCAGCGAAACATCATTCAGTACGACGTTTCGTACGTGGCGTCCGGCTGAAGCCGGACTACGAGTCGTACGGATGCCTCGATACGCGAACGATATGTTGGCAGCGCGAAGCATGACGAATCAGAGATCGGCGGAACGATGGCGGGTGCGTCCCGGCCGTAGGCGGGCGAAGGGCATCGGTGCTCCGTTCGGCGTGTCGCGCGCCGAAGAAAGGACGCCCCCGGTGACCAGGTTTCCTGACTTGCGGATCAGCGCGACGCTTCGCCGTCTTCCCAGGTCGTGACCCAGTGACGTGCCAGGGGTCCAGGACGAAGAACCGGGGCCCAAGGACTAATGCAAAGCGCCGCTCCCCGTTTACAGTGGCGGGACCGTGTGGGCGTTTCACCCACTTCGCGTGACCGCCGGGGTTCAAGCGTCGAAGATCAACGTCGATCCGGCGTTTCCGGATCCACAGGGCGGAGTATAGCAAAACCGGCTCAAACGGCAGGTCCGGTTGCCTCTGGCGTTCATTTTTGCGTAACATGACACGTTCGGTGTCCGCTCGGGACGCGCCGTATCGCCCGCCCGCACAACGGAAGAGGAGCGCATGAGCAAGAGTTCGACCGTAACCGTCCGCGAGAAGCCCGTCGAGGAGGTGGCTTCGGCGAAGGCCGGCGGCCTCACGATTCATGGAGAGACCTTCGTCGTTCAGACCGATCAGCGGATTGAGCTCGTCGATCTCACGAACCGGGTCATGGAATTCGTCCGACACTTCAACATCCGGGAAGGCATCGTCAACCTCATGTCGATGCACACCACGTGCGCGCTCTTCATCAACGAGTTTCAAACGGCGCTGCTGTCCGATATCCGCCGCTTCCTCGAGCAGATGGTGGCGCGCGACGCCGAGTGGATGCACAACGATCCGCAACACTCCGACTGCGATCGGATGAACGCCGACTCCCATCTGCGGGCGCTCCTGCTCGGTCACAATCTCACGCTGCAGGTCAGCGGCGGCGAGGTCGTCCTCGGCCAGTGGCAGCGGATCCTGATGGCGGAGCTCGACGGCCCGCGCGCGCGGTCGCTGCGCATCCAGATTTTCGGCGTCGGCTGATACTCGAATTTAGTCGTCTGGTCATCTGGTCATCTCGTCATTTGGTGTGCAATCGATCAATCAATGACCAGATGACTTAGATGACGAGATGACCAGATGTACCGTGCCCGTCTCCGCGCGTCCAATCTCCTCGACATCGCGGATAAGCTCGACGCCGGCGAGCGCCTGACGCTCGACGATGGGACGCGTCTGTTCTGCGCCGATCTGCTGACGGTTGGCTGGCTGGCCAATCGGGAACGCGAGAAGCGTCACGCCGGCCGCACCTTCTACAACCACAACATCCGCCTCGAGGCGACCAACGTCTGCGTCGCCAGCTGCCTGTTTTGCGCCTTCGCGCGGTTGAAGCCAGGCGATTCCGGCGCGTACACGATGTCGCTCGACGAGGCGTGGGACAAGCTGCGGCAGCGCAGCGATCAACTCCTGACCGAAGTCCACGTCGTCAACGGGCTGCACCCCGATCTGCCGTTCAGCTATTACACGGAGCTGCTGCAGGGCTTCAAGCGCATTCGACCGGGCATTCATCTGAAATGCTTCACGGCCGTCGAGATTGCGTTCTTCGCGGATCTGTACGGCATGACCGACGAGCAGGTGTTGCGCGAGTTGATGGCGGCGGGCCTCGATTCGCTGCCGGGCGGCGGCGCCGAGATCTTCGCCGAGCGCGTCCGCCGCAAGATCGCGCACGATAAATGCGGGACCGAGCGCTATCTCGACATCCACCGTCTCGCGCACCGGCTCGGTCTGCGGTCGAACGTCACCATGCTCTACGGGCACATCGAAACGGCAGAGGAGCGGGTCGATCACATGCTGCGTGTGCGCGCGTTGCAGGACGAGACGGGCGGCTTCCAGGCGTTCATCCCGCTGGCCTTTCATCCCGACAACAACCAGATGCGCAAGCTGCCGGCGCCCAGCGCTGCAGACACGCTGCGCGTTCACGCGGTTGCGCGGCTGGTGCTCGACAACATTCCGCACGTGAAGGCGTTTTGGATTGCGACCGGCGTCGAGGTGGCGCAGACGGCGTTGTGGTTCGGCGTGGACGACCTGGATGGGACCGTGCAGGAAGAGAAGATCTACCACATGGCCGGGGCGACGACGCCCGAGTCGATGACGCCGCGTGAGATCGAGCGAC
>JBGPKK010000237.1:0-6458 GCA_041485905.1 Vicinamibacteria bacterium
CTTTGTCTTCCTGTCGGCGCAACAAGAGCCCCTTGCACGAGAGGAAGGCATCCTCTACGTCAGATACGACGGCCGCCCCGATACGATCGCGACGATCGCGCCCGCGATTGGTCCGGCCCTGCGCCAGGTCGACCCCCGGATTTCGGTCGTGTGGACGCGGAGCATGACCACGCAACTGGACGACATCCTTCAACCGGTGCGCCTTGTCACGATTCTACTGACGCTCTTCTCCGTCGGATCGCTCGCGATCGCCGCCATCGGTCAGTACGCCGTCATCGCGTTCGACATGAGGCGAAGAACCCGCGACCTTGGCGTCCGCATGACGCTCGGCGCTTCGTCGCAGCAGATTGTCGGTTCCGTGTTGGGTGAAGGATTCAGGTTGACGGCCGCTGGTCTGGGCATCGGTTTCGCGCTCAGTCTGGCAGCCGGAAGAGCTCTCGGAGGTTTTCTCTACGGCGTGACGCCGACCGACACACCGACGTATCTGGGCGTGGCCGGTTTGCTGGCCGCCGCATCGCTCGTCGCGTGCTATCTCCCCGCTCGACGCGCGTCGCGAATCGACCCGATGCAGGCGCTGCGCCAGGAGTAATTCAGCCGGCGCCTCACCGTCCGACCAGGCGACGCGTGATTGGATACCCGCCGATCCGCATCCACTGCGCCGATCCATATCTGGCGAACAGATCGACTCTGGCGTCGACGAAATGCGAGTTGGCGAGCATCTCGGCGCCCGACTCGGCGCCGGTGTAGCCGGTTGGCGACTTCACCGTGATGGCGCTGGCCGCGCCCGGCGCCAGGCCGCTTGATCCCGCGGCCGTGACAAACGCGCTGCCCCATTCGTCCTGGTCGCCGACGCGACGGAACAACGCATTCACCTGCAGCATCGTCAGCCTCTGGTCCGACGCGTTCTTCAACCTGAAGGATGCCGAGGGCACGACCTTGTTCGTGCCAGCGACGATTCCGGCATCGAACCAGCCGCTCGAGACGGCTTCGACCTGCAAGCTCGTAGAAAGGTCGACGGCTGGACCGCAAGCCGTCACGAAGAATATTGAGAGGGCACCAGCCAATGCGACCAGCGAAGTTCGCATGAGGGGTTTGACACCGAATCAACGGAATCGGACCTTTATCACAGCCCGGGGCCCCACCCCCGGGGTCGGCGCCTTCCGAACGAATCAGCTGCCCGAGCCGCCTCAATCTGGTCTCTTCCTGTTTGGCGCTGATCACCCAGAACACGGCCACAGCTCGCTGACGCGCCTCGTGTTGGTGGCGCTCCAGACGCTCTTCGCCCTGCGCGGCGAAAAGCGGTGTTCGAGCCACCGGCGGAACTCGGACGCGGAGCGGAAGAAAACAGGATCCACGCTGGTTCTACAACGTCCGCGTCTGCCCGCCGTCGACGTCGAGGACGGCGCCGTGGCAGAACTTGGCGTGCGGCGAAGCCAGGAACGCGACGACGCGGGCGATGTCGGCCGGCTCGCCGAACCGCGCGATACCGAGCGCCTGCGCCATCTCGGTCTCGGCGGTGGCGAAGTCGATCTGGTGCTCCGCCGCGAAGCTGCGCAGCCGTGTCTGGAGACGCTCGGTCGCGATCGACCCCGGGTTAATGGCATTGGCCCGCACGCCGTCGCCCACTCCGCGGTCGGCCAGCACTTTCGTGAGATTAAGGAGCGCCGCGTTGACCGCGCCGCCAATCGCAAACTCCGCCGTGCCGGTTCGACCGCCGATGCCGACGATATTGACGATGCTGCCCTGGCTTGTCCGCAGATGCGGCCACGCCGCACGGCAACATCGCATCGCGCCGAAGAACTTCAGCCGAAACCCATCGTCCCAATCCGAGTCGGTCAGCGCCAGAAAATCACCGCGCTTGGTGGCGCCCGCGTTGTTGACAAGCAGATCGACGCGACCAAACTGCCTGATGGTGGCGGCAACGACAGCGGCCGGCGCATCCGCCTCGCGTAAATCAACGACCTGGACCAGGCATTTGGTTCCGAGCGATGCCGCAAGATCCTCGAGTTGTTCGCTCGAACGCGCGGCGACCACCAGGCTCATGCCTTCGGCGGCGAGGGTCTGCGCGATCGCGCGGCCGATTCCGCGGCTGGCGCCAGTGACGATCGCGATCTTGCCGGATAACTGCAGGTCCATGAATGAACGGTCGCTATCGCTCGCGTTCCAACGGTTGATACGACCCGGCCGCGTACACGATCTTGCCGCCGACCATCGTGAGCACCGATTCGATGCCGCCAATCTGATCGACCGGCACGGTCAGGTAGTCCTTGGAGAGCATCGCAAGGTCGGCGAGCTTCCCCACCTCGAGCGACCCCCGCTTGCCGTCGTCGTGTGAAAACCACGCGCTGCCGCGCGTGTAGAAGCGCAGCGCGTCGGCGCGGGTCGGCGTTTCCTCGGGTCCACGGATCGCGACACCGCCGACCGTCTTGCCGTCGAGAAACCATTGCAGCGCGGTGAACGGGTTGTACGACGCCACCCGGTGCGCGTCCGTGCCGGCGCCGACGACGACGCCGATTCTTGTCGCCGTATTGACCGGGGGTACGCGCCGCGCGGCCTCCTGTCCCGCCTGTTGCACAAATCCTTCGCCGCCGAAGTACATCGCGTCCTGCACCGTCCAGCCAACGCCGAGCGCTTTCATCCGCTGCAGGCTTGCCACCGACGCGTCGTTGAGATGCGCGACCGACCAGCGGAGGTTGGCGATCGGCACTTCCTTGTTCACACGCTCGAAGATCGTCAGCAGTTGATCGACCGACGCGTCGCTGCCCCAGTGCATGGTCAGCGCCATACCGCGTTCGGCCGCCCACTTCGCGATCTGGTAGTACCGATCCTTGTCCGACTCGCTGGGCCGGTTGTTGTTGTTCATCGCGGCGGTGATGCGTTCGCCAAGGCCGTTGAACCGCAGCATGTCGTCGCCGAATCCGATCGGCAGGAGCGCCGTCCAGTTCTTGAGCTCTTCGAACTCGGCACCTGGCGTCTGGCTGCACAGGCTGTAGGCGACGCGGAGCGTCATCTGACCCTGCCGCCAGACCTTGAAGAGCGCCTGATAATCGTCCGGCGCGAGGTTGTTGCCGCCGGGATCGACGACGCCGGTCAGCGCGAGGCGATTGAGCTCGCGGAAAAATTTCCTGGTGCCGTCGACCTGCTCGTCGAACGTCGGCCTCGGGAGCCGGTCGAACAGCGCCACGATCGCGCCCTGCCCTCCACTGACGCCGCCGGTCAGCTTTCCAGTCGCATCCTTTTCCAGCCGGCCGCCGGCCGGCAAATCTGCATCGCTCGTAATGTTCAGCGCCTTGAACGCCGCGGGCGTCATGACAATCCAGCCGTACCCGAGCTGGACGTACACCGGGTTATTCGGCGCCGCTGCCACGAGCTCAGCCTGCGTCGGGCGGCGGTTCTCCTTGAACTGCTGGACGTTCCAACCGCCCGCAACGATCAGCCACGCCCCTGGTCTCATCGTGCGCGCTTTGTCCCGGATTCGACCGATCGCGTCAACCAGCGAGGGCGCGCCGATCCAGTTCACCTCGGTGCTGAAGCTGAGGGCCGCGCGGATCGCATGAAGGTGAGAGTCAATGAGGCCGGGGATGACCGTGCGACCCTGTAGATCGATCACCCGCGTCGCGGGACCGGCAAGTTTCTGCATCTCGGCCGTGCTGCCGACCGCCACGATTTTTCCATCGCGGATGGCGATCGCCTGCCGGATCGAAAACTGACTGTCAACGGTCACGACCTTGCCGTTGACCATCAGGGTGTCCGGACTTTGCGCGTGCGCAGACGCGACACCAATCAGCCCACAGAGAACGAGCGAGACGATGACGTTTTTCATGGTTCCAGCCTCCAGCCTCTAGCCTCCAGCCTCTACCTATGTCTTCTACCGGGGCCAGAGCCAGCCGAATGTCGCCGCCGTGAGAAGTGCGTACACGAGACCGTCGAGCATCGACCTCACCGTCGTGCCGACAGCCACGTGCACCTCCTACTTTTTACCCATCCACGCACTCACCTGGCGTTCCAGGACGTCGAGCGGGACCGCGCCCTGGCCGAGGACGACGTCATGAAACTGGCGGATGTCGAAACGGGCGCCCATCTGACGTTCGGCGTTCGTCCGCAGCTCGCGAATCTTGAGCTGCCCCATCTTGTACCCGAGCGCCTGGCCCGGCCACACGATGTACCGATCGATTTCCACGATGATGTCCTGGTCGGTCTTGGCGGCGTTGGCCCGGAAGAAGTCGATCGCCTGATCGCGCGTCCAACCCATCGAGTGGAGACCCGTGTCGACGACCAGCCGGATCGCGCGCCACATCTCGTAGGTGAGCCGGCCGAATTTCGAATAAGGGTCCTTATAGAAGCCCATCTCCTCGCCGAGCGACTCGGCGTAGAGTCCCCAGCCTTCGACAAACGCCGTGTAGCTCGAGTTTCTGCGGAACTCGGGCAGGCCCTCCAACTCTTGCGCGATGGAGACCTGGATATGATGCCCCGGCACCGCCTCGTGCATTGTCAGTGTTTCCATTTCCCACGTCGGACGCGCGTCGAGCTTGAACGTGTTGGCGAACATGTTCGCCGGACGGCCAGCCGCTAACGATCCCGGCTCGTAATAAGCGGTCGTTTGCGAGGGCGCGATAGCATCGGGCACCACCTTCACGCCGTAGGGCGTCTGCGGCAGGTGGCCGAACAGATGCGCCAGCGCCGGATCCGCGCGTTTGGCGATGTCGCGGTACGCAATCAGGAGAGACGAGGCGTCGGTGAAGTAGAACTGCGGACTGCCGCGGAGAAACGTCGCGAACTCCGCGTAGCTCCCCTTGAATCCCGATGCCGCGATCACCTGGTCCATCTCCGCGCGGATCCGTTTGACTTCAGACAGACCGAGGTCGTGGATCTCCTTCGGCGCCTTGTCGGTCGTCGTGTGCCATTTGACGTTGTACGCGTACATCGAGGCGCCGTTTGCCAGCGCGCTCACGCTCGTCGTCGTCCGGCATGCGGGAAGGTAGCGGGACGTCAGAAAGTCGTGAAGCTTATTGAACGCCGGCACGACCCCTTGGGTATAGGCGGCGGTTGCCTTCGCCGTGAGGCTCGCACGGTCTGCTTCGGGGACTGACGCGGGCCACGCGCGGAACGCGGCGAGCAGCGGACTCTTCAGCGCGTCGTCGCTGATCGCCCCTTTCACCTGATCCGGAACATCGCGCATGGTGATGCGGGGAGGCGTCATCCCCGCCGCGAGACCCCGCTCCATGAGCGCGATGGTCTGATCGACGAGCGGACCGACGCCTTCGAGACGGGACACGATGTTCTGGTAGTCGTCGCGCGTCGCCGCCGGCATGAGCGCGAAGGTTCGCGGGATGTCCTGCTGGATGCCTTCGAGTTGATTGATGGGCATCAGCACGTTGTGCGGAATGACCCCGCGAATCGGGATGGCGTCGTTCTGGAAGTCGAGACCTTTGATGGCCGTGTCGAGCAGATCGCGATACAGATCGAAGTTCAGCCGATCGTTGGTATCGAGCTTCGCGCGATCGATAGCGTCCAGCTGCGCGAGACTGCTTTTCAGATGCGCGGCGCGCGCGTCGATCGCCGGCTGCGAATAATCCGTCCATCGCCCGTTCTGGCCAGGGAAACCGACTGCCGTGGCCTGCTCGGGATACTGGGTCATCCAGTACTTCCAGTCCCCGTCTAGTTGCGTGCGAAGCATGTCAGCGGGGCGCTGAGAAGTCTGCAGCGCGCACGCGACGCACGCGAGCGTGAGGGGAAGCAGAATCAGTAACTTCACACTTCCAACTTTACTCTTGCCTTTTTGCCTCTTGCCTTCTTACTTCTTCAGCCCAGCGTCCCAGTTCAGCACGACTGTGATCGGCGCACCCGGCTCCAATGTTTGCCGGTCGGCTCCTACTGCGATCGGCACCGCCATCAATCGCCCGTCGGGCGTTCAGCGTAGGGAATTCAACTCCACGCGCCCCTTCGGGCTGTCCAGCGTCGCGATCAGCGCAGGCTTCGGACCGATGGTCACGGCGAGATCGAGGCCGAGCTGATCCAGCATTTTCTGAACGCGCGCGGCGTCGGGATGCTCCGCGCGCAGGGCGACGAGCTTGACGCCCGGCGCCGCCGTCGCCGCAGGATGCTGGGATGTGCCCCAGTCGATGACGTACGGAATCAGGCGGTCCGCCAGGACGACGGATGGATCGGTGTACCGCCAGGACAGCACGACGCCGTCCGGCCGTTTGCGGCTGCCCGAGATGACGTCCCCCAGGCTGATCCCGACGCGCCGCGATCTGGCCACGATCGTGTCCAGATCGTTCCCCTTCGCCACCCAGGTCAACAGACGCGGCGCAGTCAGATCGTCGATGCCAAAGCGACGCGGCTTCTCCGGCTTTGGCTGGTCCGGATCCGGACCGATGATCTCGAGGTACGTGGCGGGGCCGAGCGCAATCAGCGCATTCCTGGTTCCGAGACCGGGATGCTGGCCTCCCGGCGTC
>JBGPKK010000238.1:0-6444 GCA_041485905.1 Vicinamibacteria bacterium
TGATCAACTTCATGGTCTTGACGTCGAACATCGAGGGTTGGGGATGGTCGCTGGTGAAGCCGTGGCCCGTCTTCGGGCACACCGTCGCGCCGTTGCCGCCAACACCCGGAATCACGCCCACCGATTCAAGCGTGTCGAGATCGAAGATGGTCAACCGCTTTTCGAAGGCAGGCACCGCCGGCCTCGTATCCGTCGCCGCCTGCGCCTGAGTCGCGCCGCGCGTGATGTACAGCCGCCGGCCGGCCGTGTCTGCGTAGATGTAATCCGTGCCGCCCTCGCCGCCGACCTTCGCGGTCTTCAGGACCTTGTACGGCCCGTCGGTGCCGGCCTGGAAGGCGAGTCCCGCGGACGTGAAGAGCGCGATCATGACAATGTGGAGAAGCGCATTTCGTCTCATCTGAAAACTCCTTGAAGATTTTTGGAGGCCGAAAACACGGCTGATTGTAGCGCTAGGGTCTACCGAAGCGCGGCGACGAAGTTTACCCGTGTAGGTTTCGACGAGGGGAACTCGGGAGACGTTCGCGACCAGTGTCATTGCGAGTGTCATTGCGCTGACAAAGGACGAAAACAGACGCGAATAGACGAAAGCCGACGAAGGAGGACGAAAACGCCAAATTGCTGGCGCCATGAGGTTTATGCGAAAAGGGCCCGTCTTTGCTGGGTTTCTTGAAATAGGCGGTTCGAATCCCTGCCTCCCAGCCGATTCTCGATTTCAGGGTTTGGGCGTGACCAATTCCACCAGCTGTCTGGCTGTGATGACGCGCGTTCCACGCCACGCGGCGGGGAAGTGTTGGGTATTGCCGGTGACGAGATAGTCGGCCTTGGCCGCCTCGGCGCATTCCAGAAAGCGATTGTCAGCCTCGTCGGCCGAGACCGTGAGCGTGGCCGTTGGCTCAACCAGCTCGGCCACCGCGCGCACCGCTTTCAGCAACGCCGACACGACCGCCGGCGGCCGGCGGAATTTCGGGCGGCGGAGGACCTCTTCGTACTCCTCAAGGAGTACCTCTGACGCGCAGAGCTGCACATGGTGATTGATTGCCAAACGGATCGCGTCCGCAGCGGTTCCGGATGGACTGAGCATGGCCGACACCACGACGTTGGTGTCGAGCACAACCCGGATCATCGACTTCTTCGACCCTTCGCCCTCTCTCGACGGTAGCGGCGAATCTCCGCGTCGATGTCACGCATACTCATCTTGGCAACGCCTGAGCGTTTGGCTGTGGCCCAGCTCTGTTTGAGCCAGGCAGGCGCCGGGGCAATGGTATCGAGATAGTCCTTGATGCTCATGATGACGGCCTGGGGCTCGCCACGGCGATCGACCACGAACCGCTCGTTCTTTTCTTTGACCCGCCGAATGATTTGCCCGAACTGGGTCCGGGCTGTCAGGGCGGAAACGACGTTGGGCATGGCTGAAGTCTTAATGGTGATCTCCCTTGAACTGATTAGTTAGTTCAGATCAAATCGTACCAGTCCTGGCAACATCCGTCAAGTTCAGGGCGCGCTGTCGAGCTGTTCGCGGCGTTGTGCAGCAGACGCGATGCGTGCCCGAATCAGACGTTCGGCCGCCCGCTGAATGTCGTCGGCTGTTGCTCGCGTCACCCGGCTCGGCGTCTACGACATCACCGCCCGGATCGGCGAAGGCGGCATGAGCCAGGTGTATCGCGCGACCGACACGAAGCTGAAGCGCCAGGTCGCGATCAAGATCCTGCCGCCGTCGCTCGCGGCTGATGCCGATCGCCTCGCGCGTTTTCAACGCGAGGCCGAGGTCCTCGCCTCGTTGAACCACCCGAACATTGCTGCCATACAAGCGAGCGGCGGGAATCGATACGCGCCGCGATTAACCTGACGGTTCTGGTAGACTTCGTCACCCTCGCTCTGGCCGCTTACAGCCGACCTTCGTCGCGAACGGGAGAGGAGATCCGCCGTGATCCGCCGAATCCCCCGAGCAAACACGTTCGTCCGCATCGCCGTCCTCGTGTGCGCCTTCGCTCCGCTCTCCCTCATCGTGCGGGAGCTCAACGCGCAGGCAGCGCTCACCGTCCCCGCGGGACTCCCCGATTGGGCATTCAACATCCCCGACAAGATTCAGCCGACCGCCGTGCGGCCGGAAGGCATCGTCAGGGCGCCCGGCAGCGCGAAGGAGTACGACGCCGCCACGATCGCCGGGAACGCGAATCCGCCGGACTGGTTCCCCGATGAACACCCCGCTGCGCCGCGATCGGTGAGAGGCGATACGGGGATCACTATGGCGTGCGGCTCGTGCCATCTGATGTCCGGCCAGGGCCATCCGGAATCCGCCGACATCGCCGGCATGCCCGCCGAGTACCTGATCCGGCAGATGGCGTACTACAAGGCGGGCACGCGCAAAGACGAAGCGCGCATGGGTCCCATCGCGCGGGCTGTGTCGGACGACGACGTTCGCCAGGCCGCCGAATACTTCGCCGCCGTGAAGCCCACCGTCTGGGTGAAGGTGATCGAGACCGCGACGCCGCCCACGACGTTCATCGCCACCGCGGGCCGTCATCGTCAACTCCATCCCGACGGAGGCACCGAGCCGATCGGACGTCGTATCCTTGAAATCCCCGCGGACCCGTTCCGCACGGAAATCCGGGACCCGCATTCCGGTTTCATCGCGTACGTGCCACCTGGCAGCATCAGTAGAGGCGAAGCGTTGGTCAAAGGCGGACCGGCCGGGAAGACGGTTCAGTGCGCCATCTGTCACGGCGAGGGGTTGAAAGGCCTGGGCGAAGTCCCGAGGCTCGCGGGGCTGCAGCCGCTGTATGTCGCGCGGCAGCTCTTCGATATGCGATACGGCTCGAGCGCGGGGAAGGCGGCGGCGTTGATGAAGGCTGTCGTTACCAATCTGTCCGAAGACGACATCATCGCGATTTCCGCATACGTCGCCTCACTGCCTCCGCAGTGAGCATTACGCCGCTGGAGGGCGTTGGTGCACCGGAGGGCGGACGCTCTACACTTCGCCGTTACTAGGTCACAGCGCCAACTGGGCGCGGGAGTTTGAAGGCGATGAGAGTTTTTCACCTGCTGCTCATCGTTCCCGTGATGGCATGCGCACCGATTGCGGCATGGGCCGCCGACGATCCGTACGCCGCGCAGCTTTTCGCCGAGCGCTGCGCCTCGTGTCACGAGGCCGCGGCCGGCGGCGCCGCGCGCATTCCCGCCGTCTCTCAGCTGAAGGCGATGACGCCGACGGCGATTCTGAAGACGTTGGAGACCGGCGTCATGCGAGTGCAAGCCGCTGCCCTATCGACCAACGAACGTCAGGCGGTTGCCAACTTTCTCGGAACGGCGGTGACCACGGAACGGCGGCGTGAGGAGATCGCGAATCCGTGTCCGGCTGGCCCCGGGGGTAAAGATGCCTGGAAAGACGGTCCCGGCTGGTCCAACTGGGGCGCCAATCTGGCGAACACGCGCTTCCAGACCGCCAGGGAGGCGGGACTGAGCGCCAAGGATTTGCCGCGGCTCACACTAAAATGGGCGTTCGCCTTCCCAGATTCGGCGGTGCTGCGTTCGCAGCCGGCGGTGTATCGCGGCAGAGTGTTCGCGGGGAGCCAGAACGGCGACGTCTACGCGCTGGACGCCGCCACGGGCTGCATTCACTGGACCACTACTGTGCAGGCTGAGGTGCGGTCCGGGATAACCATCGGGGAACTCGCCGGGAAGCCCACACTGTTCTTCGGAGATTCCTCCGGCTACCTGTACGCCCTGGACGGGGCGACCGGAAAGCAACTGTGGAAGCTGCGGCTGGACGAGCACGCCGCTGCGAAGGCCACGTCCACGCCCGTGTTCCACCAGGGACGGCTGTATGTGGGTGTCGCGTCGCTCGAAGAAGCGCTGGCGGTGTCGCCGGCCTATGTCTGCTGCACATTCCGCGGGAGCGTGTCGGCGGTCCAGGCGGCGGACGGGAAGGTTCTGTGGAAGCGATACATGATCGATGAGGTGGCGAAGGAGCGACCGCAGACCAAACGCGGCGCGGCGGTCTACGGCCCTTCGGGAGTCGGTGTGTGGACCGCTCCGACGCTCGATCCCGGTCGCGACACGATGTACGTGACGACGGGCGACAATTACTCCGACCCGACGACACCCTTGAGCGATGCCGTGGTCGCGTTGCGGATGTCCAACGGGGACATCCTGTGGTCGAAACAACTCACGGCCGGCGACGCCTGGAACAGCTCCTGTATGCTCGTCGCGAAGGTGAACTGCCCGGATTCCGACGGTCCCGATTTCGACTTCGCGGCCTCGGCGATGCTGATCTCTCCTGGCAACGGACGGCGCGTGTTGGTGCTCGGGCAGAAATCGGGCATGGCGTACGGCATCGATCCGGATCGCCAGGGCCAGATATTGTGGCAGGCGCGAGTGGGAGAAGGTGGCGCGATCGGCGGCATCGAGTGGGGTCCGGCGACGGACGGCCGCAACGTGTATATCGCCCTGTCCGATGTGCGCTTTCAGGTGTCGCTGGTCGCTGGCGGCAACGACCGGATCTACGAACTGGACCCCACCAGGGGCGGCGGCATGTTCGCCTTCACTGTCGACGACGGCGAGCGGGTCTGGCACACCGCGCCGCCCGGTTGCGGCGACCGCCGGCCATGCAGTCCAGCGCAATCGGCCGCAGTGACGGGGATTCCCGGCGCCGTGTTTTCCGGGTCGCTCGATGGCCACCTGCGGGCGTATTCGACGGCCAACGGCACAATCCTGTGGGACTATGACACCATGCGCGAGTTCAAGACGGTCAATGGCCTCCCGGGACACGGCGGCGCGCTGGACGTGGGAGGCCCTGTGGTCGCGGGCGGGATGTTGTTTGCCACATCCGGATCCGCTCAGCGAAACGGCTTGCCTGGCAACGTGCTGTTGGGATTCGCGGTGAGCGGCCGATAGCGCACGGTGTAATTAGCGGGAGGCAGCGCATGGGTTCAGGGATCGTGTTCTTCTTGGCCGCTGCAATGTTCGCGCAGGGCTCCGGTGCCTTGGGCGGCACCATCACCGGCACTGTCGTGGACCTGGCCGGCGACGTGGTCGCGAACGCGCCTATTCAAGCCACCAACATGGCCACAAAGACGCTCTACAAAGCGGCCAGCTCGGAAAAGGGCGGCTACACCATCGCGCAGTTGCCGGCCGGTGCCTACGAGCTGTCGGTCGCCGCACCTGGGTTCAATGCCTACTCCCAGCAAAACGTGGTCGTTGCGTCGGGTCAAACCCTGCGCTTCGATATCCACCTCGTCGATTTTCAGTTGGGCACGTTGGGAGACGGCCGGGAATTCCAAATTTCGCGGATCACTCCACATGCGACGCCCTCCGGGCCCACTCCTCGCACACGGGAAGGCAAGCCAGACCTGTCGGGAGTGTGGTACGCGCAGAGGACGGTCGATCCAGGCAAGCCGGAGCCGTTGCCCTGGGCCGACACGCTCCAGCGGGAGCGTGCGGCGAACAACTCGAAAGACTCGCCCGGCGCGCACTGTCTGCCGCGCGGACTGACGAACGCCGGAGCGTTGTTCCCATACAAGCTGGTTCAAACCCCTGCCCTCCTGGTCATGATCTTCGAGGACGACACTCCCAGCCATCGTCAAGTCTTTCTGGATGGGCGCGGGCATCCCAAGGATCCGAATCCGAATTGGATGGGACACTCGATCGGCCATTGGGACGGAGATACGCTGGTGGTGGACACGGTGGGCTTCAATGATCAGTCGTGGCTCGACAACATTGGCCATCCGCACACGGAAATGCTGCACATCACTGAACGCCTGCACCGCGCGGATTTGGGCCACCTGGAAATCGAATTGACGATCGATGATAAGGAGACCTATTCGAAGCCCTGGGTTATCAAGAGAGTCGCCGATCTCGATACCAAAGACGAGATCGGAGAGTACGTGTGTGTCGACAAGGATGCGCCACACATGGTTGGCAAGTAACCGACCCTTCGAGCCGCGGCGACCGGAGACACTAACGATCGAGGAGGACGCCGATGGACCCTGTCAGACGCCAGATACTGAAAACGGGCGCCGGGGCGGCCGCGATGGCTGCAGCACCGCAAATCTTTGCTCAGCAGAGCGGGCAAGAAGGAGCCTCACGCTTCTACGAGAAGGGCCCCGTTCGCATCCGCTATGAAGAGGCCGGTTCCGGTTTCCCGCTGTTGCTGATCGCCGGCGGGGGATTGAACTCGGTGATGGCCGGCTTACCGCGCAGCCCCTTCGACCCGATCGACGAGTTCAAGGGCGAGTATCGTTGCATCTATGCGGACCTCCGCAACGCCATCTGGGCATCGACAAGTTCATGGTGCTGGGCTTCTGCATTGGCGGCCCCTTCATCTGGAACCTCTTGAGGCGGGCGCCGGATCGTGTCGTCGCGGCCGTGCCGGCGCAGCCCGTCGGGTTCCGGCCGGAGATGCCCAACGTCATGTACGACGCCAGCATGACTGGCTGGGGTGCGGAA
>JBGPKK010000239.1:0-6419 GCA_041485905.1 Vicinamibacteria bacterium
CGGCGCGACGAGGTAGATGCCGCTCTTCCCGCTGCCGGTCGACGATCGAACGACAGGGCCGCCGTCAATCTGCGCTCCCGCCCATGGATGGCCCGCGTAAAGTGCCGGCGCCTTGGTCGGGTCGACGATGGAGGCCGCGGGGTCGTCGAAGTACTCGGTCCAGCTGTTGGTGGCGAAGCCGAGCCGCGCCATCCAATGGTTGGACATCCGCTTCTGCAGGCTGGCCTCGAGCCCCAGGTACCGCTGGTGGTAGCCGGGCCGGTTCGCACTCAACTGACCGGGATTGGACGTCTTGGTCTGGCCGTAGATCGGGACGCTGAACGCGCCGACCTCCGCCACGTTGCCGGTCAACGTCCCCGTCTGAACGAAGTCGCTCGATTTGGCATCGAGGAGCGGCGTCCAGAGCAGGTCGTTGTTGCGGCGCCACGTCAAGGTGGTGCTGAAGGCGACGTTCGGCATCAATTCGCGATCGAACCCGATGAGCGCCTCGTGGGTCGTCGGCGATTTGATGTTCGGGTCGACCTTGTTGGCCGTCTTCAGCTGATTGTTGACGTCGAACCCATAGGTGTACTGCAGGCCTTTGCCGTCGATGCCGCCGGTGAACAGAATCTCGCTCAACTGCGCGATGTGATCGCCGTTCTTGTCGACGGCGTTGTAGTACGCGTAGGAATACTGAATCGGCGACACGAACGAGGCCTGCGATCCGGGAAGCTGCGACGCGAACATCGCATAGCTCGCACGCAGGAGGGTCTTGCGCGAGTCGTCGAGCGCGTAGGTGATGCCGATACGCGGCGTCACCTTGTTAACACGTAGATCCCTTCCACGGCCGGCGCGTTGAGCGCCGGGAGTGTCGGGATGCCCGTCACCGCCGGCACCGTTGCCGCACCCAATCCGGACACCGAATGATCGAAGCGGATGCCGCCGTTGATCGTCAGACGATCGAGCGAGATCGTATCCGTGAGATAGAGGTTGGCATACTTCGCCTCGGTGACTGAGCGATAGTCGCGCGCCGTCTGGACGGTGATGAGCGGGTACGCACCCTGATTATCGAGTGCCACGAGATGGCTGGCCGGCCAGATCTGCTGCGTGTCGACCGGCGTGTTGCGCCACGCCGCGCCGAACTTGATCTCGTGCTTGCCGGCGAAGTAACTGGCGTCGCCGCCGAAGAAGTCCTGCGGGCGGTCGCTCTGGTACTGATAGAACGAGTTGTGCCAGACGCCATCGGCATCCTGGTAGTAGTCCTTGTCGAGACCGCCGACCGGCACCAGCTGGAACCCGCCCTTGATGTGGGCGAACTTCACCGACGCGAAGAGCTTCTGGCCCCCAACGAAGTTGCCCTCGCCCTTCATGTACTTCGTGCCGCCGCCCAGACCGCTCTGGTTCCACGCCGTCTCGGGCGGGCGCAGCGGGCCGACGTTGCGGCCGTTCTTCTGCTTGTCGTTGTAGTAGAAGGTGAGGTTGCCGCGGATGCTGTTGCTGGCCTGGCCGTCCAGCTTGAACGCGCGCGTCTTGAAGATCGTCGCGTCGAGCTGATCGCCCAGCGTCCGGAGATCGATATTCGTCTGGGCAATCTGTCCCCACGCCCACAGCCTGTCCTTGACGATCGGACCACCGAGATCGAACCCGCGGTCCTGATACGTATCGATTCGGTTGCCCTTGCCGGTCGTGTTGCCCTGGGCGATCGCCTGCGCGAGGATGTCCGCATTCAGGTTATTCCCCTGCGTGCTTTGGTTCTCGAAGTAATAGCTCGCGCTGCCCTGGAACCTGTTGGTCCCCTTCTTGAGGACCATGTTGAGCTGCACGCCGCCGGTCGCGTTCTGCGCGTCGGCGCCGCCCGTCGTGATCGCCATCTCCTGGAAGCTGTCGAAGTTGTAGTAGAACGACGACGAGCCGGTGGCGCCCATGTCGGTGACCGGCACGCCGTCGATGGCCCACGTGTTGTCCGTGTCCTTGGCGCCCTTGGCGTTGTAGTTGGACTGCTGCCCCGACTCGCCGCCTCCGACGTTCACACGGTCCATGTACACGGTCGGCACGGTCTGCATGACGACCCACGGATCGCGCGAGCTTGGAATGTTCTGCAGTTCCTGGAGCGTCACGTTCGTGGTCGTCGTCTCTTTCTTGAAGTCGATGATCGGCGTCACCCCGATGATGTTGATGACCTCCGTCGCGCCGGCCACGCCCATCTTGATGTCGAGCGGCACGGTCCCGCCCGACACAATCTGGATGTTCTGGTTGGTGTACGGGTTGAAGCCTGCCAGCATCGCCTTGATGTTGTAGCTCCCGACCGGCAGGTTCAGGAAGTGCGCCTGACCCGACGTATCGGTCGTCTGCGTCTGGACGGCCGGACCCGTGAGATCCACGGTTGCGCCTGGCAGTCGGCCGCCGGTCGCATCTTCGATCGTCACGTCGATGCGGCCTGTGAAGACCGCCACTTGCGCTGACGCAGGCGAGGCGAGGGTGAATAATGCAAGTGCCAGTGAGAAAGCCGCTGCGACGAGCTTTCCAGAATTACACTTCATGTCCTCCGACCCTCCTTGGATGAACCGTGTGCAGACGGCACAACAAACGTTGCAGGCTCCAAAATCCCACTCATCATAACCCCAATGCTGTTCGTCAATACCCCATGGAGTTCGTCCTGCACGGTTCCTGACAGACGACGATCCAATCTTTCTATTTCGTCTTTTATTCGCCACGCGCGAACGGGGCTTATAATCCCTCCAAGAAACTTGGAACTCAGAACTGAAAACTCAGAAGGACCGAGGATGTTTCGATATCTGGCCTTGGCGGTCGCCGTTCTATGGCCAGGCGCCCTGGAAACTTTCCCGGCACAGCAAATCGGCGCCAGCCGAACCGTGCTCGCCACGGTGGTCGACAATCGGGGGCGGCCTATCGTGGATATCGAAGCCGACGACTTCGTCGTCCGGGAATCCGGACAGCCGCGGGACGTCCTGTCAATCCGGGTCGCCGACTATCCGATCGTGCTGGTGCTCGATAACGGGCGGGGGGCCGGCCGCGACCTGGACGCCATCCGCCAGGCGGCGGTCCGGTTCATCGGCCGGATTGGACACCGGCCCATCGCGATCGCGGTCGCCGATCCGCCGCAACTGATCGCGACATTCGACGATGAGCGGGCAGTCGTGATGGAGCGGCTGGAAAAGGTGAAGTCGAGCGGCTCGTCAGAGGGACTGTTCCAGGCGGTCGTGAGCGCGGCGCGAGCCATTCAGGAGACGGCGACTCCGTTTGCGGCCATCATCCTGGTCTCCGCCTCGCCGGTCAGCAGCGCGCCGACTGAGTTTCTGACGCCGATCCTCGACAGCGGCGCGGCCGTCCACATCGTCGTCAACGGAAATCCGCCGCGCGATGCCGGCGATCCACGCGCGCGATCCGGGGAGACGCTCCGGCAGCTGGCCGATCAGACGCGCGGAGAGTTCACGGTGATCTTCTCGGCGGCGTCATATCAAGTCGCGCTGGACCGGCTGGCGGATCGGCTGGCGCCCGAGCTGATGATCGAGTACGTCGTCCCCGTCGGTTCGTCGAGCGGAAACGACGTGACGCTGGGCGTGCGGATCCCGGGCGCGAGAGTCAACGCGCGGGGCCTCACGAGGTGACGATGTTGTGAGATAAGTCGCGTGGGTCACTTACCTGACCTACCTGACCTCGCTAGTGTTTCCTCGTCTCGACCTGCTTGAGCGCGTCTTCGATCAGCTTCTCGTTGTCTTCCTTCGACAGGTTTCGCTGGATCAGTTTCGACGCGATCATGACGGAGAGATCGGCGGCCTCGTGCCGAATCTGTTGCAGGGCGCGCGCGGTTTCGAGCTGGATCTGCCGCTCCGCGTTGCGGACGATCGTCTCGGCCTCCGACTTCGCCTTCTGCTTCATCTCCTCGCGCAGTCGCTCGGCGTCCCGTCGGGCGTCTTGAAGCATCGCCGCCGCCTCACCGCGAGCCGTCTGCAGCTGGTCCGTGTACTCCTTCAACCGGGCTTCGGCCTCCTCACGATCCCGCTTGGCATCGGCGACGGCCTTGTGGATGAACTCCTCGCGATCCTGGAGCAGTTTGAGGATCGGACCCCAGGCAAACTTGCCGAGCACCGCCACCACGATCACAAAGATCGTGAGCGTCCAGACGGCGTTGCCGACGTTGCCGGCAAATGGGCTCAATCCGCCTTCCGCCTCTTCAGCGGCATAAGCCGGAAGCGCCGCGAGGACGATGAAGACAACGGTGATCAATCGCTGAATCATGGATTTGGTTCCCGGGAACCCGTGGGAGCCGAGGACCGGAGGTCCTGGCCCGTCCAGGCGCCACACTCCTAGACTTTGAGCACCGCCATCATGCCCACGACCACGGCGAACAGGGTTGCGCCCTCGATCATGGCCGCGGTGATGATCATCGCGGTGGAAATCTGACCTGCCGCGGCCGGCTGGCGCGCGATCGATTCAACGGCCGATCCGCCGATGCGGCCGATACCAGCCGCGCCGCCCATGATGGCCAGCCCCGCACCAAGCGCGCCGCCAAGCCACGCCATTCCGCTGCTCGTGACGCCATGGCCGGCACCGGCCTCCTGCGCCATCGCCGTCGCCGGCATGAACATCGTCACCAAGCCGACCACCATGAATCCGAGCGCCAACTTGCTCCATCGCGTACCGTTCATCATCCTGTCCCTTTCGTTTCTTGCCGCGCGGGGATACGGCAATCTCGTGCGTCTCGCCATCGCTGTCACACCTTACGGTCCGCGTCGCCCCGCCGCTTGCGGACATGACGAGTTATGAACGCTTAGTGCGCCGCCGCCGCCTCATGGTGATGGTCGTCGTCGTGATGCAACACGACGGACATGCCAATGAAAAGCGCCGTCAAAAACGTAAAAATAAACGCCTGCAGGAACGCCACGAACAGCTCGAGCAGGCTGATGGCCACGCTGCCGAGCACCACCGGGACCGCGATGCCCAGCCCAAGCGCCGCGCTCGCCGCGCCGGCCGACAGAATGAACGACAGCAGCACGGCCAGCAGAATATGACCGGCAATCATGTTGGCGAAGAGTCGAACGGCCAGCGCGAACACTTTGGCGACGAGCCCGATCAGCTCGACCGGCACGAGGAGCGGCGCCAGCCACAAGGGACCGGGACAGAAATGCGCCACATAAGCTTTGCCGCCCAGGCGCAGTCCGTTCACCACCATCATGCCCATGGTGACCAGCGCCAGCGTCGCCGTCACCCAGATATTCCCAGTCGCCGTCCCGCCGAGATGCGACCCGAAGAGCTGGGACACAGCCGGGATCGGCAAGAGGCCGAGCACATTGACGGTCAGCACGAAGAAGAACGCGCTCCAGATGTACTTGATGAAACGATCCGTGTGCTGCTGCAGTGTCGGCTCGACGACTTCCTTTCGCAGGTACTGGCAGATGGCCTCAACGGCGTTCGCGGAACCAGAGGCCACGAGCGCATCGACGCCTTGCGCGCCACGGCGCTTGCGGACCAGCAGCGGCAGCAAGAAAACGAGCAACACACCGGCCAACAGGAGCATGGCGATCTGATCCGAAAAGACCGTGACCACGCCGTCTGGCGTCAGCGGACCGAGATGAGCCGGCCGCTCGATCAGCGGATGCTGGACGATGTGTTCAAGAGGATTTTCCGCTTGCATGATTCCGAACTATTCCTCACGACGGGACGGCCTAAAGGCCGTCCCTATCGGATTGCGAGTCTCACTTCGAGCGGGAGCAACGCCACATAGCTCGTCGCCACCCAGAACAGGAGCGGCATTCGCGCGAGCGTCCCACCTAGCGCCGCCGCGAGGCCCAGCACCGCCACGACGACCAACCGAACGACCATGGCTCGAAAGGCGGTCTGCATGCGCGCAGTGGGCGCCGTGTTGTCCGCGGCGACCAGCAGCCAGGCTGCGACCCCTGCAGATGTTAGACCTATCAGACATCCGACCAGCATCGCGGGCAGCGCCTCGTCGCCTCCCAACCGTCGCGTCGGGAAGAAACCGATCGCGAGGAGCGCCGCCACGACGAGGACCGCGAGCCCCAAAAATCGGAGGTAGCGGCGGCCCCGTGATGATGCGCCCGTCACGGCATCATTCTCCGTCGCGGTCTTCCCGTTGCGCCTCTCGAGTGGCTTGTAACGCTTCTCTCACGAAGTTATAAAGGCCGCCGACGATCCCCAGAACCAGCCCGACGACGAGTCCCCACGGGTTGGTGCCGTAATGCCGGTCGATCCAATAGCCGGCGAGGGTGAAGCCGGCGACGGCGCCCGCTAGCTCCAGGCCCACTCCCGAGTGACGCACCCAGTCCGGAAAGCGCTTGTCCGCGGACATGACCAGCCCTGCCGCCACAATCTGTCAAGGACTGCATGATATGTCCTCGGCAACGGCTCAGGAGTATAGCGTACCTTGTGAAAAAGTTCACCAGCATGCAAATGCGGCC
>JBGPKK010000240.1:0-6327 GCA_041485905.1 Vicinamibacteria bacterium
CCCCCCCGCGGGCGCGTGGATTGAAACTCGTTCTGCTCTTGCTGGGGAGCAGCACGGCCTGCTGTCGCGCCCCCCCGCGCGCGCCGTCGACGATGAGGCTCGATCCGAGACCGAGGATCGTGGCGTGAGGGCCGTTCGCCGTCGAGATCTTCACTTTCGAGGTGTCGACCTTCAGGTGCACGACACCCGCCGCGTGGGCCGCTTCGATGGCGTCGGTCAACTGGCGGGCAATCTCGACCCGCTCGTCCATTCCCATCGACGCCTGAGAGCCAAAGGCGGTCAGCGGCCAGCCCGCCACATACTCGCTGGCGACGTACAGCAGCCCCTCGGCGGTCAGACCGGCATCGAGCAGCTTTCCGATGCTCGGATGCTGGATACGGGCGAGGGCAGGTTTCCAGTGTTGATATCGCGACAGGACCACATCAACGGCGTCACGTGGACCCAGAATCTTGAGCGCCACATGTGACGATAGGAAACACTAGCGGGGTGTCGGCTGGTTGACGGAATGCCCGTTCTCGGACGCGGCCGCGCGCCCCTCCGGCCACAGAACTCGACAATCCGATTCGTCCAGTGTTACCGCTGCTTGAGGATCGCGCGTACGTCTTTGAGCAAGACGAACAAGTGGTACGGGTCGGTTGGAGCCGGTAAGAAACCAAATCGCTCGTAGAAGGCTCGCGCGTCGTCGTCCTTGGCGTGTACGGCCATCGCGCGGATACCAGCGATGTCGGCGGCGTGGAGCGTCCGCAGCATGGCGTCTTTGAGTAGCCCCGAACCGAGCCCTTTGCGCTGCCAATTCGCGGCGACCGCCAGACGCGCAAGCAGCATCAGCGGAATCGGATGCCTGGCGAGTCCCCTTCCGAGACGTTGGGGCGCGTCGTCGTACTCGACCTGCGCGACGACAAGCGTGTAGAACCCTACGATCTCGTCGCCCACCAGCGCGACGTAGGTTTGTGAGGCTTCGGCCTGCTGGTTCTGGAACGCGTAGCGGACCAGGAAGCGATTCAGCACCTCCTGCCCGCAATCAAACAGATCGATCTGGTGATCGCGGCGCAGCTTTTCGATCCGCGGCCGGTCGTTCATTTACGCCGACGCTCGAACACGCTCGGCGTCTGCAGGAGCTTCTTCAAACCTGGGTTCTGACGCGCAGGCGCATCGAGCGCGGCTTGGAATGCAGCCCAACGCTCGGCATCGAGACCGAAGCGTTGGCGATCCGGCAGTGTCTCCTCGGCTCGTGCAAGAGCGCTTTCAAGTACGAACTCGCTGACCGAACGCCTTGCCGCCGTGGCGGCGGACTGTAGGACCCGTTTCGCAGAACGCGTCAGTCGAAGGTCAAGTTTCTCGGTCCGCGTAATCGTGGGCATGCTGTTTCTCCGTTCCCTTTATGGTAGCAGGTCTGCCAGACATTGTCATGACACCAGAATAGGCATGCGTCGTGAGGTGACCGGTGCCGACAGGTTGACGGGCAACCGCTGACCGAGGTAGTCCAAGTGTAGGATGCTGCCGAGCTTAGATGCCAAAATGGAAATTCCGGGATTGAACGTCATCGTGCGTGCGTCGGCTTTGATTGCGACAAGGGAGATACTATGAAACGCTACGTACTTCTCGTTGGTTCTATTCTGGTTGGTTCTGTTCTGGGTCTCGCCCACCTCGCGTTCGCCATTTCCGGTCTTCCAATAAGTGTTGCGACGGTCTGGGTTGATGACTCCGGATCCGCCGGGCGAGAAGCTGTTCGAATTCCTCTGCATCGCATCGCCTTCATCGAAAAGGCGGGCACCGGCATCCGTCGCATGCGGGACGACGCCCGCGCGCACCGCTGTCCGTCACCGGTCTTTGCGGAAGGCACGTTTTTCACGGTGACGTTCCGGCCGAACCGGGCAGCTCGTGCCGCGACGGCCGCGGCGTCGGCACAGCCGGGAAGCACCCCGCAAGTCACCCGGCAAGTTACCCCGCAAGTCAGAGCGGTCCTCGTGCGGGCGGCCTCAGCCTCGACCCGTGACGATCTGCAGAAAGCGGCAGGCATCGGTGATCGCGAGCACTTCCGCACACGGTATATGCTGCCGTTGCTCGCGGCTGGCTGGTTGGCGATGACGATTCCGCACAAGCCCCGCAGTTCGAAGCAGCGCTACCTGGTGACGCCGGAGGGCGAGGACGCGCTGCCCGCATCCTCTCCAGTTGCCAACGACGAGGAACGCTGAATGGCGACGATCGACGTCGCCAAAGGCCGAGCTGGTATGGCCCGGAATGAACAACGAGGACGGGCGCTCGTAGAACCCGACGAGTGATGCTGCCCGGCGTGTCGTCAAGAGGTGACTGAGAGCTATCACGCGAATGCGAAGAAGCGATCCTCGACGATCTTGGTCAGGCAGATCGGGGGCGACACACCGCGAGCATAACAGGCGGTCCGAGAGCTGGAGTCGCCAAACCGCGGTACCCGTCTCCCTGCTCTACTTCCCAACCAGGTGCGGCACGTCCTGTTCGTTCTCGTTGCAGATGTAATCGAGAAGGTCCGTGTCGAGCACGATGAACTGATTGAGCCTCACGGTCCATGGCGCGCTATACGCCTTCAGATCGTTGACCGTGATGTCGATTTCCAGTTTCCCATAGTTGACCCGGCGGAACCGCTCGGTCACTCGCGCCCCTTCGGTCAGCGGACTGCCATTGGCGTCAAGCCACAACCCGTCGCGGAATCCCGTGGTTTGCACGACCAGCGTGTCGCCTTCCCACGTGCCCGAGGAGTACCCGACCCACGACGGATTCGGATCGACCGGTAAGGGCCGTCCGTCGGTGAAGACCTGCCGGTAGGTGGCGTTGTGCTCGTTAAGAATGACAAGAAGCCCAGGCGCCTGAACGATCTTCTTGAGCAACGCCATCGTGTGCAGCCTCACGATCCCGATGGGGAGACAGAAGGAGGTCGGATCCTCTTTCCTGAGCTCCTCGGTGCGCTTTTTCGCGATGGCCGCCGCCCACGGAAGATACGGCAACCCGCCTTTGAGGCTCCAGCCGATGTTGATGAATTCCTGTCCGACCGGCATGTCGGCGCAACCGTCGGGAGGACACCGCCGGTTGTGCTCGACGTCCCACATGCCGGAGAAATCCGGCTTGCCGTCAGCCGTTCTCGGTGTGGGCGCGTCGAGATTCGGTCGGCCCGCTGATGTTCTGGGCACGCCGGTGGTTGGATAGTGCAACCACTGCGCGCCGAGTGAGGTCGATCGAACCGACACGACGGCCCACATGGCAACCACGCACATGAGCGTCGGACCGGCAAAGCGTCGCGTCTTCGCTGGCATGTCCACCTCCCGCGTGCCGGCGTGATTGTATCGCCCTTTCAGACGCACAAAGAATCTGTCGTTTGCGACCCCGGCCTGAGCGGCCGGGACAGCTATAATCGGGGCAATCGGTCCGCCGCTCGCTGAGAGGAGCTGTTTATGAAGCGTGTTCATCTGGCTTCTTTGGTTGCCTGCTTGATAGCGGCTGCCTGGTCCCACTCGCTGCACCTGACCGCCCAAACGCCTGCCTCACCGACGTTCTACAACCAGGTGCTGCCGATCCTGCAGAAGAGCTGCCAGAGCTGCCATCGTCCCGGCCAGATCGCGCCGTTCTCCCTGTTGACGTACGACAGCACGCGCCCGTGGGCGAGGAGCATCAAGACCAAAGTCGAGAGCCGTCAGATGCCACCCTGGTTCGCGGACACGCAACACGGCGAATTCTCGAACAATCCGTCGCTGACGCCAGGCGAGATCGACCTCGTCGTGAAGTGGGTCGACGCGGGCGCCCCTGCCGGCGACCCCGCGGATGCGCCGCGGCCCGTCGAGTGGGCGCAGAACGGCTGGACGGTCAAGCCGGACTACGTCATGAAGGGCATGGAGTACCTGGTGCCGGCGCACGCACCCAAGAACGTCATCGAGTGGGCAACCTACATCGTGCCGACGGGCCTCACGAAGGACACATGGATCACGTCGCTGGAGGTGAAACCGAGCGTGCTGCCGGTCACGCATCACATCTGCATTTCGTTCGTCGAGCACGATCCCGGCGTCAAGTACAACGATCCCGTTTGGGTCGAACGGCAGCGAGACGCCGACGGCGTCGACCTGGCCCCCAACGGCATCAACAATCTCCTGCCTCCGGGCACGAAGCCGGCGCGCCGCGTCACCACCGCCAGCGGCAACGACGGCTGCTACGTGCCCGGCAAGTCGTTCGAGGACTACCGCGCCTTCGACGCGGCGAAGCTGATTCCGGCCGGCTCCGACATCTCCGTGCAGGTCCACTACACGCCAAACGGAACAGACGTCATCGACGCGCCGGAAATCGGCGTCACGATTGCGCAGCAACCGCCGCGGCGGATTTACATCTCATCGGGCACGTCGGCGCCGGGCGATCGCAAGCGGTTTGCGATTCCGCCGAACGATCCCAACTGGGCGAGCCCGACGGCCGAAGTCACCTTCGACGCCGACGCGGACCTGGTGTGGATGATGCCGCATATGCACGTCCGCGGGAAGGACATGACCTACACGCTCGAGTATCCGGACGGTCGGAAACAAGTCGTGCTGAATGTTCCGCGCTACGACTTCAACTGGCAGCTCGGCTACAACCCGGCGACACCGATCAAGATCACGAAGGGCACGAAGCTCGTCGTATCCGCGCATTTCGACAATTCGGCGAGTAACCGGTTCAATCCCGATCCCAACCGAACCGTGTACATGGGCACCATGACGTGGGAGGAAATGATGTTTCCGTTCTTCAGCCTGGTGGTGGACCAAGGCGTCGACCCGAAGAAGATCATTAAAGGACGGATTGGTTCGGCGGGCGGCGCGTAATAGACAGGGAGGACCGTACATGCGCACGAAGCTGGCGGCGATCATCGTCTTGGCTACTCTGGTGTCCGCGGCCGTGCCCGCGTGGGCGCACCACGCCTTTTCGGCCGAGTTCGACGCGAACAAGCCGGTCAAACTGCAAGGCACCGTCACGAAAATGGATTGGATCAATCCCCACGCGTGGATCTACATCGACGTCAAAAAGCCGGACGGCACGGTGGAGAGATGGATGATTGAAGGCGGGACACCGAACGCGATGTTCCGCCGCGGCTTCACGAAGGATTCGCTGAAGGCGGGGACCGAGATCGTCGTTGACGGCTATCGGGCCAAGAACGGCACAATGCGGGCGAACGGGAGAGACCTCAAACTGCCCGATGGGCGCACGCTCTTCGTCGGTTCGTCGGGTACGGGCGCACCGGACGAGCGGCCGGAGAAATAGCTGAACCTTGCACGCGTGAAAGAGAGGTAGCAGATGGGCTCTCGATGTCTCGCGGCAGTTGCGGCAGCAGTGGTGGCGCTGACGACGGTCGCCGTGGCCGGCCAGTCTCCGTCCGCCGCCAAGACCAAAGCGACCACGACGAAAGGTGCGTGGACGCCCTCCCGCACGCCGGACGGTCAGCCCGACCTGCAGGGCGTCTGGGCCAACAACTCCATCACGCCGCTGGAACGTCCGCCGCAGTGGGCGGGCAAACAGTTCCTCAACGACGAGGAAGTGGCAGCGCTGAAGAAGGCGGCCGCCAGTGCCGTCGCCGACGATAGCGACGCCGTCTTCGGCGATTCACTCGTGTTGGCCGCGCTCGCCAATGAGAAGGCCAGGTCGTTCGAGCCCTCGACCGGCAACTACAACAACTTCTGGCTCGTCGAGCGGGAGGTTGACAACCGCACAGCGCTCATCACCGATCCTGCCGACGGACGCATCCCGCCGTTCACGCAGGAAGCGCAGCGGAGCGCGGCGGCGCTGGCCGAGGCCAGACGACGACGTCCCGCCGATGGCCCGGAGGATCGCAGCCTCGGCGAGCGGTGTCTCACCTTCGGCACTCCGAGAGTCGGCGCCGGCTACAACAGCTACTACGAGATCGTGCAGTCGCCTGGATACGTCGCGATCATTCACGAGCTGGGCCACGAGGTGCGGATCATTCCCATCGAACCACGGCAACACGTCGGTCCGCGCCTCACGCAGTGGCTCGGCGACTCGCGGGGCCATTGGGAGGGCGACACGCTCGTGATCGACACCACCAATTTCTCCGGCAAGAGCAATTTCAGGGGATCGACCACGAATCTCCATCTCGTCGAGCGCTTCAAACGCGTGGGCCAGAACACGCTCAACTATGAATTCACGGTGAGCGATCCGACCGTGTGGACCAGACCGTGGACCGTGATGATTCCGCTGAAGGGGACTCGCGAGCAGATCTACGAGTATGCGTGCCACGAGGGGAACACGGGAATGGAAGGGATCCTGAGCGGCCATCGCGTCGACGAGAAGGCCGCCCAGGAGAGGTAACGATTACCGGATTAC
>JBGPKK010000241.1:0-6314 GCA_041485905.1 Vicinamibacteria bacterium
AGCGGTCACAAACGCCAGGCAGGCCGTCTTCGTTCCAGCGATAGGCTCGCGATCGGGCGTGATCGTGTGGAAAATGCTCCCACGCCGTCCCACCGGCCGAATAGTCTTCCCGTACCGTGCCCCACGCACGCTCGCTCAGATTGCCGGCTGACCAATTTCGATCAGGATGTCCACGCCGATGCCTGCAATGGTCGCCGCTTCACAATGGGCCGCAGCTTCGTCGCGGAGACGCTCCGTTTCGGTGTCGCCAGTGGCTTCGCCGCGGCCCGACATCCCGAGGCCGGGAATTGACAAAGCATCGGGCTGGAAACGTGGAGTGCCGTGATTCGCGCCTTGTACCAGCCGGCGATGACGACTGCCTGATCAACCGCGTGCGTCGACGCGTCCGAGAAATCGATCGGGCACAGAACGCATTTGATGTCCATCCTCACGACCTCCCGGCGAATACGCGAGCGACGCGCCCGTTACGGATCCACACTAACGGGCCGCGCCGGAAGAGCCGGTTGTAGACATCGAATGAACCAATTGCCCGCGAGTTCGGCCACTCGTTCGAGCGTTCCGGGCTCCTCAAAGAGATGCGTCGCGCCAGGCACGATCTCGAGCGTGACTTCAGCATGCATCTGTTGCATCGCATCACGATTCATCTGAATCACCGGCGTATCGAGACCACCGACGATCAGCAGCGTCGGCGCAGCAACACGCGGCAACGACATTCCGGCAAGATCAGGACGTCCTCCGCGCGAGACGACCGTGGCAATCTCCTTCGGTCGTGCGGCGGCCGCCATCAACGCGGCACCGCCACCAGTGCTGGCGCCGAACAAACCGATCCGCAACGATGAGGTTTCCTTCCGTCGCCGAAGCCAGTCGACGATCGTGACCAGTCGGTCGGCGAGCATCTCGATGTCGAATCGGTACTGCGCGGTCCGGTCATCGATAGCCTCCTCCTCCGGCGTCAGCAGATCGATGAGCAACGTGGCTAAGCCGCGGCGCTCGAGCGCGCGGGCGACGTACTGATTGCGCGGGCTGCGGCGGCTGCTTCCACTGCCGTGTGCGAACAAGACGAGGCCGTGTGGCTCGGCTGGTATCCCGAGATCCCCCTGCAACCATTGATCGCCAATCGGCACACGAACCACTGCCGTACGTCTCCCCTCAACTTCTGGAGCCATGCTGGCACCTCTTCCCCACGGTCAAATCCGGGCGTACGCCAGCTCGCCACTATTTTCGTGGACACCTTGAGATTCTCAACGCACGATCCCAATCAGCTTCATTGATGAATTTCATGGCCATCTACTCCCGGCACGACAACCTGAATTCCCCCACTTCGTCGAGCGGACGCTCCGCGAACCTGCCGACGATCGGCCTGACGCTGGCGGCAAAGTCCGCCCAGCGCATGCGAATCGCCTCTGTGTGGGTGCCCGCATTGAAGACGACCTCTGGCTCAGCGGCCAGCGCCACGTCGGCGAACACCTGTTGTCCGTAGAGCGGACCGAAGGGCGGCATCGCTCCCGGTTCAGAATCCGGAAACAGCCGTCGCAGCTCCTCCTCCCGCGCGAGCCGGATCTCGTCACCTCCCGCGAGCTCCAGCAGCCGGTCGAGATTCACTACCAGCGGCGCTGACAGCACCGCCTGGATTGGCTCGCCGTCAACGAAACAGATGACGACCTTGGCCCAGTCCCGACCCGGGACGTGCATGGCAGCCGCCTCCTCCTGCGCGGTGTACGCAGGTCTGTGCGGCAGAACCGTGTAAGCGACGTGTGCCTCGCGAAGGAACTCATGGATCGCCGATGTGGCTGCCATACACCCCTCCTTGCTCCGTGACCCCACCATTTCGAGCAAGGCAATTGCAATACCACTCGAAAAGGTGTCGAGTGGCCAGGATGTAAAGCAAATCGCTTCAACCGAAGGGCAATGATTGCCGGAAAGCCGGCACACCAACGCGGAAAGGCGCCAGCGTGCCATCAGAGGTCATCAGGACATGAAATTCGCCGCCCTTGCGCTCGACTACGACGGGACGATTGCGGTGGACGGCGTGTTCGATCCCGCCGTTCGCGAAGCGGTTGCCGAGGCGCGCCGGCGCGGAATTGTCGTCATTCTGGTCACGGGGCGGCAGCTCGCCGACCTCCATCGCATCGCCGGGGATTTGACCTGCTTCGATGTGATCGTCGGTGAAAACGGCGCGGTGCTCGAGTTCCCGTCCAGCGGCCGGCATGTCGTCGTCGGACATGCGCCCAACCCGACGTTCCTCCAAGAACTCACGCGCCGCGGCGTGCCGTTCGCCGCCGGAGAATCGGTCATCGAAGCGGACGCGAATTGGGCTGCGACGATTCTCGAGGTCATCCGGTCGCTCGAGCAGCCGCTCATCCTGACGTTCAACCGCGGACGCCTCATGGTCTTGCCGCAGGCCGTCGCCAAATCAACGGGACTGCGGCACGCGCTCCTCGCGCTCCGGGTGTCGATCCACAACACGGTCGCCATCGGTGATGCCGAAAACGATCACGACCTGATCGAGGCCTGCGAAGTCGGAGTGGCGGTGGGATGGGGCAGCGCGGCCTTACGCGCCGTCGCCGACGAGGTGATCGCCGGCACAGGCCCGAGCGCGGTGGCCGACTACATACAGCGGGTGTCGCAGCAACCGCGTCTGTCGGCCGGCCAGATGGGTCGCCGTCGCCTCATTCTCGGTCGTCAACACAACGGAGACGAAGTCAGTCTTGCCGTCCGCGGGCGGACCATTCTTATCGCCGGGGAGCCCGGCACCGGCAAATCGTGGCTGGCAGGTCTCGTCTGCGAACAGTCGATTCTTCAAGGCTACTGCGTCTGCATCATCGATCCCGAGGGCGATTATCGATCGCTCGAGGCGCTGCCCAGCGTGATCACGCTCGGGGGCGACGATCCGCCACCGCATGCCCGCGAGCTGCTGCGCGCGCTGCGTCACCCGGATGTCAGCGTCATCATTGACCTGTCGAAACTCTCGCGCCGCGAGAAACGGGAGTACGTGCGCACTCTTTTGCCGTTGCTCGTCACGCTGCGGCGCAGCACCGGGCTGCCGCACAAGATCTTGCTCGACGAAGCCCACTATTTTCTCAGTGGCCCCGATAGCTCGCATCTCATTGATCCCGAATTAGCCGGGTACATCCTCGTGACGTTCCGGGTCTCAGGCTTGGCCCCCGCAATTCGCATGACTGGCGATGCAGTCGTGATGGTCACGCGTGAAACAGACCGAGACGAAGCGAACACATTGCTCCAGCTGTGCCGGCCTCAGCCCTGCGCCGCCGTGTCTCCAGACGTGTTTCGGGATCTACAGACGACCGAAGCGGCGCTGCTCCCTGGTGCCGAAGAGGCGCATGGCCACGTGCGGCGGTTCCAGTTGGCGCCCCGACTGACGTCGCATGTGCGGCACCGCACGAAGTACCTCGATATGCCGGTTCCCGACGCGCAGGCGTTCGTCTTCACGGGCGACGGAAGGCCCGGTGCGCGCGCGCGCACCTTGAAGGCATTCACAGGACTGCTCGCAGCGCTCCCGGCCGATCGGCTGGCGGGACACCTCCGGCGGCACGACTTCTCCCGCTGGGTCGAAGAGGTGTTTCGCGATCGCCCCCTCGCTGCGCATCTTCACACGGTCGAAGCCCGTGTCGAGTCGGACGACGTGCGGGATGTCGCCGATGCCGTCGGGCAGGCGATTCGCGCGAGGTACGAAACGACCGC
Source organism: Vicinamibacteria bacterium (assembly GCA_041485905.1). Lineage (GTDB taxonomy): Bacteria > Acidobacteriota > Vicinamibacteria > Vicinamibacterales > CAVVIG01 > JAHFUI01. The sequence continues at coordinate 3,703 of JBGPKK010000241.1, forward strand.
CGAGAATCGAACTTGATGCGCGCGGTCCGCATATCAAGCGAGGATGAGCGATGAGGCGAATCGCGGTCCTCACGTCGGGCGGCGATACCCCTGGCACGAACGCCGCGATTCGTGCCGGATGTCGCCAAGCCAATAGTTTCCTCCAGCATCGCAATCCCACGCTCAAACCGAATGGCATGAGCAGCGCCCTTGCATGGTAGAAGAGCCGCCGGCCTCCGAGTGCCGGATTTTCGGCACTGGCCCGGGGTTTTTGTCATGCCTCAATCAGCACCGAGCCTTCGCACTCGTTGGCCGGCCATTACGAAGCGGCCTGGCGACTGGCCGGCCCTTCCAAATCTCGTCGACTATGACCGGGCACGTGCTGAGTTTTCGTGGACGAAGGCCCGCGCTGATTTGGATGGCCTGCCGGGTGGGCGCGGGCTCAACATCGCGCACGAAGCGGTCGACCGCCACGCGGCCGGTTCAAGGCGCGATTGCGTCGCCATACGTTGGCTGTCCAAGGATGGGACCTGGCGGGACTTCACGTACGCCGCGCTACGGGATGAGACGAGCCGCTTCGCCAACGTCCTGAAAAGCCTTGGCGTAGGAAAGGGCGACCCCGTCGCCGTGCTGGCCGGGCGGATCCCGGAACTCTACATCGCCGCCCTGGGCACGCTAAAGAACGGCAGCGTTTTCACACCGCTGTTCTCCGCGTTCGGACCGGAGCCGATTCAATCGCGCATCGCCATCGCCCGAGCCAAGGTCCTCGTGACGACCGACGTCTTATACCGCAAGAAAGTCGAGGCGCTCCGCGGCTCGCTCCCGAGCCTCGAGCATGTCCTTCTCGTTGGCGACCCGGCGTCCGTGCACACGCTCTCCGGCACTCGCCATCTTCGCAGCCTGATGGCCGAGGCCGACATCAGCTTCATAATCCCCCCGACCGATCCGGAGGATGCGGCGCTGCTCCACTTCACAAGCGGCACCACGGGCAAACCCAAAGGCGCAGTGCATGTGCATCAGGCCGTCGTCGCGCATCACGCGACCGCGCGCCTCGCGCTCGACTTTCACCCGGACGACATCTTTTGGTGCACCGCCGATCCAGGCTGGGTCACCGGCACGTCGTACGGCATCATCGCACCACTCACGCACGGGCTCACGAGCATCGTCGACGAAGCGGAATTCGATGCCGAGCGCTGGTACACGATTCTCGGCACCGAGAAGGTAACCGTCTGGTACACAGCGCCCACCGCCATCCGAATGATGATGAAGGTCGGGCTTGAGGCCGCCAAGAAGCACCACTTGCCGTTGCTTCGCTTTCTTGCCAGCGTCGGGGAACCGCTCAATCCCGAAGCGGTCATGTGGGGCGGCGACGCCTTCGGCCGCCCGTTTCACGACAATTGGTGGCAGACAGAAACCGGCGGCATCATGGTCGCGAATTTCGCGGCAATGGAGATCCGACCGGGATCGATGGGACGACCGCTCCCGGGCATCGACGTCGCCATCGTGCGACACACGGGTGAGAACTCGCTAGAAGTGGTCGACACGCCGGATACCGAGGGTGAGCTCGCGCTTCGCCCAGGCTGGCCGTCGATGTTTCGCGGCTACCTGGCAGACGAGGAGCGGTACCGGAAGTGCTTTGTCGGCGGGTACTACCTGACCGGGGACCTGGCGACACGCGATCGCGACGGCTACTACTGGTTCATTGGCCGGGCCGACGACGTGATCAAATCGTCCGGGCATTTGATCGGTCCCTTCGAGGTCGAGAGTGTCTTGCTGGAACACCCCTCAGTGGCTGAAGCGGGCGTGATCGGCAAGCCCGACCCGGTGGCGCTCGAAGTCGTGAAAGCGTTCGTGTCCCTGAAGCCGGGATATGAGCCGAGCGAGAATCTGAAGCGGGAGTTGCTCGGCTTCGCGCGTGTGCGCCTTGGCGCCGCCGTCGCACCGAAAGAGATCGATTTTCGATCCAGCATCCCCAGGAACCGCGCCGGCAAGATCATGCGCCGGCTGCTCAAGGCCCGCGAACTGGGTCTACCCGAGGGCGACATCTCGACGCTGGAGGCCTCATGACGACCGAACCAGCCGCAACCCGGTCCGCCGCCGGGGACGTCCTGCCAAAGCCGGACGCCACAACGGGTGTGCACGTCGGCCGCGACCACGATCTGCGGTTGCTCCACGAAATGCTCCGCATCCGGCGCTTCGAGGAGAAGTGTGCAGAACTGTATAGCGTCGGCAAGATCCGCGGCTTCCTGCATCTATATATAGGCGAGGAAGCGGTCGCCGTTGGCGCCATGCAGGCTCTCGGCCGAGATGACGCCGTGGTCGCAACGTACCGCGACCACGGCCATGCCCTGGCGAGGGGAGTTCCTGCGGATCGGCTCATGGCCGAGATGTACGGCAAACGCGAGGGTTGCAGTCGAGGCCGCGGCGGGTCGATGCACGTCTTCGACGCGCACACCCGCTTCTACGGCGGCAACGCCATCGTCGGCGGGGGCCTCCCGATCGCTGTTGGCCTGGCACTCGCCGACAAGATGCAGCGGCAGCCCCGTGCCACGGCGTGCTTCTTCGGGGACGGTGCGGTCGCCGAAGGCGAGTTTCACGAATCGCTGAATCTGGCCGCGCTCTGGAAACTGCCC
>JBGPKK010000242.1:0-6290 GCA_041485905.1 Vicinamibacteria bacterium
GGGAGGAACGGAGAATTCCGCACCGAGCTGCCAGAAGGGCCCCGGAGCCGCGCCGTGGCCCTCGATGTCCCAGTTTGCCTCGTTCACCGCTTGCCAAATGCCGTTCAGATTGGGCTTGCCGTCCTTTGTCCGCGCCGCTCGATAGGCAGGCGCCTGAGCGGGCGCCTGGGCAGCCTGAAGGAGACCCGCAGCCACAATCATCGAACCTACCAGCCGAGCTCTCATTGGATCAGTATCCCCTCCAAGAGCCAAATCGTCGCCAAATTTGGGTTGATGTTAGCACAGACTCGCCGCCATGAGGGCCGTCACCGCGTCCCATTTACGGACACCGGTTTCGCATCGGAATTGGTCTCCCATCACACCCAAGGCCCCCTGGGGCAGGAATGATGCCTGTCTCGGTTGAGCAAATAGTCTCGTCAACTGGTCCCGATGTCAATGACGGATGCGGGCGGGTAGGGCCACGATCGCCGCGTGGTTCTCCAGCTTTTTCGAGAACGCATTCGTCAGTCGGGTGAATCGCCGCATGGACATGCGCATCGTGAGATTCTGGCGTTTCGACGTAGGACGTCGAGATGTGCTTTGGGTCCGGCGCGCCGGTCACTTCCTCGACCTTGCACCCGAGGCAGAAGCTGCTGATGATCAGCTTCGTGTCCGCGTCGAGCGCCGTCCACGTCCAGACGTCGCCCCAACCTTGCGCCTTTTTGTCGGGCTGGACGTTCCTTTCCTTCGCGCCGACAAACGACCAGATTTCATCGCACTGGACGCGCTTGGTCCGGATGCCGCGGATCGTCTCGTCCTGATACTTCGAGCACGCCTTGCCAAGTTCGACCAGCAGTTGACGATGGTGTTCTTCGACGCGCCCGTCAACCGGACCGTCGAGGGTAACAAGATCGGACGAATTACTCCCGATCTTCTCGTCGAAATCGCCGTAATACTCAGTGAACCACAGGCCGTCGGGACCGGCCGTAATCGCGGTGGGAAAACTGGCGGATCACCCCCGCGGGCGTTGTCAGCGAGTTCAGGCTGCCCGATGTTGCGGACCTTGCGGCGCCCCCTTTGGCATTGGGGCCGGCGCCGACGGTAACCTCTGGTTCACCGAGATCGGCGACAAGATCGGGCGGATCAGTCCGAGCGGCACGATCACCGAATTCCGCGTTCCCAACCGCAGCGTCGGCACTTCGCTTCCGAGCGATCCCACCGGCATTACGGCTGGGCCGGACGCCAGCGTCTGGTTCACCGAGTTGCGAGGCAATGCGATCGGGCGAATCGCGCCCGGCGCGTCGCCCGACGGGACCGCGAATCTGATGTGGCGTCAGATCTACACCGGAGATTTTGGGATCTGGTCCCTGAGCGGAAGGGCCGTGAACTCCGAAACGCTGCTGGCGTCCGGGGTGCCGTTGGAGTGGCGGACGGTGACAGTCGGCGACCTCGATGGCAATGGCACAGCCGACGTGGTCTGGCGGAATTCCCGGACGGGTGACGTGGCCGCGTGGCTGATGAAGGGCGCGGCGGTGTCCCAGAGCCCGATCGTGGCGAGTGGCGTCCCACTCGCCTGGCAGATCGTGGGAGTCGGTGATCTGGACGGCGATGGCAAGAGCGATCTGATCTGGTGCCACAGCCAGACCGGTGACGTCGCGGCATGGCTGATGAACGGTGCGACGGTGCGGGAGATCCCGGTCGTGGCGAGCAGCGTGTCGCTGTCGTGGCAAATCGTGGGGCTCGGGGATCTGGACGGCGACGGCAAAGCCGATCTGGTGTGGCGTCACAGTCAGACCGGCGCGGTCGCGGCGTGGCTGATGAACGGCGGCTCAGTACGGGAGATCCCCGTCGTGTCGAGTAGCGTGCCGCTGGCGTGGCAGATTGCCGGCGTCGGCGACCTGGACGTCGATGGTCACGCCGATCTCGTCTGGCGGCACAGCCAGACCGGCGATGTCACGGCGTGGATGATGAATGGCGCCACGGTGACCCGTTCGCTCGGCGTTTCCGGAGGCGTGCCGCTGTCCTGGCAGATCGTCCGGGTGGGCGACATGGATGGCGACGGCAGAGCCGATCTGGTGTGGCGCGAGACTAGGGTGGGAGCGGTGGCCGTATGGTTCATGAATGGGGCTGGTCTCGAAGGCGCCCGCGCTCTCCCTCTCCGGGCCGCTGCAATGGCAGCTTCAATAGTGGGCTTGTTCTCGACCGACCGGCCTGACCCACCCGACCTACCAGACCCACCCGACCCACCTGACCTACCCGACTCGGGAGTCAGTGCTGTTCGTGCTCGAGGTGCTCCTTGAGCGTCTTCTGGAATTCTTCCCGCTGCTCGCCCTGGTGTTTGGGAAGACGTTCCTTGCGCGCTTGCTTGACCAGGGCCCGCGTCCGTTCTTCGGAGCTCATGGAAACCGCGGAGGGGAGCCGCTCGAGATCCTGACTCTTGCACTCAGGACACGACGGGGGCGGATCCGAGCTGCGCACGAGCGCCTCGAAATGATGCCGGCACGCGCGACAGTCGTAATCGTAAAGCGGCATACCTGTTATCCCTGCAAATTCACCTGACGAGACACGGCGTGGGGTCCCACCCGGACGCGTCGGGCTGTTTCCTGAAGTGTGTGCTTCTGATGAACGACCGTATCAGATACTGCGGGTCCTCGACGATGGCATCCACGATCAGCCATTGATCGCTGTTGGATTCCTTGACGACGTCGAAGTGCTCGGTCATCACCGTCTTCCCACTATACGGCGCGCCGTTGGATTGCAGGTAGCCGGGAAGCAGTCCCGTGGTGACGGCCTTCAGGGCCCCGCGGCCCTCCCATTGTGCCGCTGAGTACCCCTGCCGCTGGGGGCGGACGGTGGAGGACGCGGGTGCGTTGAACGTGAGCAGCCGCGTTTGCCGTCCGGCGTCGGTTTCGATCTTCAGCGTTGAATCGTCCGCCCAGGTGATGTGCAGGCGGCCGGGGACGCGCATGATATTCGGCGCGCCGTACGCTTTGCAGTGGTCGGCCGACGCTTCGTCTTTCGCCGCGTCCCACGCATCGGCGATCTTCTTCCCTTCGGCATTCAGCGGGACGTCCGGGTAATCGCCTTTCGGGGCAGTCACCATGCGGAAGCGCCAATCCTCGCTGACGATCGACACCCAGTAGCCGGTCAGATCGATCGGCGCCGCGTCCTTCGGCGACTTCGCCGCGGCCGCGCCCCGGCCTTGCGCCGCGGACATGAAGTTAGAAGTCAGAAGGCAAAAGGCAAACGTGAAGGCCAGACGTCTCATTTCTTTGGACCGAGCGTCTTGAATACCGCTTCCACGAACATGTCGGTTGTCCAGGCTCCGGTCGTCGATCCATAAAGCGGATCGTAATCGCGCGTGGGCCTGGCCGCCTTGACCTGATCGAGCGTCATCCCTTTCTTGACCATGTCCTGCACGCGATCGCGAACGATCGTCGCCATCTCGCGGTAGTTGACCACGTCGCCCATGTCGCTCAGGCGCCCGTGGCCGGGAACGACCAGCGTGCCGCCTTCCTGCCCGTACACGGGAATGATCAGGTCGATGATCGTGTTCAGGCCGTTGATGATGCCGGTGATCGTCCCGCCGGCGGCCAGATCGATGACGGGGTAGTTGGTGGTCGTGAAAATGTCGCCGGTGCTGATCACATCCGAGCGTCGGAAGAAGACGATGCTGTCGCCGTCGGTGTGGGCGGCCGGCTGATGGAGGATGTGGATGCCCTCGCCGTTGAAGAACAGCTTCTTGTCGTCGCCGACGAACGTGCTGGTCGGCCAGGCCGCCGCCGGAATCGGCGGTTGCACGCTGCGATTGCTCATCCGCTTGAGGACGTTATCGTGCGCGAGGATCTGTGCGCCCTGCGCGGCATCCTGAATATCGAAGGACACGTTGCCGCCGGCAATCGTGCTGCCGGCCTTGCGGATGTTCTCGTTCCCGCCGGTGTGATCGGCATGCACGTGCGTGTTGATGATGTAACGAATCGGCCCGGTCGACAGCGTCCGAATGGCGGCAAGAATCTTGTTCGAGAGCGCCGCGTACTGCGTATCGACGACGAGCACGCCGTCTTTCCCGATCTGCACGGTGACGTTTCCGCCCGCGCCGACCAGCATGTAGACGTTGCCCTGCGCCGGCAGCACCTTGATCTCGACGGTGTCGACATTCTGATTCTGGGCGCGCACCAAGCCGGCCCAGCCGCCGACAGCAAGCGCGGCGACCAGCGCCGGCACCGATAGCTTGGAGATGCCGGTCACGGCTTCGACCCGCGAATTTTCTTCCTGTACTCGGGATACATCGTCTCGGCGCCGCCCCGGGCCGCTTCGGGAGGGACGCCGTGCGCGGCGGCATACTCGCCGAGGAACGGGTTCGTGCCCGGCAGATGGTGCGGGATCTCGCCTCTCGGCCGAATCACTTCCTCGACCGGCTCGCACGGGTACGGCCCGATGTCGCCGGCGACTTCGTATTCGTAGTCGCGGCTGCGGATCACGGGCTCCGTGTAATACGCCGGATCGGTGACGATGGTCACGAGCGTCATGTGGTCATCGTGCCGGATGAAATGCTCTGTGACGCTGGCTCTGTCGCTCCGGGCGAGGCCGTTGCGCCGGACCCACCCTTCTTTCAGGTGAGTCGTCGTGACGGTCAGGACGTCTCTCTCCCATTTGCCGGTCGAGAAGCCCATCGCCGTGTGCAGCGCGTAATCGGGAGGATGGGGGCGTCCATCCATCCAAATGGTGCGCTCCGTGCCCCACGCAAAGTGGTGCGTGTGAATTGCAATCAACTGCTGCGACGCCGCGTCGCGCTCTTCCCAGATGCGCATGCCGGCGAAGCTCGGCACGTAATCGGACGGATGCACGCGGCATTGATATTCCGGCAGCGTGATAAGGGACGCGTCCCACGTGTCGGCACGCAGCCGTACCGCATCGGTCACCGGCAAGCCGGCATAGTCGCCGAGCTCGGGGCCGAACAGGCGATCGGGCCAGTCTTCGTGCAGAATGCCGAGGTTGTTCCAGACGCCTGAGAGATTCACCTGCGCAGCGGCTGGAGCGCACAACAGGAAAAAGGCAACCGGCAAGAAGCAGAAGGACCGTTTCATGGGTGCCGCTATTGTCCTCAAAAATGCAACCGAGGACAAATATCGCGCAGCGCGTGCTACCGGATGCCTTCAGGAACGAGCCGAAAAGCGGGGCAGTGCTTCGGTCGGTACATGCCGAAGTCGCGCCGATCGAGCGTCAGGATGACGTCGATCTTCAGCCGTTCGGCGATGGCCATCGTGGCGGCGTCGACCATGCCGAATTCCGCATCGCGGTACTGATCGAGGATCTCGACGATACGGTCAAGATCGACATCCGTCACCTGCTCGACGAGCATCTCCTTGGCCGCCAGCGAGCGTAGGAAGCTCACTTCCGTTTGGACGCCGAGGCGGTCGAGCATGAGAATGCACGATTCAGTCACGACCGGGGCCGGCACGATCCACGTGTCGCGATGGTTCAAGAGGTACTTCTTCACGGTTCGATGGTGGTCGTCCGACTCGTCTGCCAAGGCAAACAGCGGACCCGTGTCCACGATGATCGCCACTATCGCTTTCCCGCGTGGGCGCTGCCTTCATGGGGATCGACCGCCCGGCGAACCAGCTTCTCGGCGTTTCTGGCAATCTGGCTGCTTCCCGGACCGTGACTTCGGCCAACCGCGGTAAAAGACGGGAGGTGCGTGCGGGGTTGGGTCTCGACGTACGCCCGCAGCGCGCCCTTGATGATTTCGGTGAGGGTGGTGCCCTGCGTGTGGGCGACGCGTTTGACTTCGAGCATCAGATCGTCCGGGATGAGGATGGTCGTCCGCGGCATCGGGCCTCCAACATATATGCTAGCATATCCGCTGATGAGTAACGAAGCTTCGCCTCAAACCGCGAGTGACGACCCGCGAGGCAGCGCGGCGAACCTTCGTAAGATTCCGGCCGCCTGGTCCCCGGACGGCAAGTTCATCGTTTATTGGCTGTACGACCCCGAGACGGGTACCGATCAGTGGCTGCTTCCGATGACTGGCGACCGCAGGCCGATGCCGCTGCTGAACTCACCTTTGTCGAAACCCATTCCCAAATCTCTCCCGACCGCAAGTGGCTCGCGTACTACTCTAATCAGACGGGCCGCTATGAGGTGTACGTGAAGCCTTTTCCGTCGGGCGGCTTCAACTCCCACACCTACGCCGTTTCCCCGGACGGCCAGCGGTTCCTCATTTCGCGTCCAGCCGCGAATCTTCAGAGTGAAACAGCGTCCGCACCCATCACGGTCATTCTCAACTGGACGCCGCTGCTCAAACGGTA
>JBGPKK010000243.1:0-6277 GCA_041485905.1 Vicinamibacteria bacterium
CGCGCGGCGGTACGCCGGATGCCGCGACGTAATCCGGGCCAGCGCCAACGCGAACACCACCGAAAACGTCAGGGTCATCGGGATCGCGTACCGTGCCGGCATCCGCGTCGCGGTGACGATCGGTAGGTATCGGAGCACGGCCCACGGACCGGGCACGAAGGTGTTGATGCCCGCGACGTGGACGAATGGTCCCAGCGCCATGGCACCGAGGAACATCGTAAGCACGACCCACACCCGGCGCGGCCGGAACCGGTAGCGCAGTACCGCCACGGCGACGACCGCCACACCGACCAGCGTGACCGACGCGACGTTTTCCTCGAACCCATTCGGGCGCGTCGTCAGCCACGCCCTCCACGGCCCCCCGAACAGCGCGTGGTTGGGATTGGGCGTGAACAGCGCTAATAGGTCCACGCCAGCGGGTGTGCTCCGCCAGTAGCTCGGACCGTGCAATGTCGCGCCATCGGCCACGCTGTAACGGAACGCATACAGCACCGGGGAAAGCAGCAAGGCGCAAGCTGCCGCAGCAACCACGATGAAGCGGGCGATGGCGATCCGCGGCGGCGGCATCAACGCCATCACCGGCCTGAAGTGAAGCAACGCGCGGACCATCAACAGGACCGTGATGATCAGAACAGGGTTGTACAGCGTCCGCAAGGCAATGGTCTGACTGAAGACACGGATATCCCGACCACCGGTCGCCAGCACAAACACAATCACCGCGCCTGCACAGACGATCAGCGCATCGACGAATCTCGCGGCCCCAGCGAACCGCTGCCGATGGGCGTTGATCCGCATCCGGACGTAGCGCGTTGTGAAATAACAGGCCGCGATGACGATGCAAAAGATGCCGTAGTACGCATCGCACAAGGACGCCCAGCCCGCAATCGCGCCACACGCGACCGTCCACCTCCAGTCGGCGGTGCGCTCGGCGCGGCGAAGCGCGAGGACGAAAAGGGGCAGCGGCACGGCGGTGGCCAGACTGAAATGCGCCGAGCTCCGCGCCATCAGTATCGGCGAGAAGCCAAACAGCAGCCCTGCCACCCACGCTTCCCCGCTGCGCACCCCTATCGATCGCGCGAGCACGAACATGGACCACGCCGTCAGTGCCGACAGGACCAGGTAGAGGACGTTGAAGGTGGCCGTCACGCCGATCAGGGGAATGAGGGGGAACGCGAGCGCGTCAGCGAACAACGTGTAGTTGTGGAGGCTGAGATCGACCGGTGGCGTGAGCGCCAGAATCTCGTGCGTGAACAGTGGAAAGCGACCGTGCGCGACCACTTCATGGCGGAACAGCCACAGATTCCAGACGTAGACGCCCGTGTCGCCGCCGATCGGCCCCGGAAGACTGGTGTTCAGTGCAAGAACCAGCGGCCAGTTGAAGACGACTGCAACGAGTGCGTACAGACCGAGCGCCCAGGCATGCACGAGACGAGACGGTAGACCGCGTCGCGGGATCATTGTATGGGAAGGTGCGGAGCGCACGCTATCACATGACGTTGAAAGCGTCGCAATCGATGACTTACGCCTTCGTCACGGAGTCGCGTCGCGGCGAGCGCGGCCCCGGTTTCCCGCGAGTGCGGTGAGTTGCGACGGCTGAGCGGACGTCAGCACGCGCGACATCCGGTAAAGCATCAACGTTCGGAGGCGGCGCCGTGCGCCATCGGCGTCAGCCGCCTGTGATCCGACTGATTCGAGTTCCTCGTCGGGCGCGTCCGAATCGAGCAGGGTTCGAGCCGTGCGCGACGAATCTCACGTTCGCGATTGCCCGGATACGTGCTGCGAGACCGGAGCCCACGTCCGGACACACGTAACTCAGACCCGCTCACCTGGAGATCGATAGGCGCAGGCAAGCCGAGATTGAGGACTGCGTCCACTATGGGTTTACTTCCCGATGATGAAGAAGTGCCCTCATCGGTTCTTCGACCAGCAGTCTTCATCGGACTCCTGACAGAATCGGGCCTCCTTCCACCGTGTGAATTCCGACCCGAGCTCACGCCAAGAGCTTCAAGGTACTCCTTCACGACCGATGCTCGCCGTTCTCTGAGCGCCAGGTTGTATTCTGCTGTCCCGCGCTCGTCGCAGTAGCCCTCGACGCTGATGGCCGTCTGCGGCCATTTCGACCGCCACGCAGCGTCCTTCTGCAGCGCCGCACGGGCATCATCACGGAGCGTGTTCTGGTCGTAGTCGAAGAAGGCGTTGGCCAGCGGGTGTTCGGCATTCAGTTCGTCGAGCGACTTCCGGCGGAACAGTTCGTCCTCGCTTGGTGGAACCGCCGCCGGCCGAGCGGTCGCCGGTGGCGCGGCCGGTGCGGGCGGACGCGATGGGACTGTCGGAGCCGCGGCCAACGTCCTCGAAGGCGAGATGGCCGGCGGACGCGTATGGCAGGCGGTGCCAGCAAGCGCGAGCACCCCGACTGAGGAAGACCACTTCAGAATTCCCATGTGCACCTCCCTGGAACGTCAAAACGCTCAGGCAAACACGACGCGAATCGACTTCCGAAGACACCCGCTAACGTGGGCATCCAGCTTCACCGCTCCAACCGTGACGATACCGTGCGGCTGGGGATGAGTTGCATCCGGTCCAGACCGGATTTTCTGGTGGAAATCGCTGGATCCGAGGAAGCTCAAGAGCCTGCCCCGAGCCTGTGGAGGCAACGGGCTACCCGTTCGTCAGGCTGTAGGTCAGAAGAACCAGGACCGCGAGCGTGATCACGACGTACAGCCAATCGCGTTGTCTCGCGAACCCAATCACCGAAAAAACGACACGGGCAATTGGCGTAGCAATTAACAACAGCAGGCCGAGCTGAATGAGACCACGACCACCGAGTCTCATCGCATCTGAGATAATTCCCCTGATCGTCCGCAGCCTGCCGGGTTCGCCTCTGAACACGTGATATTCGGGACGCTGCAACCCGTGGCGCGCGAGAAACACCACGCCTCCGCAGGCGACGACCGTCGCCGACAGCAGGACTCCTCCGCGGAGCACACGCGCGAGCACCGCATCGAACTGCTCGTCCGTCCAGCCCGCTGACGTCGTGCCCATCGTCACAGCTTGCCGGTGACGCCGCTGTACAGCATCTCCAACACCAGGACGACGATCACCCACATGAAGATCGTGCGAAGCAACCGAGCCTTCGCCGCCGTGAGGACGCGAGCTCCCTTCATCGAACCGAACAGCGCGCCAAGGACGACCGGCATGGCGAGCCCCGGATCGATGTATCCGCGATGCAGGTAAATTCCTGCGCTCGCCGCCGCCGTGACCCCGATCATGAAGTTGCTCGTCGTGGTGGAGACTTTAAACGGCAAGCGCATCGCTTGATCCATCGCCAGCACCTTCACGGCCCCCGAGCCAATCCCGAGCAGGCCCGAAAGGATGCCGGCCGCGTACATCAGTGCGAATCCGGCGGGCACCCTCTGAACGTGATAGCTCTGCAGACCAGTAACTGTCGGATAGGTGGAATCAAGTCGCAACGCGGCGGCCAGCCGACTGGTTCCGGCGCGACTCATCGAGTCGGCCGATCGCTGCCGCGACAGGTACGCGGAGTACATCAACACGAACCCGAATACGACTGCGAGTCCGTTGGCCGGGACGCGCGTCGCGAGCATCGCGCCAGACAGCGCTCCGACCGTCGTGGCAATCTCCAGGAACATGCCCACGCGGATGTTCGAGTAGCCGTCTCGCACGTACGCAGCAGCGGCTCCCGAGGACGTAGCAATCACCGACACCAGCGAGGCCCCGATCGCGTAGTGCATGTCTACGCCAAATCCCAACACGAGTAGCGGGATAATGACCACGCCACCGCCAAGCCCCGTCAATGCGCCGAGAAATCCGGCGAAGAGAGATCCGAGGCCCAGTGCGAGCGTGAACTCCAGGATGTTCATGTGTGGATCGCACTGAAGAAAAGTCCGGCGAGCGCCGCCCGGTCGAGCGGCGCGACAAGCCGTTACCAGGAATCGCGCGAGTGCGACTACTGACCGAGGGCGGACACGAGCGTCAGATTGACGAAGTTTTGCCCGGTTGCGTACGCTTCGGCGTACTGCTTATAGAGACCTTGGACCTCATTAGGAAACGCCTCCGCGAGAATGGTCGACACAGTGTAGTCGGCACTTTTGACCGCCGGATCGATCAGGAACACATACAACACGCTGCCATTAGCCCCAGGTTCGAGCGCTTGCATGACCTTCCAACTGGCGGCCTGCTGCTTGCGCCCAGGCTTCTCACTTTTCTGCAGCGCTTCCCTGAGCTTGCCCATGATGGCCTCGAAGTCCGCTGTCTTGTCCGGCTTGACGAAGTTCAGCACCATACCCGCATCGGACGCGAAAACCCTGACGGTCGTCGCCTGCCCCTCGTGCGCCGATTGCTGTTGGGGCGCCGTCTGCGACGCCTGAGCGTGAAGGAACGGGGCCGGTACCAAAGCGAGCAAGATGACGGCGCTTGTAGACCGAGCGAGATAGGCCACGAATTCCGAAACGCCTGTGCGCGACATACGACCTCCGGACCAACGGGCGCGTCTCTGCGCCGGGCCAACGATATGCCGGATGACGAACACGTGCCCATCCAGTTGGGACTGTATTTCCGCGGCAAAGAGGGAGCAGAAGCGAGGCCGAATTGAGTGCAGCAGCGTTGGGCGGAATTCAGTGAATCAGAACGAAAGGAGTTGGCGGGGTCGACGGGACTCGGCCATCGTCGAGGAGGCGCGGCGTCAGGATCTCGCCGGCGCCACGGTATACCGTGGCATCGAAGGATATGGCGCGAGCAGCCGCATTCATCGCAAGCATCTGCTCACGTCCTCGGATCTGCCGGTCATGATCTGCATCATCGACGAGGCCGAGAAGATCGAGCTGTTTCTGCCAACCCTCGAGACGATGGTGTCCGAGGGCCTGATTGCGATCTCGGATGTCGAGATCATCCACTACTCGCACCGCGAGGCGCCGAACCAGCGCTGAGTCATGACCACGATGTGGTCTCCCCGCCGCGGCGTCGGCAACGGCGTGCTCCACTTTGCCGCCAAGGCCGGCGATCGTCCCAACGACCTTGCCCGTACACGCGTCCATGGCCGCCCGGTGGGCGACGTCGGTAACGACGACTTCCTTCTCGTGCGAGACGTAGAGCCCACCGCGCCGTGGCATCGACGGCCATGTAATCCCAACGGTAGTCCCCGGCACCGCAATTCGCTGCACCAGGTAATAACCGTCGGTGTCTGACACGAACGATGCGGTAAGGACGCCGATGAGCGCCGCGACGAATCGCGAAGTTCTCATGGAAACTCCTGGGCGGCCAAAAACACGTAGAATGACGAACCGACGTTATGCCACTTCTGGAACTCGTCGCCAGCTCGGGGCTCGGCTCGCTGCTCGGGATGCGGCACGCGCTCGAGCCCGATCATCTCGCCGCCGTGTCGACGCTCGTCACGGGCGAGCGCAGCAGCGCCAAAGCCGCGTGGCTCGGCGCGTGCTGGGGTCTGGGGCACACCTTCTCGCTGGTGACAGCCGGCGCCGTGCTCGTGGTCCTGCGCGCCGAAATGCCGGCGGCGGCATCCGATGCATTCGAATTCTGCGTGTCGGTGATGCTGGTCGGCCTCGGCCTGCGTGCGATCTACCGCGCGGCACGCCAAGGTCGCGAGGGTCCGGCGCACGTGCACCAGCACGGCCGGCTCGTGCACGTGCATCCGGGCGTGCCGGCGCACGTGCACATCGGCCGCTGGACGCTCGCGCGGCGTCCTCTGCTCGTCGGCGCCGTGCACGGTCTCGCCGGCAGCGGAGCGCTGACGGCGCTCGTCCTGGCGACCCTGCCATCAACGGCGGCGCGACTCACCTACATGGCGCTGTTTGGACTGGGATCGACGGTCGGCATGGCGGCGCTGTCAGGGATCCTCGGATGGCCGCTCGGCCAACTCGCCCGGCATCATGCAATCGCCCGCGGCGTCTCGTTGACGGTCGGCTGCCTCTCCACGGTGCTGGGTCTGTTCTGGGGATATCCGCTGGTCGGACGGCTTTTCTGAAGGGCAAAGGGCAAAAGGCTAAGGGCAAAGAGGCCGAGAGCCAGCTGTTTATCCCGCTCAGCTCTGAGCTCTCACCCCTTTGCCCTTTGCCCTTATCCGACGTCCTCCATTAGTGCTTCACCTCGTAGAGGGTGCCCGCGCCGCCGCCTATTGCGGCGCCGATGAGCGCGCCTTTCTTGCCGCCAAAGAGCGCGCCAAGGCCGGCGCCCGCCGCGCTCGACCCGCCGATCACCATGGCCGTTTTCGCCCAGTCGCGGTGCGGACGCTCAATGGCCG
>JBGPKK010000244.1:0-6257 GCA_041485905.1 Vicinamibacteria bacterium
GCATACGCCGCTCTTCGCGCCGAACGGCATGCTCTTCTTCACGGCACAAAACAGCAATTACATCGGTCGTCTCAACCCGAAGACCGGCGAGATCAAGGTCGTGAAGACTCCGACGGAACGCTCGAATCCGTACGGCGTCGTCATGAGTTCAAAGGCCATTCCGTTTGTCTGCGACTTTGGGACCAACAAGATCATCAGGATCGATCCCGACACGCTCGCCATCAGGGAATACGAGTTGCCAAGTGCCGAGAGCCGGCCTCGGCGGATCGCGATTAGTCCCGACGACATCATCTGGTACGCGGACTACTCCCGCGGCTATCTCGGTCGGCTCGATCCAGACACGAGCAAAGTGACGGAATGGTCGTCTCCGAGCGGCCCGAAGTCCCAACCGTACGGCATCACCTATTTGAGCGGCGCCATTTGGTACGTCGAATCGGCGATCAAGCCGAACGTGCTCGTGCGGTTCGACATCAAGACCGAGAAGTTCCAGAGCTGGATCATCCCGGGCGGTGGCGGAGTCGTGCGCAATATCAAGTCCACCGACGATGGCAAGATCGTGATGGCGGAAAGCGGTGTCAATAAAATTGCTCTGGTGGAAATGACGGGCAGCGGCAGATCTCAATAGGAACAGGAACCCTACCCCTTCGGTGTGAGCCTGCGTGACGTCTCCGAGTTGATGCTGGCCCGGGGATTGAGGTCTCTCACGAAGCCATCCCGTGCTATCCGAGACAGCGGTGGCTTGGCAGGCGCAGTCACTCAGGCGGCTTCCTTTTGTCGCCGTCCGGGACGTCTCGCGGTCCATCGCTCGCGACTTTTACGGTGATGTTGGTGATGGCATGTATGGCCTCGCTATTGCTCTCCCAAGACGCGACACGGGACCGTGCCGCGTGACCTGGCAGGGCGTGTCGGGGAGCCCTGCTTGCCGCGCGTATAGCGTGACGCAGGCCATGCTCGTCGGCACGTCCGGTCGGCACGGTCCCCGTCGACACAAACTTTCACAATCCTCTGAGCCACTCTCGTGAAATCCTTGGCGAGGCCCGCGGCGCTGATCACCCGAGCTCGCTTCGGTCATGTCGTCATACTCGCGTTTCTGTTCACCCAAACCTGGGACGGCGCCTGCACGTATCTCGGCATCAAGACATTCGGCATTGAGATCGAAGCCAACCCTATCGTGGCCTGGTACGTCGTCGCATTTGGGGTCGGCGGGGCGATCATCTTCGTCAAAGGACTGGCCGTCGCCTGCGCGGCTGCGTTGCATGTGCACTCTCGCCACTGGACGCTCGCCGCCCTGACGCTCCTCTACGTGTTCGGCGCGATCTGGCCCTGGACGCAATTGCTCGCCTCCAGGTACTGAGCAGCCCGCCGCGTAACGGCGTGTCAGGTCTTATCCACACGATGCGCGTGCGGTTCCACACAACGTCGCCGACCACTGGCCGTTGCCCGAGACGTGGCCAGAGTTTTCGACCGACCCGCCCGGGTACTCAACAAGTCAATATCATTGCCGCCGGTGCGGCGAGCTGTTGACGGCGCTGCTCGAGCGCCGCGACGCGATTGCGTCCTTCCGCTGGGTCTGCGGCGTCAAGAACATCGTGCAGCCGCCGGCGTACCGAACAGACTCGTTGCCGGCTTGGGAGAAAATCACAGGCTGACAATCCGCTCAGTGACCGACGATGCGGAGGTTTGTTGGCGAAGTCGGCCTGGTCGGTCGGTATCCGAGCGTGATCACCTCGAAGTCATTCGCCGTCAGTGTGCGGAACGCGGGGTTCAGCACGTCATTGTCCCAACGCGTGTCATACGTGCCGCTCACGTATAGGTCCGAGCCGTTGTCCGCCACGATCAGACCGTATCGTTGCATGTTGCGGAAGATCTTCTGCACGTCGGGCGAAACCCCCGAGATGTCGCGGCTCGCCTTCAGCCGCAGGCGCGCACCCATTGGCAGCGCGCCCGGGGTTGACCCCGCGCGGTGCGATGCCGGGTACACGTAGCCGTTTGTGGCCCTCACGGTCACGCGAAACGCGTGACCGATCTCATCGGACCCGAACACCTCGTCGTACCGTACGAGCCCCGGCAGCACGGCGAGCCCCGCGGCATCGGCCGACGTCCACCCGTCCGGACGGCGGGCGTTCGCGTTGAGATCGAAGAACGCGCCCGAACCGGCGTGCCACTGGCTGCCATCGTAAAACACGTTATACAGCTCGTAGAGATGACGATGATCTCGGTCGACGATGAGCAGGTGGCGATCGCTGTTGCTGCGGAGGTCGATGTTGCCCCGATCGCCGCCCTCGATCCAGTGCGCCTCAGTGATCGCCTCGTCCGGAATGGGATAGAACGGCACGCTCCGATTCGTCGCGTGATCGACGCCGTCGCTTTCTTCCGAGTACTGGAATTGGACCGCGCGCGGCGTCACCGTGCTGTCCACGACCGCGTACGGAAAGCCGTACACCTGCGCGCTGCCCGGCGCGACGTCTCCGCCGAAGTCGGGATGCGTCGTTCGCGTCGATCCGATGAAGGCGATGTAGCTGGCTGACGACGGATCGACCGGCGCGGTCGAGACGTCGAGGTTCCACCAGTTGTCGGGTGGGAACATGGGCAACGGACCCGGAATGGCGCCGCCGATCGTGCTGGCCGCGGCAGCGACGAGACCGCCGAGCGCGGCGACCGCCGCGAGCGTGACGAGCAGAGGCCGAGCCTGATAGTGAGGCATCCCGACAGCCGACGCAAGGAGTGCGCCACAACGATTCGGGAGTTCTGCGCGAACTTGCGCGAGCGCGCCTCACAATTCTGTCGCCGAAGCTTGCAGTTCTGACAGGCCGTCGCTCCCTCTCGACACACAACCGGCAGAACAACGCGATCACGAACGGGCGTACTGAAGCCCAACACGACAAGGTTGATCTTGCCGTCCATGGTCGTGACGGGCGCATTCGTTCGAAAGACAGCGACGGAAACGACCCGCTGCCACCGCGTGCAGACGACCCCGTTTCTTGACAGTTGGCCCGTATTTTCGCTATATCATCGCCGATGAAAACTCTAGAAGGCAATGTCGCCGTCGTCACCGGGGGGACCTTCGGCGTTGGCCGCGGGATCGCAAGCGCGCTTGCTCACTACGGGGCGCGGGTGTTCGTTACCGGCCGCTCGGTGCACGATGGCGCACCCGTCATTGATCACCGCGAGCACATCACCGGTATTCGCTGCGACCACCGGCTGGATGCAGAGGTGACGGCCGCGTTCGAGCGCGTCGCTCGGGAGACTCACGGGATCGACATCCTCGTTAACAACGTCTGGGGCGGATACGAGCGGATGGTCGAGGACGGG
Source organism: Vicinamibacteria bacterium (assembly GCA_041485905.1). Classification (GTDB taxonomy): domain Bacteria; phylum Acidobacteriota; class Vicinamibacteria; order Vicinamibacterales; family CAVVIG01; genus JAHFUI01. Next base: position 3,313 of record JBGPKK010000244.1, read on the forward strand.
GCATTCACGTGGGCCAAGCCGTTCTGGGAACAGCCCCTTTGGCGCTGGGACGCGATGTTCAGCGCAGGAGTGCGCGCGCACTACCACGCGAGCCAGCTGGCGGCACGGACTATGGTCGCCAGCCGGCGCGGGCTGATCGTGAACATCTCATTCTGGGCGGCACAGAAGCACATCGCGAATGTCGCCTATGGGGTGTCGAAAGCCGCGACCGACAAGATGACCGCCGATATGGCCATCGAATTGCGGCCCTATGGAGTCACGGCCGTGTCGCTGTACCCGGGACTGGTGAGGACGGAGAAGGTCATGGAGGCGGCCGCGTGGCTCGACCTCACCAATTCAGAATCCCCCGAGTTCATCGGACGTGCCGTCGCGGCGCTTGCCGGGGATCCCCACGTCATGCGGCACACCGGAACCGTGCTGGTGGCCGCTAGCCTTGCAGTGGAGTACGGCTTCACAGACATCGATGGCAAGGCTCCTCGCCCCCTGACGCTGGCCGATGTCTGAACGCGCCGAGGGCAAGGTAGTTATCCTGTTGCCAAACCCACGTGAACTGGACGGTCCCCAGGTGACGCCTCACTGCGGGCAGCCCGTTGACGACCTGTTCTTGCATCAAATCGGTCGCACGCTCACCGTTGCGGATGATGGCGGGCTCACTTCCGGACGACGATCTCCACCCGGCGGTTTTTCTGCCGGCCCTCCGGGTTGTCCGACCCGTCAGGCTTGAGGTTTGGAGCGACGGGCTTCTTCGCGCCGTAGCCGCTGGTGAGCAAGTGCATGCTGCCGAGGCCGCCCTTCACCACGAGCCACTGCCGGACGGATGTCGCGCGCCGTTCCGACAATTTCTGGTTGTACGGCTCCAGGCCCTTCGCGTCGGTGTGACCTTCGATCGTGACTTCAGAGCGCGGGTAGGACTTCAGCACGGTCACGACCTTCTCGAGCGACGGCGTGGCCTCTTTCTTGACGTCCGCGTTGTCGAAGTCGAAGAGCACGTCCGCCGACATGGCGATGCGGATCTCCGTCTCCGTTGTCCTGGCGCCAAGGTCCGAGAGCGCCGCCGCCAGAGGCTCCGTGCGCCCCGCGACCTGCGACGCGAGGCCCTGGATCGTCCGGACTTCTCCCGACATCGAGAGCACGAGACCTTTGGCGTCGGGAGGAACCGGGTCGTCGATCCGATACTTCTGCGCCGACACGCGCTCCGCCCTGGCGACGAAGACGGCGAGCAGAAAGACGCCGAGCACGCGTCGATTCATCTCGAGCGCTCCTCGCTACGAAACCAGCAGGTCCTCGAACGGCGGAAAGCCAGGGAACACGAACGTGATCTTGCTCGAGGAGGGAGGAGGCGCGGGAAACTTCATCCAGATCACCTGCTGGTCGCCCGGTGAATAGTTCTTCGCGTCACCCTGGGAAATCCACTGCCCTCCCGAATCCTTCAGGCCTCCGTATTTCTTGTTCTCTGCGGGATCGGTGAAGTACACGCCATCCCAGCTCCAGTTGTGGAGGATCGTCGCCGGCTGCTGTCCGGCGACGAGTCCGCCGCCCGCCGCCGCGGCGGCACGGATGAGCCGCCATCTGACGAGGAGAGCGCCGCCGCTGACACGCCGAACCTCCAGCACGTCGCATCTCAGGTCGGGGTTCTCGTTGAACTGCTGGCTCGCTAGCGGGGCCGGCGTCGCGGCTTGCGGCGCTGCGGCTGGCTGCGCGGCTGGAGCCGCGGCCTGCTGAGGAGCCGGAGCCGCCGCGGGAGCTGCCGCGGGCGCGCCAGCAGGAGCCGTAGTTGTCGTGGCCGGCGGTTGCGACGCCGGTTCGGTCTTCCCGCAGCCCGATATGAACGCCGCTGCCAGCAATGGCACCAGGGGGATGCCGCCGAGAATCCTCTTATCCAGCATGTCTGCCTCCTCCTGCGCTCACCGGATGTCGCCCGGTCGAATTCTGCAGCGTTCATTATGCGGCAAATCGCCCGCCCGATGGTCGCGGACTCAGCGTCAATGATCGGCCCGACCCGGCAGCGATCCTGAAGCGCGGACGGATGCAAACGGTCAACAGTGACCGCTCCATGAATCTCTCCTCGAGCGTCTCGCTGTAGAGAGCACCAGCTTGGAACTCGAAGTAGTCCATCACCAAGCGAGCGGTTTCGTCCCAGTACGCCTCGTCGCGGCAGCCGGATCGTTTACGGCATGGACCACCGAGATCCTGGCGCGCCTGGCCGGTCGGAGCCGCGGGTGGACCTGCCGCTGCACGTGCAGGCCACCGCATTTCAGTGGCAGGTGTGGCAGGGGCCCGGGACGATTCCGCATGGAGAGACTCGGGCGTACGGAGAGATCGCCGCAGCCATCGGCCGCCCGACTGCGGTGCGCTCCGTCGCCCGTGCGTGCGCGACCAACCCGGTGAACAGGTGATGGCCAGCTCCGCGCGAAGCGCAGGCTGGAGGTCGTTCGGCCCTCATCGGGCGAATCGCCCGACCCGGAGCAATCGGGCCGCGGCGAACGCCAGGCCACTCCCCGCGATGGTGATGAGCGCGCCCATCTTCATCTCGAGCAGGAGCGGCCCCGGCGGCATCACGGCCGTCGCAAAGAACAAAGCAAAGACGAGTCCAATCGTGGTGGTGAATCCAACCACCACGATTTCCCGCCAGCCGACGCGCTGCGGGAGATGCAGTCCCGCGGCGATCGCCACCCCGGCAGCCGCGACGATGCCGATCGGCCGGGCGAGCGCGGCAATCGGGATCGCCCACATGCCTTCCTCAATGCCGTGTAATGGGACGCCGGCATTGACCAGCCCGAACAAGAGAAGCACGCCTTCCACGGGAAGGCGCCACCAGCGCTCGAAAAGCGTCAGCGTATCGTGAGCCTGCGGCGCCGGCTCGACAAGCAGACCTCGATCACGTAACCCGTGGGGAAAAAATGGAACGATTGGCACCAACGCGAGCGCGGGATGAACGCCGCCCA